>NZ_CP097322.1:719000-1078500 GCF_023515955.1 Streptomyces sp. RerS4
GGATCGCCGTCTTCGGCACGCGCACCACGTTGGGGGCCAAGCCGCAGGACTACGGTCGTGCCATCGTGTTCACCACCCAGGTCTCGCCCAACGGCGCGTTCGGCCCATGGCAGACGCTCGGCACCCCGGAGACGACGGACGCCGCCGGGACCTCGGCGATCAGCGGACCTTCCGTCGCGGTGGACCGGACGGGTCGCGTGACGGTGTACGTGCGCGATGCGAAACGCACGCTGCGCGCCCGCGCGCAGTCCGCGCCGAACGGCCCGTTCGGCGCATGGCAGGCATGGGGCGGCGCCGATCTTCAGGGAGAGCCCGCGACCGCGATCGATGCGGCGGGCCGGCGCCACGTGTACGTGGCCACGGGCAAGACCGTATTGGCCTGGATCCAGGAAACCCCGGACTCTCCGCTCAAGGGCCCCTTGCCCACCAATCTGCCGCCGACCACGGTCCCGTTGTCGGTGGCCCCTGACGGTGAAGGGGTCCGCCTGTTCTTCCGCCGCCCCGGCTCGGGCGTGGTGCGTACGACCCTGGCCACTGCGGGCACGCCGGGACCGGACCTCTCCCCGGTCGTCGAAGTCGGCGGCAGGGCCGGCTACGGCGCGGTGAGTGTCGCGGGCCCCCTGCTCGCGGGCCGCGGGAGTACGGGCACGATCAGCACGGTCGGCACGACCGGCACGACCGGCCCGATCAGCACGACCGGCACGGGCGGATCGCCGCTCTGGAGTGAATCCCGAATGCTGTACGCGGGCGCCCCGGCGGGCTTGGTGGAGGCGGCCGGCCCAGCCTCGATGGCGGTCCTCGGCCTGGACGCCGATCTGCACGTCACCACGACGCCGTCTGCCACCTCGCGGCCCGGCGCCCCTGACGCTCGCTCCCTTTGGCACCACGCGGTCCGCCACTGAAGACTCACCTCACCGCCTTGCGGCGGGTGCGCAGCGCGCTCGCGCCGGCCACGAGCAGCAGGGTAGCGGCGGCGGCGGCGCTCACTGCCAGGCCGAGCCGCAGGCCTGGTGGGCGGAAGCCGCACCGGAGCGTGGTGGCGCCGTCGCCCAGGTCCACGGCGATCAGGCCACCCAGTCTGTGTGGTCTGGTGGCCTGAGCCCCGTCGACCGCGCACTGCCAGCCGGAGGTGGCGGGCACGGAGACGACTGCGGTTCCCCTTGTTCCGGAGGCGAAAACGGCTTCGATGGAATGACCTCCGGCGCGGAGCTCTCGCGGTCCAGTGGACCGCAGGTGGCTGACGGCGTGGTCGAGTGAGGCCACGTTCAGGCAGCCGAGCGGGCTGGGGGGAAGGTGTTGCCGGCGCTCCGAGGTGACCCTCACGGTGAGCGTGCCGTTCGCCGGCACCTTCCCCAGAGCGGTGAGACCCTTGCCCGTCATGCTCTGGCGCCCGAAGCTCTTGACCGTCCGGCCCTGTGCCTCGACCCGGCCGGAGAACCACGGTGCGTACCAGTACGCCTCCGTGCCGGGCGTGCAGCGCGCGGTGAACGTCCGGCCGAATCTCCCTCGCGGGTCCGTGACCAGCGCCCAGCCGCGGCCGGCGGTGGGTTGGGAGGGAGTGTCGTGGGAGGGATGGAGCCGGGGTACCTCGTAGACGCGTGCGCCGAGCACTCGTTCCTGACGGGCGAAGACGGTGGCGTCCGTGCCCGCGCGGTCGAGGCCCGCGCGGTCGAGGATGGTGCCGGGAGGTCGGACGGTGACGATGGGCGGTGCCGGCACCGTTCGCCGCGCGAGGCCGCCGGGACCCGTCCTCCGGTCGGCGTAACTGCTGATTCCCATGATCGCCCGACTGACCGGGTCGGTGAAGCTCAGCGTGTGCCGGCCTTGGATGTACCAGCCCGCACCGAGCCGGTGCAGTGCTCCGGCGGTGCGGGCGGGCACGTAGCTGCTGTAGTAGGAACCCCCTTGTCCGGCAAGCAGCATGGGATCGTTGTTGGCGTACTCATGGGGCCCTGGGTCCGTGCGGGTGGCCGGCCAGTCATCGGCCGACTTGAGGAGTTCGTACGTGGCCAGGGACTCCCTGTCGTACGTGCGCTTGGGTGTCCACCAGTCGTAGGTGTCCCGGATGACCGTGGTGTTGAAGACGGTGTAGGCGGAGGTGAGGAAGACCGTTCCGGCCAGGGCCGCCGTCAGCGTCGCGCGCGCTCCGCGACGCCTCCGGTGACGGTCCAGCGTCAGCAGCAGTACCAAGGGGACAAGGCCGGCGGCAGCCAGCAACCACGGCCCGCGGCTCATGTGCGGGCTGTGCCGGACGAACAGGATCAGGAGGAGCACGACACCCGCTCCGCACAGCAGTTCCCTGCGGCCGGGCTCACGGGCGAGCGCAAGCCAGGCAACGGACACCAGGACGGCGGTCAAGGCGATGGAGGCGCGGTAGGGGCTCCCGTTCGGTATCGCCCCTCCGTGCCAGAGCAGGATCGTGGGCGCCCAGACGAATGAACCTGCCATGACGGCGATGAGGAAAAGCCAGCAGAAACGCTCCCTCAGGGGCACCCGGCGGATGAAGGGCAAAGTGGCGATGAGCAGCAGGGGCAGCATGCCCACGGAGACGCGCGGTCCTTCGGACAGCCCTCCGGGCAACAACTGCGCGAGGTAGTGGGCGACGGTGGGTGGACCTTCGTAGACCCTCACCGGCGCCGGCTGCGCCGCGCGAGTCGCCCTGAGGCTGACCGTGAGTACGGGCGCGGCGAGAAGGATGCCGGTCAAGGTCATGGAAGCAGCGCGCAGCAAGGTATCCAGCCGCTCCCGACCTGCCCGTGCGTCAAGGAACACGCGCACGAGCAGCACCAGGGCCATGCCCAGGGTGGCCATCGCCGCGGTGTAGAAGTTGCCCGCCCAGGAGAGGGTGACGAGCAGGGTGCCGGCGACCCAGCGCCGCCGGTGCAGGCACCAGTCGTAGGCGATCCCGAGGAGTGGGAGCGCCACCAGACCCCACATCCACATGGGGTCCGCGAAGCCGTCGGAGATGGTCCAGGCGCTCAGGCCGAAACAGACGGAGAGGAGGGCTCGCAGCCAGGGGGAGCCTGGGTGCAGTCGGCCCAGGAAGAGGGTCATCAGGCCTGAGGCGAGGCCGATGCTGAACAGGGTGACGAGGAAGACCGGAAGTTCCACGAGGTGACGCGGAAAGCCCCCGACGAGCCAGGAGAACGGGTTCATCAGGTAGGTGAAGAAGTCACCAAGGAACGGCGTGCCGTATCCGCTCGACCAATTGAAGTACAGATCGCCGGTCGTGTTGCCGTGCATCAGATCCCACAAGTGGGCGTGGAACGGCACGAGCTGGTTGCCGAGATCGTTGACCGCACGCGAGCGACCGCCGAAAGGATAGGTGCCGTGCACGGCCATCGCGAGGCAGTAGGCGCCCATGGAGAGGAGTGCCGCGGACCAGGCGGCCATGGTCTGGCCTGTGATGGGGCGGGATGGGGAAAGTGCCTTGGGGGTGGGTGGCGTCATCTCGTCAGCACCTCGCGGCTGGCTTCACCTGTTCTGGGGGGACGAGGCCGAGGATTCGGCTGTTCGCACGGTGTCCTTTCGCGAGCACATCACGGAAGAGTCCGCCCAGCGGACCTCTCAGGAGGCCGACAACCGCACGGTCTGTTCCTTGCGGGCATGCGGCACGAGACTAAAACGCACCCTTCACCCCTGCCACGCAAGAGCCGCTGTTCGTGGCTCACGCCCGGACCCTCTCCCGTTCCGGTTCCGGCCCTCAGCTGCCGAAGGCGGCGAGGGCCGGGCGCTGCGCCCCGACCGGAGCTCCGGATGCCACCGTGGGTTGCACGCACATATTCCGGGGGTCAACTGTGTGGGCGCGAGACATACCCGGCTGACCTGGGGGTTCCTACGGTGTGGCGACATCCAGTCGTCATCGTCCCCGTCCGGAAGTGGTCCTCATGGCCGTGTCTGCCGCAACGTCTCCAAGTTCCGGTTCCATCAAGCGCGTCGTCGCCGCCAGTCTCATCGGGACCACCGTCGAGTGGTACGACTTCTTCCTGTACGGCTCCGCCGCCGCGCTCGTGTTCAACAGCCTGTTCTTCCCCGGCAGCGACCCCCTGGTCGGGACGTTGTTGGCGTTCCTCACCTACGCCGTCGGTTTCGCCGCCCGGCCGCTCGGCGGGATCGTGTTCGGGCACTACGGTGACCGGATCGGGCGCAAGCGGTTGCTGGTGCTGAGCCTGCTGATGATGGGCGGGGCCACGTTCGCCATCGGGCTGTTGCCCACCCACGCGAGCATCGGGGCGGCCGCGCCCGTCCTGTTGACGGTGTTGCGGCTGGTGCAGGGTTTCGCGCTGGGCGGTGAGTGGGGCGGTGCGGTGTTGCTCGTCGCGGAGCACGGCGACGACCGCAACCGCGGCTTCTGGGCGTCGTGGCCGCAGGCCGGCGCGCCGGGCGGGAACCTGCTGGCGACGGGTGTGCTGGCGTTGCTGGCCGCCGTCCAGTCGGACGAGGCGTTCCTCGCCTGGGGTTGGCGCGTCCCCTTCCTGCTTTCGGGCGTGCTGGTGATCATCGGGCTGTGGATCCGCGTCTCGGTCTCCGAATCCCCGGCGTTCCTGGAGGCGCAGGCCCGTGCCGAGGCCGAGAAGGCGGCCGGGGCCGAGCACAGGCCGCCGGTCGTGGAGGTGCTGCGCACCGGTTGGCGCGGGGTGCTCAGCGCCATCGGCACGCGGCTCGGCGAGAACATCTCGTACTACGTCCTGACCGCCTTCCTCCTGGTGTACGTCACCGTCCACCTCGGGCTGCCCAAGAGCGACGCGCTGAACGCCGTACTGATCGGCTCGGCCGTGCACTTCGTGACGATCCCGCTGTGGGGCGCCCTGTCGGACCGCATCGGCCGCCGCGCCGTCACCCTCATCGGGTCGGTGGGCATGGCGGGTTGGGCGTTCGCGTTCTTCGCGCTGCTCGACTCCCGCTCCTTCCCCGTCATCACGGTCGCGGTGACCGCGGGGCTGCTCCTGCACGGGGCGATGTACGGGCCGCAGGCCGCGTTCATATCGGAGATGTTCGACACGCGGGTGCGCTACTCCGGCGCCTCCATGGGCTCGCAGCTCGCGTCGATCGTGGGCGGGGCGCTCGCGCCGATCATCGCCGTCGAACTGCTGAAGGAGTACGACTCCTCCGTGCCGGTCTCCCTGTACGTGTGCGCGGCGGCGCTGATCACCACCGTGACCGTGCTGTTCGCCCGCGAGACCCGGGGCCGCAGCCTGACCGAGCCGGTGGGCGGCGCCGGCGCCGGAGCGCCCGCCTCGGACCCGAAGTCCGCCGTGGTGACGGGCTGAGCGGAGCCGCCCGTATGCTCACCCCCGTGACCGACCCCGGCGATCTGCTGCACCTGCTCGCCCGCGGCGCGACCGCCGAGGAGCTGACCCGGCCCTTGGCGGCCGCCCGCGCCGGCGGTGCGGCCGCCGAGGCGGTGGGCGCGCTGGAGGAGGCCACGCGGGCGGCGTTGGAGATCCATCGGACGCTCGCCCAACACCGCACCCGTGAGGCCGAGTTGACGGCGCTGTTCGACACGGCCGGCGATCTCGCGGCGCTGCGCGACCTGGACGCCGTACTGCGGGCCATCACGCACCGCGCCAAGGCCCTGCTGCACACCGACGTCACCTACCTGTCGCTGAACGACGAGGCGGCGGGCGACACGTTCATGCGGGTCACCGACGGCTCGGTGTCGGCGGCCTTCCAGCAACTGCGGCTCGGGATGGGCGAGGGCCTGGGCGGGCTCGTCGCCCAGACCGCCCGCCCGTACGCGACGGGCGACTACCAGAGCGACCCCCGCTTCCAGCACACCCGTACGATCGACAGCGCCGTCGCCGAGGAGGATCTGCACGCCATCCTGGGCGTGCCGCTGCGGTTGGGGTCGAAGGTGATCGGCGTGCTCTTCGCCGCCGACCGCGCTCCGCGCGCGTTCACCCCGCGCGAGGTGGCCCTGTTGTCCTCGCTGGCCGACCACGCCGCCATCGCCATCGACGGGGCCCGGCTGCTGGAGGAGACCCGTCGGGCCCTGGCCGAGCTGGGCGTGGCCTCGCGCGCCGTCCAGGCGAGCAGCGACGCGCTGCGCCGGGCGGAGGACGCGCACGACCGGCTCACCGGGATCGTGCTGCGCGGCGGGGACGTGGCCGAGGTGGCCGCCGCGATCGGCGCGCTGCTGGGCGGCGGCACCCTCGTCCACGACGCGGACGGTACGGAGCTGGCCCGCGCCGGCACCACGGCGTCGCCCCCGCCCGCCGAGGCGGTGACCGCCTCCCGGGCCGGAGGCCGCGCGGTCCAGCGGGGCGACGCCTGGGTCTGCGCCGTCCTCGCGGGACCGGAGCTGCTCGGCAGCATCACGCTCACCGGGCGCCGCGGGCTCGACGACGCCGACCGGCGGTTGTTCGAACGGGCCGCGATGGTCACGGCGTTGCTGCTGCTCCTGCGCCGGTCGGTGGCCGAGACCGAGGACCGGGTACGCGGTGAGCTGCTGGGCGACCTGCTCAGCCCGGCGGCCGATCCGGCCGGCCTGGCCGTGCGGGCCCGCCGGCTCGGCGTGGACCTCGCCCGCCCGCACGCCCTGTTCGTCCTGCACAGTGACGCCGCCCCCCGCCCCCGCCTCCTCGCGGCGGCGGCGCACCACGCCCGCGAACGGCGGGGGCTCGCGGGGATCCACCACGACCACGCGGTGCTCCTGACCCCGTCGGACAGTCCCGGCACCGACGCTCCGGCGCTGGCCGCCGCCCTGGGACGGGCGGTGGGCGGGCCGGTGACGGTCGGGGCCGCGGGGGCCGGTCCGGGTCCGGCGGAGCTGCCCCGGGCGCACGCCGAGGCGCTGCGCTGTCTGTCCACGTTGCGCGCCCTGGGGCGGACCGGCGACGGGAGCACCCTGGCCGATCTCGGGTTCCTCGGGGTGCTGTTGGGGGAGCGGCCGGATCTGTCCCGTTACGTCGAGGCGGTCCTCGGGCCGGTCCTGGAGTACGACGCGCGGCGGGGCAGCGATCTCGTGCACACGCTGCGGGTCTGGTTCGCGACCGGTATGAGCCAGTCGCGGGCCAAGGACGCCCTGCACGTCCACGTGAACACCGTCGTGCAACGCCTGGAGCGGATCGGCCGGCTGTTGGGCTCCGACTGGCAGTCGCCGGACCGCGCGCTGGAGCTCCAACTCGCGCTGCGCCTGCATCAGGTGGCCGCCGTCAGGCCCGTACCGCCCGCCTCGACTTTGACCGAATAGCGGCGTTCCGGCTTCGACGGGGACGGCTACGATCACGGTATGGTCACAGCCCGCTCGCACGACACGGCGCGCGTCCGCCGTCCGTCGGCGGGTCTGCTGCGCGTGCTCGGGCTGACGCTGTTGCTGCTGGGCCTGCTGTGGACGCACGGCACCGACGCGCACGGCACCGGAGCGCACGGCGCGCCGACCGGCCACCCGGACCGGGCCGCGACCGCCGCGCCGGCCACTGTCACGTGGGCCGCCGCCGCGCCGACGGCCGCCGCCTCGTCCACCGCCGCATCGGCCGTCTCCACCTCGGCCCTTCCGCCGGTCGACTCTCACGGCGCCGCCCATTCGGGGCACGAGTGCGACCCGCTCACCCCCCGTCAGGTGTCCCTGACGGAAGCGGCGCCCTGCGGCCTGCCGCCCGCGCCCAGGTACGCCGAGCACGGGGGCCCGTACGCGCACACGGGCAGCCGCGACCGCGCCCCGCTCGCGCCGCCATCCCCTGCGCGCGCCTCGACCGTCCTCCTCATCTAGCGCTACGGATCCCCCTCCCCCACCGGGCGACCCGCCGTTCCCCCCTCGCCTCGAAGCGGCGTTTTGGGATGTTTCGCCCCTATCCTGGCCCCCAGGTGCCGCCCGTCCGTGATCCCCGCCCCCGCCACGGAGGACCCGTGTCCCGTCGCCCTCGCCCACGCCCGGCCCGCCGCCGGCGCGTGCCACGGGCCGGCGCGCTGTTGGCCGGGCTCCTGGGCGCCCTGCTCCTGACGCTCGCGCACTGCCCGCCCCATCTCTTCGGCGACGGCCACCACGGCCATGACCCCGGCCACGAGCACCGCCACGGCAACGGCCGGCAAGTCCACCGCGCCGGACCCCTGTTCGCCTCGCACCACTCACCCGCCGCCGGAACCGCGCCACAATCCGGTTCCACGTCCGCCCAGCGGGAGGGGGAGCCCCGGTCGACGCCGGAGCCGGCCCCGGAGCTGCCGGCGCCGGCCCACCGGGGTCACGGACCGGCCTGTTCCGCCCCCGCCCTGGTCTCCCCGGCCCCACCGGAGAGCCCGTCCCCCACGGGTTCCGCCGTACTCCCCCGTACGGACGCCACCCGCGCACCCCCGTCACCGGCGCCGCCGCCCGGCACCGACGGGCTCCTGATCGACCGATCCGGTCGCACCACGCTCACGAGCGTGTGTCGATGGCGCGTCTAGACCGCTCCCGTAGAGCCGTTGCCAACGGCTGACGTCCGAGTGACCACCTGACGCACCATCAACCGAGAGCGGAAGCATGCACTCCTCGACCACCGACCTCACACCCCCCGCCCGCACCAACCTCTCCGGTCTGGTCGGCAACACCCCCCTGCTGCGCGTGTCCGAGCCGCTCGCCCCGGCCGGTCGCGGCTTCTGGGCCAAGCTCGAAGGGTTCAACCCCGGCGGCATCAAGGACCGACCCGGCCTGCACATGGTCGAACGAGCCCGCGCGCGGGGCGACTTGAAGCCCGGCGGCCGGATCATCGAGTCCACCAGCGGCACCCTCGGCCTGGGTCTGGCCCTGGCCGGGATGGTGCACGGGCATCCCGTCACCCTGGTCACCGACCCGGGCCTGGAGACGTCGATGACCCGACTGTTGACCGCGTACGGGGCGCAGGTCAACGTCGTGTCCGAACCGCACCCCACCGGCGGCTGGCAGCAGGCCCGCCGCGACCGCGTCAGCCGCCTCCTGGACCGGCACTCCGATTCCTGGTGCCCGGACCAGTACAACAACCCGGACAACACCACCGCCTACACCCCGCTCGCCCTCGAACTGGCCACGGAGCTGGGCCACATCGATGTCCTCGTGTGCAGCGTGGGCACGGGCGGGCACTCCGCCGGCGTCTCCCGGGTGTTGCGCCGCCTCTACCCCGATCTGACGGTGGTGGGGGTGGACACGGTGGGCTCGACGATCTTCGGACAGCCCGCCCGGACCCGGCTGATGCGCGGGCTCGGGTCGAGCATCTACCCGCGCAACGTCGCCTACGACCAGTTCTCCGAGGTGCACTGGGTGGCGCCCGGGGAGGCCGTGTGGGCCTGCCGTCGGCTCGCCGCCTCGCACTACGCGACCGGCGGTTGGAGCGTGGGCGCGGTCGCGCTGGTGGCCGGCTGGCTGGCGCGCACCCTGCCGGCGGACACGCGGATCGCGGCGGTGTTCCCCGACGGCCCGCAGCGCTACCTGGGGACCGTGTACGACGACGACTACTGCGCCGCCCACGGCCTGCTGGGCGCCCCTCCCGCGGCGGAGCCCGACACGATCGGCCGGCTGGACGAGAAGGAGGTCACCCGCTGGACGCGCTGCGCGAGCGTGGTCGATCCCCTGTCCCTGCGGGAGGCACCGCTGCGCGAGGCGTCGGAGCCGTCGCGGTGACGGGCACGCTCGCGCAGTTCCGTTCGTACGAGCGCGGCCCCCGGTTGTTGATGGTGAACCAGTTCACCATCAACCTGGGCTTCTACATGCTCATGCCCTACCTGGCCACTCACCTGGCGGGTCCGCTGGGGCTCGCCGGTTGGACGGTCGGGCTGATCCTCGGCGTACGCAACTTCAGCCAGCAGGGCATGTTCCTGATCGGCGGGACGCTCGCCGACCGGCTGGGCTACAAGCCGATGATCATCGCGGGGCTCGTGTTGCGCGTCGCCGGTTTCGCGACGCTCGGGCTCGTCTCCTCCGTGCCGGCGCTCATCGCCGCCTCGGCCGCGACGGGCCTGGCCGGGGCGTTGTTCAACCCGGCCACCCGGGCCTACCTGGCGGTGGACGCGGGCGAGCGGCGCGTGGAGGCGTTCGCCCTCTTCAACGTCTTCTACCAGGCGGGCATCCTGCTGGGGCCCCTGGTCGGCATGGTGCTCACGGGGGTCGACTTCCGCGTCACGTGCCTGGTGGCGGCGGGGATCTTCGCGGTGCTGAGCCTCGTACAGGTCCGGGCGCTGCCCGCCCGGCGGGGCGACGACGCGACGCGGCGGGAGGAGGGGCCGCGCGAGGGGGTGCTCACGCAGTGGCGGGGCATCCTCGCCAACCGGCCGTTCCTGCTGTTCTCCGTGGCCATGATCGGCTCGTACGTGCTGACCTTCCAGGTGTACCTGGCGCTGCCGCTGGAGGTGCGGCGCCTGGGCGGCGAGGGGGCGTTCGGCACGGCCGCCGTGGCGGTGCTCTTCGCCGTCTCGGGGCTGAGCACCATCGGCTTCCAGACCCGGGTGACGGCCTGGTGCAAGGCCCGGTGGGAGCCGGGGCAGGCCCTGTGCCGGGGGCTGCTCTCCATGGGGCTGGCCTTCCTGCCGCCGCTGGCCGCGACGGCCGTTCCCGTACCGGAGTCGGGGCCGGGCCGGTGGCTGGTGGCCGCGGGGCCGGCCGCGTTGTCCGCGCTGCTGTTGGCGGTGGGCACGATGATCGCCTACCCCTTCGAGATGGACACCATCGTCCGGCTCTCCGGGGACCGGCTGGTGGCGACCCACTACGGGCTCTACAACACCGTCTGCGGGGTCGGCATCGCCCTCGGCAACCTGCTCACGGGTGCGGCGCTGGACGCGTCCCGCTCGGCGGGGATGTCCGCGCTGCCCTGGCTGGTCCTCTTCACCCTGGGCCTCGGCTGCGCCGCCGCCCTGTACGGCCTGGACCGTACGGGGCGCCTCGCGCCGGCGGCCCGCGAGGCGCGGCCCCGGACGGTGACGGCCTGACCCCGCGCGCCTCGTCGGGCGCGAGCTGACCGACCCGAGGGGCGGGCGACACATCGTCGCCCGCCCCTTTCGTTCGTTTCGTCGCGCGCTCCCTTCGTCGCGCCCGGGGGCGGTTGACAGTGATCCCACCCCGGACCATGATTCCACTAGTCACCTAATGGATTGATGGAGCGAGGGGGGAAGCTGTGCCAGACATGACCACGTCCGGCCGGACCCGCGTCCGATGGGCCGTCGAGGCCCGCGGCCTGGGCAAGAGGTACCGCCGGGGTTGGGCCCTGCGCGACTGCTCGTTCCGGATCCCGGTCGGACGCGTCGCGGCCCTGGTGGGCCCCAACGGCGCGGGCAAGAGCACCCTGCTCTCCCTGATGACCCGACTCGTCGACCCCTCGGCCGGCGAGCTGCGGCTCTTCGGCGCCCCGATCGACGCGCCCTCCACCATGGCCCGATGGGCCTACCTCGGCCAGGACAAGCCGCTGTTCAAGAACTTCACGGTGGCCGAGACCCTGCGCCTGGGGCAGGAGCTCAACCCGGGCTGGGACCGGGCGGCGGCCGAGCGGATCGTCCGGGGCGGGCAGATCCCGTTCGAAGCCCGGATCAGGGAGCTGTCGGGCGGTCAGCACACCCGCGTGGCGCTGGCGCTCGCCTTCGGCAAGCGGCCCGAACTCCTGCTCCTGGACGAGCCGATGGCCGATCTCGACCCGGTGGCCCGCGACGAGCTGGGGGCGCTGCTGCTGTCCGAGGCGGCCGAGCAGGGCACCACCATCCTGATGGCCTCCCACATCCTGAGCGAGATCGAGGACATGTGCGACTACATGCTCGTGCTCGCGGATGGCCGCGTACGGATGGCGGGCGAGGCCGACGAGTTGGTGTCCCTGCACACCGTGGTCGCGGGGGTGACCTCACCCGAGGGGGCGCTGCCCGCAGGCCTCGACACCCACACCCTGATCGAGGCGCGCACCTCCGGGCGCCACTTCACCGCCCTGGTGCGGCGCGAGGGACCGCTCGACAGCGCCTGGGAGCTGTCGGAACCGAGCCTGGAGGAGGTCCTGCTCGCCTACCTCCGCTCGCCCGAGGCCCCGGCCCTGCTGTCCCCTTCCGCCTTTCCCGACCACCGAGAGGAGCCCGCCGCGTGAGCGCGAACACGTCGGCCGCCACCGGCCGAGGCCCCGTCGACACCGTGGCGCAGCGGCGCCCGCGCAGACTGCGCGGACTGGCGTGGCTGGTGGTGCGACAGCACCGTACGGCGCTCCTCGTGTGCGCGGCGGCGGTCGTGCTGGGCTCCGCCTGGATGATCTACCTGCGCGGCGAAATGGTGGATTCCCTGCGCCTCGCGGGCTGGGGCCCGGCATCCACCGTCCCGCTCGACGGCGACCTCGTCAACCGAATCGAGAACGACCTCAACTCCTTCGCCTCCAGAGTGGGTTCACTCCCGCTGCTGCTCGGGGTGTTCCTCGGCGCCCCGCTGATCGCCTCCGACCAGGAACGGGGCACCGTACGGCTGGTCACGACGCAGTCCGTGGCCCGGGGGCGCTGGCTGCGCTGGAAGGTGGGCTTCGCCCTGACGCTCGCCGTCGCGACGGCGCTGCCGCTGAGCCTGTTCTACGCCTGGTGGTGGCGGTCGGCCGAACCGATCGGCGCCAACCAGTGGCTGACCGGCGGGCCGTTCGAGACCACGGGACCGATGCTGGTGGCCCAGGTCCTGTTCCACACCGCGCTCGGCATGGCCATCGGCACGCTGATCCGCCGGATCGTGCCGGCGATGGCCGTCACGCTCGTCACCTCGTACGCGGTGAGCCTGGTCGCCGAGGTCTACCGGGAACGGCTCGGCACGCCGCGCCGGATCGCCTTCCCCCTCGACGGCCCCCAGCCTGCGTTCCTCGACCAGGTGGTGCAGGTGGACCAGTGGATCGGCACCGGGTCGGGGAAGCTCTACGGCTGGGGCACCTGCGTGTCCGACGCCTCTCCGGAGGGCTGCCGGGCCTCGTTGGGCATCGTCAACTCGGTGTGGGACTTCTTCGAGCGCGACCAGATGGCGGGCATGCAGTGGACCGGCGCCGCCCTGTACCTGGCGGCTGCCGCCGCCCTGGTCGCGGGGCTGCTGTGGCGGGGCCGCCGCGCACCGCTGTAGTCCCCGGCACCCCCTACTAGGCTGAATGCCAACCCACGAAGGATCAAGGAGGCGGGCACCGTGGTCGTGTTTCGCATCGAACGCCGCAGCGGTCTGCCCGCCTACCTCCAGATCGTCCACCAGGTCGAACAGGCCCTGCGGATGGGGGCGTTGACGGAGGGCGACAAACTGCCGACGGCGGCGCAGGTGGCCGCCACCACGAAGGTCAACCCGAACACGACGCTGAAGGCGTACCGCGAACTGGAACGGGCCGGGCTGGTGGAGGTGCGGCAGGGGTCGGGCACCTTCATCACGCGGTCGCTGGCCACGCCCCAGACCGCGCCGGAATCCCCGCTGCGGACGCGGCTCGGCGAGTGGATGCGCGAGGCCCGCGACCAGGGGCTGACGCCCCGCGAGGTGACCACGCTGTTCGACACGGTCCTCGGCGAGAGCTACCCGGGCGCCCCCGCCGGCCCGGCGCACACCCCCACGGGCTGACGACACGGGCGCGCATGACGCCAGGGGGCGGCCGTCCCCCTGGCGTCGACGGGTCAGTAGGTGTAGCTCAGACCCGACTTGTACGGCGTCAGTGTGCGCTGGCCGACCACACCCCGGTAGGTGTACCAGCCCCACTTCTTGCACATCGTCTGGTAGCTGAGGGTGTTGTGGGCACCCGCTCCCACCCGCACGCGCGGATAGATGACGTTGTCCCCCCAGTCCCCGCCGGCCGGACCGCTCGAATAGGCGTCGACACCCCAGTAGACACCCACCACCGAGCCACCGGCCGGGCAGTTCCAGCTACCGAAGTTGACCCAGACGTTCCCTCCGGTCCACGCGGCGGCGGGAGCGGCGCTGAGGCCGACGATGCTCGCCGCCATCAGCGAACCCGCCAGTACCGCACGGGATTTCCGGAGCAATGGTCCACTCATGAAGCCTCCCCTGTGACGGCCTCACACCCGATCGCGCTCGGCCGTGCGCAGCAGGCTTCCATACCGGCCACCGACCTGTCTTATTTTCGCCGAAATCTTCAAGGGGAGCCGGGCAGTCGGTCGGCGGCTGCGGCCGTCGTGATCACCAGCGGCGGGCGTTCGCGTTCAGCCGTCCAGGGGCGGCTGCGGACGAGGTCCGGGGCGGCGACCGAGGCGGCTTCCGTCACGGTCGGTCGGTGTTGGGCGATGTCGCGGAATCCGGCGCGTTCCAGCAGGGGCGGGTGCGTGTCCACCGGCCAGGCGTGGTTGCGGACCTCCTGCCAGGAACCGTCCGTGCGCAGCAGGCGGACGGTCAGCGGGTCCCCGGGGGCGAACGTCTCGCCCGGGGACCCGATGCGCAGCGAGGCGTACGCGGGGCCCGCGCAGGCCGGGTCGGTGACGAGCAGCACGAACGGGGCGCCGGGGCGCAGCAGCCGGCGAACCTCCGTGAACACGCCGAGCAGCGCCTCCTCGCTCGGCAGCGAGGCGATGACGTGGCTGCACATGGCCGCGTCCGCGCAGCCGTCGGGCAGGTCCGTGACCCGGCCGTCCTCGACGAGGTGGTACTCCACGTCCTGCGGGCCGGCGGCGCGGGCCAGGTCCAGCATCTGCGGGGAGGTGTCCACGCCGAGCACCCGCACCCCGAGCGTCCGGGCGGCGTGGCGGGCCACCCTGCCGGGGCCGCATCCGTAGTCCACCAGTACGTCGCCGGGGCGGATCCGGGCGGCCAGGGCGCGGAAGACGAACGGGTAGCCGAGCAGCCAGTCGGTGGCCGCCTCGACGGCGGCGAAGGCCCTGGCCCCCTCGGAACCGGACCAGGCGACCCCTTCGGGTTCCGGCGATCCGTCGTCGTGCGATACGTCGTTCACAGGCCCACTATCGACCCGCCGGGCCGCCTTCGTCGCCCGATGGGGCCTCGACACGGTCGAGGAGTTCGGGGCCGTTGTTGCGCACGTTGTTGACGGCGGTCGTGACGGGGCGGACCTCCAGGCGGCCGTCGGCGGGGGTGGTGAGGAGGGCGCGCAGGGCGTCGGGGTCCCCTTCCGTCGGGTCGAGCCAGGCGTCGTAGTCGGCGGGGGCGAGGGCGAGGGGCATGCGGGGGTGGATGCGGCCGGCGTCGTCGGTGGCCTCGGTGGTCAGGACGGTGCAGGTGGCCCACCAGGCCGCCGGGTCGTCGCCGTCCGGGACGGCGGGGTCGCGCCAGAACTCGTACAGGCCGGCCATCGCCATCACCGCTCCGTCCTGGGGGCGGATGAAGTACGGCTGCTTGTACGCCTTCGCCGTGGCGGTGGCGGGGACGGACTGCCACTCGTAGAAGCCGTCGGCGGGCAGGATGCAGCGGCGGGCGGCGAAGGCGCGCCGGTAGGCGGGTTTCTCGGCCACGGTCTCGACCCGGGCGTTGATCATCTTGGCGCCGCCGGTCGCGGTCTTCGACCACGACGGCACCAGCCCCCACCGCAGGGCCCGCAGCCGCCGCTCCAGGACGCCGGTCTCGCGGTCCGCGCGCTCCAGCACGGCCCACACCGGATCGGTGGGCGCCACGTTCCAGCTGGGCGGCACCACCGGGTCCGGGCTGCGCCCCGGGATCTCGAACAGGTCGGCGAGGTCATCGGGGCTGCGGGTGGAGACGTAGCGGCCGCACATGGTTTCAGCCTACGGGCGGGCGCCGCCGCCCGGCGGCAGCCGCGTCGCGCGGGTGGCCTACGGGCGGCCGGCGGCACCTCGCGTACCGCGCGGGGAGTACGGGGCCGGGGCCGGGCCGGGGCGTTCGCGCCGAGTTCCATACCGTCAAGCCAGACGCGCCCCCGCGTCACCCGCGTCACGCCGACGTAGCTTCTCCGGCGCACTCCCCGGGTGGTACGCCGGATGGCGCGCCCGGCGGTGGCGCCCCGGGCCGCCCGGACGCAGGGTGGAGGGATGGAGCACGCGCCGATCGTCGTCCATCGCATCTCGCCCTCCGGCGGCCGTCGGGTGACGCTGCGCGTCCAGAACCGCGAGAGCGTCCTCGGCGTCGCGCACGCCGACACCGACGTGATCGAGTTCCTCCGCCGCGCCGAGGTCCCGGACCCCGACGAGCTGATCCTCGGCGAGCCCTCCCCGCTGGTCGAGTGGCAGGGCGACGCGCCGCACCTCTACGAACCCGAGCCGACGGACACCGACATCCCCTGAACCCGGCTCGGCCCGCCCCCTCTCCCCCGCCCGAGGCCCCGCCCGGCCCCCGGGGGCTGCCTCCGTAGCCGCATTCCGGCCAATACATGATGTGGTCATGACATCTCAAGACCCCTGTGGCACGCTCCGTGGCGCACTCCGAACGGCCTCGCACCACACCCCCACAAGGACGTGTCAAGGAGACCGACATGAGGCACCTCGCGAAACTCTGCACGGCGGCCGCCGCCGTGGTGGCCACTCTGGCCGGAGCCACGACCGCCACCGCGAGCAGCGCGGCCGACCAGCGCGTCGACGGCGTCATCGTCGTCGCCGGCAACACCTGCACCTGGACCAACGCCACCACCAGCGCCACCCCGCCGAGCACCCTCACCGTCGACCGCACCACCGTCAACAAGCCCGGCGGCAACCTCGCCTGTGGCGGTGGCATCACGGCCGCCCTCAACAACAACCCGACCTTCACCTTCGACGACGCCACCGCGACCGCCCGCACCGACTTCATCGACATCACCGGGCAGCAGAGCTTCGTCTCCTGCCGCTACAAGGCCACGAACCTGGTCTGGGACCGCGACGGGTCCACCCTCAAGTACGTCAACCGGGCCTTCACCGCCACCAAGACCTCCGGCAGCTTCCTGTGCCCGGGATCGGTGACGACCCCGGTCGGCGGCGCGTCCATGCTCTTCCACTGACCGACCCGCACACCCGCGTCCACCCGCGTCACCGCCGTCCCGCGCCGTCCCGCGGCGCGTCCCCGGGCGGCGGTGACGCGGGGCGGGCGCACCGGCGTGCGCGCGCCTGAGCGCGACCGGGTCGCACACCCGGGCCCGGGGCCGCAGCATGGAGAGAGGTCCGTCCGGGTGAGGAGGCCGGTGATGGCCGATGTGCAGCCCGTACCACCGGCCGAAGGCCCCGGAACGCCGGCCGAAGGCCCGCGACCGCGGGACCCCACGGCCGTGGTGCCTGCCGTCGAGGTGCCGCTGCCGGCGGGCATCCCGTCGGCCGGCGGCCTGCTGGACGTGCTCGGTGTGGCCGCCGTCGTCCTCGACGCGGAGGGCCGCATCCGCCTGTGGAGCCCGCAGGCCACGACCCTGTACGGGTACCCGCCCGAGGAGGCCCTCGGCCGACCGGCCGCGAAGCTGCTCGTCGCGGAGAGCCACCGTCAGGAGGTGCTCAGCCTGTTCGCGCAGGTCATGACGGGTCGAGGCGCCTGGGCCGGTACCTTCCCCATACGCCACCGCGACGGCCACACGGTTCTGGTGGAGTTCCGCAACATGCGGCTCCAGGCCGACAACGGCCGGCTGTTCGCCCTCGGACTGGCCTCCGAGCAGGCCACCCTGCGCCGCGTCGAACGGGACCTCGCGCTGTCCCTGCGCCTGGTCGACCAGTCCCCCATCGGCCTGGCCGTCCTGGACACCGACCTGCGTTACGTCCTGGTCAACCCGGCACTGGAACGCATCAACGCCGTGCCCGCCGCCCGCCACCTGGGGCGTCGGATCGGCGACGTCCTGCCGTTCCTGGACACGGAGGCCATCGAGGAATGCATGCGGCACGTGATGGCCACCGGAGTCCCGATCCTCGACCAGTTCACCACCGGCCGCATCGGCGCGAGCCCCCCAGAAGTCGACAGCGACGCCGATACCCGCGCGGACGCGGACACCGACGCGGACGCGGACGACGAGCACGCCTGGCTGATGTCCGTCTACCGCCTCGACGACCAGGCGGCCCAGGTGATCGGCGTCGCGATCTCGGTCGTCGACGTCACCGAACAGCACCGGACCGCCGTGTCGGCCGCCCGCGCCCGGCGCCGCCTGTCCCTCATCGCGGACGCCTCGGTGCGCATCGGCACCACCCTCGACCTGGACATCACCGCCCGCGAACTGGCCGACGTCGTGGTCCCCGAGGTCGCCGACGTCGCGACCGTCGACGTCCTGGACACCATCCTCACCGGCGCCCGACCCGGCGAGGACGCGGACGACGGAGCCGTACGGTTCCGGGCGCTGGCCCTCAAAGCGGCCTACCGGACGCAGGCCGAGGCGGCCGCCGACCCCGTCGGCGACGTCGCCCTCTACGGCCCCGCCCGGCTGGTGGCCCACTGCGCCCGCACCGGGCGGCCCGTCCTCGTACCGCACGTGCACCCCGAGGACCTGCCGCGCATCGCCCGCGACCAGGACGCGGCCCGACTGCTCGGGGAGGCCGGCCTGCACTCGTACCTGGCCGTACCGCTCATCGCCCGGGGCCAGGTGCTCGGTGCGCTCGACCTCAAGCGCGCCCGCAACCCCGTACCGTTCGGCCACGACGACGTCCTGCTCGCGTCCGAACTCGCCGCGCACGCCGCCGTCTCCATCGACAACGCCCGCTGGTACCAGCGCCAACGGCACACCGCGCTCGCCCTCCAGCGCCACCTGCTGCCCCAGGACCCGCACCCCGCCCCCGGGCTCGACATCGCCTACCGCTACCAACCCGCCGGAGCCGCCGACGAGACGGGCGGCGACTGGTTCGACGTCATCCCCCTCACCGAGGACCGCACGGCGCTCGTCGTCGGCGACGTGATGGGCAGCGGCATCAACGCCGCCGCCGCCATGGGCCAGCTACGGGCCACCGCGCGGGCGCTCGGCCGCCTCGGCCTGGAGCCGGCGACCGTGCTCACCCACCTGGACGCGGCCACCGCCGACCTCGGGGAGGCCCTGGCCACCTGCGTGTACGCCGTCTACGACCCGCACACCCGGATGTGCCACATCTCCACGGCCGGGCACCTGCCCCCCGTACACCTGCGCAGTGGACGCCACCCGCGGTTGCTGCGGCTGAAAACGGCCGTTCCGCTGGGCGTCGGCGGCGTTGCCTTCAGCACGACCAGCGTCGCCCTCGGCCCGGGAGACGAGCTGGTCCTGTACACCGACGGGCTGGTCGAGACCCGTGACCAGGACATCGACACCCGACTGCTGACCCTGACCGACCTCCTCGCCGGCCCCCACCGGCCCATCGAGGAGACCTGCGACCTGCTGCTGTCCGCCCTGCGCCGGCCCGACACCCACGACGACGTGGCCCTCCTGATCGCCCGCACCCACCCCTGAGGACTCAGACGTGCGGGACGCGGGAGCGGATCCGGGCGGCGAGGACGGCCACGTCGTCCTCGGCGTGCTGCGCGTCGAGGCCCTCGACCACCGCGTCCGCCGCCTCGGAGATCGTTCCGCCGCCGGGCAGCCGCAGGGCCGTCAGACGGGCCAGCGAGATGTCGACGTCCTCGCCGCGCCGCTCGACTAGCCCGTCCGTGTACAGCAGCAGGGTCTCCCCCTCGCCCAGGGGGTGCGCCACCGACTCGTAGCCCCCGAACCCCGTGCCCAGGGGCGGGCCGACGGGCACGTCCAGCACCCGTCCGGTGCCGTCCGCGGCGAAGACGGCCGGCGGCAGGTGGCCGGCGCTCGCGTAGACGGCGACGCCGCGCGCCGGGTCGACCCGTGCCAGCAGGCAGGTCGCGGGTCGGCGGGCCGCGTCCTCGGAGACCAGCGTGTCGAGTTGGCGCAGCACGCGGTGCGGGGCGAGTTCGGTGGAGGCCACCTCGCGCAGGGTGGAACGGTAGGCGTTCATGTCGACGGCGGCGTCGAGGCCGTGGCCCATCACGTCCCCCACGACCAGCAGGGTCCGTCCGAAGTGCAGGCGTACGGTCTCGAACCAGTCGCCGCCGACGAGGGCGCTCGGCCCCACCGGCAGGTAGCGGCCCGCGATCAGCAGGTTCGGGTGCGGCCGGCCGGGGTCGGAGACCAGGGCCCGCTGGAGCTTCAGCGCGACGCTCTCGGTGGCGGCGAGCCGCCGGGCGTGGCGGATGTGCACGGCCGCGACCCGCGCCGCGAAGTGCAGGGCGGCGGCCTCGTGGTCGCTGAAGCCCCGGCCGGTCCGTACGACGAGGAGGGTCCCGTACGAGGTCCCCTGCCGGGACAGCGAGACGGACAGGCCGTGCAGCGGGGGGCCGCCCGGCCGCAGGGTCCAGCTGCGCAGGGGGTGCCCCTCGTCGACCGCCCGTACGGCCGGTCGCGCCTCCGCCACCGGGGGCCGCAGCAGGCCGGCGACGCCGGCGACGGCCACCCGTTCGACGCGGCCGTCGTCGGTGAGGTCGACGGCGGCCGCGTCGCACAGGGTCCGGAAGACGAACGCGGCCAGCTCCCGGCAGGTGGTGCGCTCGTCGTCGGTGGTGCCGATCGCCTCCAGGGTCTCGTCCGGAGTCGGCCCGAACGCGTGCCCCTCGCGATCCGCCACATCGCCTCCGTCGGTAGGGCGGCCCCCTTCGGGCCGCCGGTCGGTCCATTCCACCAGCCCCGGCGCGAGCGGCCCGGCACCGCGCCGGACGCGGCCGGGCCGGATCGGCGCGCGGGCCTCACCGCGCCGGCCTCACCGCGCCGGGGTCAGCCGCTCCCACAGGAAGGTGTGGACGAGGGCCTCGTTGAACGCGGTCTGCTTGTGGTCGGTGGCGCCCGCGTGACCGCCGCCGAGGTGCTCGTGGAAGAGGACGGGGTGGCCGTGCTCGCGCAGCCGGGCCGCCATCTTCCGGGCGTGCCCGGGGTGGACCCGGTCGTCGCGGGTGGAGGTGAGCAGGAGCAGCGGCGGGTACGGGGCGCCGTCGGTGCGGATCTGGTGGTAGGGGGAGATCCGCTCCAGGTGGGGCCGGTCGGCGGGGTCGTCCGGGTCCCCGTACTCGGCGATCCAGCTGGCCCCGGCGAGGAGCTTGTGGAAGCGGAGCATGTCCAGCAGCGGCACGTGGGCGACGACCGCGCCGAACAGCTCGGGCTCGCGGGTCAGCACGGCGCCCATCAGCAGGCCGCCGTTGCTGCCGCCCTCGATGCCGAGCTGCGCCGGCGTGGTGATGCCGCGCGCGGTGAGGTCGCGGGCGACGGCGGCGAAGTCCTCGAAGGCGCGGACGCGCCGCGCGCCGAGGGCGGCCTGGTGCCAGGGCGGCCCGTACTCGTGGCCGCCGCGGATGCCGGCGACGACGTAGGTGCCCCCGCGGGCGAGCCAGGAGCGGCCGGTGAGCGCGCTGTAGTGCGGGACCATCGAGACCTCGAAGCCGCCGTAGCCGTAGAGCAGGGTGGGGCCGGGGCCGGGGCGGTCCTCGGGGCCGATGACGAAGTACGGGACCCGGGTGCCGTCGGCGGAGGTGGCGAAGTGCTGTGCGACGGCGAGCCCGGTGGTGTCGAAGAGGGCGGGGGCCTGCTTGAGGGTCTCGCCCTCCCCGTCGCTGCCCGCCGTGCCGCGGTGGAGGGTGGAGGGCTGGAGGAAGCCGGTGACGTCGAGGAGGTACTCGTCGCTCTCGTCGGGGTCGGTGCAGATGACGGAGGCCGTGGAGAGCGGCGGGACGCCGGCCAGGGGTGCCCGGCTCCAGCCGTCGGGGCCGGGGGTGAGGAGTTCCAGCCGGGAGGAGACGTCCGCGCGGGTGCGCAGGATGAGGTGGTGGCGGGTCCAGCTGTAGCCGGCGAGCGCGGTGTGCGGCTCCGGGGTGAACAGGGCGTGCGGGTCGCGCGCGCCGGCCTGGAAGGCGTCGAAGTCGAAGGCGAGCAGGCTGCCGGCCGCGTGTCCGAGCCACGGGGAGCGGGGGCTGACGATCAGCCACGTGCGGTGGACGGAGGCGACCGCGTCGTCGGGTACGTCGATCTTCAGCGGTGCGGCGGTGGGGTCCTCGGGGAGGAGGTAGAGCTCCTGGTTCCAGAAGTCGATCTGGCGGGAGACGAAGTCGCGCTCGAAGCCGCGCGTGTGGTCGCGCCAGCCACTGGCGGACAGGTCGGTGGGCCGTCCCGCGTAGACCTGTTCGGCCTGGTCGAGGGGGGTGCCTCGGCGCCAGCGGCGGACCTGGAGTGGGTATCCGGAGGGGGACATGGAGCCGGGGCCGAAGTCGGTGCCGATCCACAGGTGGTCGTGGTCGAGCCAGCCGACGCGGGTCTTGGCCTCGGGGACGGTGAACCCGTCCTCGACGAACCGGAGCTCTTCGAGGTCGAACTCGCGCACCACGCAGGCGTCGGCCCCGTCCCGCGAGAGCATGACGAGCGCGTGGCGGTACGCGGGGGCGAGGACGCTGCTGCCCGCCCAGGCCCACGGTTCGCCTTCCGCCTCGGCCAGGGCGTCCAGGTCGAGGACGGTCTCCCAGTCGGGCCGCTCCGTGCGGTACTCCTCCAGGGTGGTGCGCCGCCAGAGGCCGCGTACGTGGTCGGCGTCCTGCCAGAAGTTGTAGAGGTGACGGCCCCGGCGGACGACGTACGGGATGCGCGCGTCGTCGTCCAGTACCTCCAGGGCCTCGCGCTCCAGCGTCTTGAAGTCGGGGGCGGCGGTCAGCGCGGCCACGGTCTCGGCGTTGCGGTCCCGCACCCAGTCCAGGGCGGCATCGCCGGACACGTCCTCCAGCCAGAGGTACGGGTCGTGGTCGTGGTCGGACGCCGGTACGGGGACGGCGACGGGGACGGGGGCGACGGCGGCGCTGACGGCGGGGACTTCTTCGCTCATCCGCCGATTGTGCCGGCCGCCGCCCCGCACCCGGCTACGCCGGCGCGTGGTGGAGGCGGTCCAGGGCGGCGAGGTCGTCGTCGGTCAGGCGCAGGGCGCCGGCGGCGACGTTGGCGTCGAGGTGGTCCGGGTCGCCGGTGCCCGGGATGGCGAGGACGTGTGGTCCCCGGCTGAGGGTCCAGGCCAGCCGGACCTGGGCCGCACTCGCCCCGTGGGCCCGCGCCACGGCGAGCAGCTCCTCGCTCTCGGTGGTCCGCGCGCCGGTCTCCCGGGCGGTGGTGGCGATCGAGTAGAAGGGTACGAAGGCGATGCCCTGCTCGCCGCAGGAGCGGACGAACGCGTCCTGCTCGGGCCGCATGCCGATGCCGTAGGGGTTCTGCACGCAGACGACCGGCGCGATGGTCCGTGCCTCGGCGAGCTGTTCGGGCGTGACGTTGGAGACGCCCAGGTGGCGGATGAGTCCGGCCTCGCGCAGTTCGGCGAGGGCGCCGAAGCGCTCGGCGACGGAGTCGGTGCCGAGGACGCGCAGGTTCACGACGTCGAGGTGGTCGCGGCCGAGCTGGCGCAGGTTCTCCTCGACCTGCCCGCGCAGGTCGGCGGCGGTGCGGGCGTGCTCGACCCACTCCCCCGACGGGCCGCGGCCCGGCCCGACCTTGGTGGCGATGACGAGGTCGTCCGGGTAGGGGCCGAGCGCGCTGTTGATCAGCTCGTTGGCGGAGCGCAGCGGGGAGAAGTAGAAGGCGGCGGTGTCGATGTGGTTGACGCCGAGCTCGACGGCCCGGCGCAGCACGGCGATGGCCTGGCCCCGGTCGCGCGAAACGGCGTCGGCGACGAGCGCCCCGCCGGTCTGCGGCAGGCGCATCGCGCCGAAGCCGATGCGGTTGACCTCCAGGTCCCCGAGTTTCCAGGTGCCGGAGGCGGCTGCGGTGATCTTGTCAGATGTCATGCGGGGATGATCTCCCGCGGGCCGGTCCACCTCCAAAGGCCGGTCAGACGTGGCTCGTCACATGTGGGGGCCGGTGTGCGGGTTCGTGTAGTAGTTCTCGATCATGGTGACGAAGGTCGGCTCGTCCTCGCGCTCGTGCTTGGCGAAGTCGGGCGAATCCTTGACGTGGTCCCGGGTGCAGGACAGGTGCACCGTCTCGTCCTCGGCGTCCACGCGGACGATGAGGCCCGCGGGGATCAGCACGCGCCGGCCGAAGATCCAGGGGCCGGTGTCCACGACCACGTAGGAGCGGCCCACGTCCTCGGTGTGCTTGTCGACCTTGCCGATCGATCCGTCGGTGGCCTCGACCTTGTATCCGACGAGGTCGATGCCGGGAACGTATCCCGTGCCATGAGCGTGACCCCAGATTCCGGTTCCCATGACCGGGCTCCTCTCCTCGCGTTCCCCGGTGCGGCGCCTACCCACCGGCGGGGGCCGGAACCACGCCCGATCGGGCCGGGCCGGGCACCCGTGGGGGAGGTGTCCGGCCCGGGATCGGGGCGTGCCGGGGGTCAGGGGGTGAAGGTCCAGCGCTGGGCGGGGGTGCCGGCGCAGGCGGCGCGGGTGAGGCGGGTGCCGTTGGCGGTGCCGGAGCCGGCCGGGGCCAGGCATTGGCCGGCCGTACGCAGACTGCCGTCCGGGCCCGGTCGCCAGGTCTGGCCCGGACTGCCGTCGCAGGTCCGCACGGTGACCTTGGCCGGGTCGGCGCCGTCGAGGCAGACCCCGGCGAGGCCGGTGAGGCGGCCGTCGGCCCGGAGCGTCCAGCGCTGGTTGGGGCCGCCGTGGCAGGAGTAGAGGGTGGGTTCCGTACCGGGGGTGGTGGCGCTGTGCGGGAGGTCCACGCAGCGGCCGGAGGCGGCCCCGACGAGCGTGGCGTCGGCGGGGAGGGGGGCCGGGCGGCCGGTGAGGGAGATTTCGGCGGCGCTGGTCCAGGGGCCGCGCCCGCCCGCTTCGGTCAGGGCCTTGAAGCGGAGGTAGCGCCCGGTTCTGGGGGCGAAGGAAACGGTTTTCGCGGTGGCGGTGTCGGCGAAGGTGCCGGTGGCGGCGGGAGTGCCCCAGTCGGCGGTGGTGTCGGACACGGAGATCTCGTAGCCGCCGACGCGGCCGTTGACGCCGCCGTCCTGTCGCGGGAGGTAGCCGAGGCCGTCGACGGAGTGGCGGGCGCCGAGGTCGAGGACGATCTCGTGCGGGAGCGCGGCCGGGGTGCCGGTGGACCAGGCGGTGTGCCAGTGGGTGGCGGGGTCGCCGTCGAAGGCGCGCGTGGCGGCGCCGTTCTCGGCGGCGGTCTCCTGGCTGTCGGCGGAGACGAGGCTCCAGCCGGAGCGGTCGATGGGCGTGGAGCCGGCCGGGATGGGGCTGCCCGCGGGGATGGTGGTGCCGGTGGCCGTCACCGTGAAGGCGCCGGCCTTGGTGCCGGTCTTGACCCACAGGATCCCGGCACGGTCGGCGGGGTCGTGGAACCAGCCGGTGGCGGCGGCCTCGTAGGCGGCCTTGGTCGCGTGGCGGGGCACTGCGGCGCCGTCGACGGTGAGGGCGGTGGGGGCGGAGGCCACGTGGAGGCTGAACTCGTAGCCACGTGTGGCCTGTTGGCCGGCGAAACAGCCGGTGGGGGCGCCGACGGAGACGGTGACCGTGCCGGAGCCGGCGGTGGGGGCGGTGACGTCCACGCGCTGGCGGGCGTAGGCGCCGGTCAGGTGGGCGCGGGTGCGGCCGTCGTCCTCGTAGAGGCTGAAGGTGGAGGATCCGCGCGGGTGGATGTCGTAGGTGAGGGTGGAGACGGGCTTCTCGCCGGTGTGGTTCATCTGCGGCCACATGGGGACGATCGCGCCGCCCTTGACGAAGAGCGGCAGCGTGTCGAGGGGTGCCTGGTAGCCGTTCAACCAGCCCGGACCGGTGTACGTCTTCCCCGTCCAGTAGTCCGTCCAGTTCCCGGCGGGCAGGTAGATGCCGTCGCGTACGGAGGTGTCGGAGACGACGGGCGCGACGAGGAAGGAGTCGCCGGCCATGAACTGGCCGCTGGTGAGGTTGCCCCGGGCGACCGGGTCGTCGGGGTGTTCGAGGACCATGGCGCGGGTGCTGGGGACGCCACTCTCGTGGGCGGTGCGGCTCATCGTGTACAGATAGGGCATCAGCCGCATCTTCAGTTGGAGGTACTTGCGGTTGATCGACAGGTACGGTTCGGCGAACCGCCAGGGCTGTTTGTCCTGGTAGCCGGCCTGCGGGTGGGTGGCGCCCCAGCCGGACATGGTCATGAAGGCGGGGGTGAAGGCCTTCCACTGGAGGTCGCGGGCGTACGTCTTGGGGCTGCCGCCGAAGATGCCGTCGACGTCGCCGGAGGCGTAGTTGAGGGCGGACAGGCCCGCGCCGGTGATGGCGGGGACGTGCCAGCGCATGTCGTCCCAGGTGCCGTGGGTGTCTCCGGTCCAGACGACGGCGTTGCGCTGGGTGCCGGCCCAGCCGTCGACGGTCCAGACGTAGCGGCGGGCGTCGGAGTTCTTCTCGATTCCGTCGACGGCCTGTTGGACTCCGTCGAAGGCGTACTTGTAGCCGCTGCCGATCCAGGCCACGTCGGTCTTGACGCCCCGGCTGCCGGCGGTGCCCACCTCGTCGGCGATGGAGCCGAGGCCGGTGGAGGTCCACAGGCCCGTCTGGAAGCCCTTGGCCCTCAGCGCGTCGACGGTTGACTTCAGGGGCGTGGTGTAACCGCAGCCGTAGCCGTCGTTGGGCAGGAACCAGCCCGAGGGCATGTCGGCGGCGCGGGCGTCGGTGGCGTAGCCGACGACGTCGGGGGTGGTCTGGTGGCGGGGCCGGTTGTGATCGCCCTGGTAGTCGGGGTTGGAGGCGTTGAAGCAGTCGGCGTTGCCGAGTTCGAAGCCCCACAGGGGTGCGAGGAAGGGTTTGCCGCTGACGTCGGTGTAGGAGTCGAGGACGGATTTGAGGGAGTCGCCGGTGAAGTACCAGGCGTCGAAGCGGTTCTCGTCGTGGGTCAGTGCGGTGGGGGCGGTGAAGGCGTAGGAGCCCGGGGCCCAGGTGTTGCGCATGACGCCGTAGCGGTTGGTGGACATGTAGAAGGGCGCCGGGCTGGCGTTGTCGTTCTCGCGCCACCTGTTGTCGACGGCGACGGGGACGATCTTGTCGCGCAGGGCCCATTCGCCGAGGCGCAGGCCGGTGCCGTAGAACTGCTCGTCGGCGCCGCGCGCGAGGTACTGGGTGGTCTTGCCGCCGCCCCAGGTGGTGGGCTTGCTCTCCTGCCAGACGAGGGTGGAGTCGTCGGCGCGGTAGACGGCGAAGGTCAGGGGCGATTTGTTGACGCGTATGGACAGGGCGCCGGTGGTGATCCGGTAGTACGCGCCCGCGTCCGTCCAGGCGGTGGTGACCGGACCGAAGTCGGTGGTGGGGGCGAGGTCCTTGCGGGCCGGGTCGTCGGTGAAGGAGCCGTCGGGCGACAGCCAGAGCCGGAAGATGTCGGCGCGGGCGACGACCACGCGGGCCTTCGCGCCGCTGGTGGTGGAGACGGTGAAGGTGGCGCCCGACTGGGTGAGGCCGGTGGCCGAGCCGGCCGTGGCGGCGGGGGCGGCGGCCTGTGCGGCGGATGCACCCGGGGATGCGGTGGCCGCACGGGCCGTGGCGGGGCCGGCGGCGGCGAGGCCGGCGGCCGCGAGCGCGGCGGCGACCAGCGCCGCGAGGCGGGCTCTGCGGCGCACGCGGGGCGGGGTGGGGCGCGGGAGGGAGGGTGGGGGGTCGTGCCGCGTGGTCCATTGCATCGGGCAGCTCCTCGTGCCGGTCCGGATCGCGGGCACACCGCAGCGGACACCCCGCATTGGCATGCACCCGGCAAGATAGCGGACCGGCGTACCCGATTTGAAGGAAGCTGCTCGAAGTCGTCCGGTACCAAGCAGTTTCAAGCAACAGGCCGGGAAGCCGCGGTGACGGCTTCCCGGCCGGGGGGTGTCGCGACGTCGCTCAGCGGGCGGTGACGCGGATCTTGGACTGGCCGTGGCCCAGCCGCTCCCAGTCGTCCATGAACCGCGCGGTCAGGCCGTGCTTGGCGGCCAGGGCGACGAGGGTCTCGGTGCGGTAGTAGAAGTCCTCGCGCAGCACCTGGTGTTCGGTCCCCTCGGTGCGGTCGAAGGTGAAGTCGAACCAGCCACCGGGCGCGAGGACGCGTTCCACGTGCGCGAGGCACTCGTCGATGATCCCGATCGGCGAGTGGGAGAACACGCTGTGCGCGTGCACCACGTCGAAGTGACGGTCGGGCAGGAAGTCCAGGGTGAGGTCGCGGGTGATGGTCAGGTGCGGCAGCTTGTCCTGGAGGCCGCGTCCGACGAGGGTCTTCTTGGCGTCGATGAGGATGTCGGGCGAGATGTCGATGCCGTAGTAGTGGCCCGCGTCGAGGTGCTCGATGAAGCGCCAGCCGGCGCGCAGGTTGCCGCATCCGATGTCGAGCATCCGGTGGGCGGGGGTGAGGCCGTGCTCCATGAGGTAGTCGAACTGCATCTTGCCGAGCGCCAGCCAGCGGTCGTGCGTCTGGCTGCCGACGGCGGCCTCCGGATTGCGGCCGGCGTCGGAGGCCATGACGGCCCGGTAGTAGGCCACGTGGTCGGGGTGCTTGAGGCGCAGCCAGGTGTCGCGGGCGGCCCGACGGACGTACGGGGCGATGCGGGTGGGGTTGCCGATCGCGTAGCGGACCTTGTGGGCGACGCTGGCGCGGTCGGCGGTGAGGTTCTTCTTCGTGGCCACGAGGGGTCTCCTCCGTAGACGATGCGGTCGGACGACGTGCGGTCGGGCGGCTTCCGGTTCGGACGGCGTGCGGTCGACCGGCGTGCGGTCAGGCGGTGCGGTGGCGCAGGACGAGCAGGGTCAGCGTCACGAGGACGGCCGCGAACCCGAGGTAGAGGGCCGTCTCGATCCACTGGAAGGTCCAGAAATCACCGCTGGGATAAACCTTGTGGT
This sequence comes from Streptomyces sp. RerS4, assembly GCF_023515955.1. Taxonomy (GTDB): domain Bacteria; phylum Actinomycetota; class Actinomycetes; order Streptomycetales; family Streptomycetaceae; genus Streptomyces. The sequence continues at coordinate 747,535 of NZ_CP097322.1, forward strand.
AACGGGCGACGAAATCGTGTTCCGCCATGCACTGCCTCAGCTCCTCGCCGGAGGTCTGGCAGACGTTCCGGATGGAGTGCTCGCGCCCGTCGGGCGTCAGGTAGCCGAACTCGCCGGTCGACCAGGCGCTGCCCACCGGCTGCTTGGGCGTCATCCCGGGGGTGATCCGGGTCTGCGGATCGACCCAGCCGCTCCGGAAGAAGCGGGCGAACACCATCGTCGTACCGACCGCCGCGAGCACCACCCCCATGGCGGGTATCACCCGGCGGATCGTCAGGCCCGCGAGGGTGCCGGCGGCGAGGGCGAACAGGGCGCAGGCCACGGAGGCGGGGCCCGTCGCGTTGTAGATCGGCGCGTCGTGCCAGTAGGGGCCGTCGAGGGTGTTGGAGATCGGCGCCCACCACCAGGCGACGAGTGCGCCGACGACGGTGGAGGCGATCAGTGTGAACAGGGCCGCGAGGCCGAAGCGCGCGGCGAACCAGGCACGGGGGCCGACGCCCTGGGTGAGGGCCACCTTGAAAGTGCCGCTCTCCATCTCGCGGCCGAGGAGCGGGGCGCCCCAGAACACGCCGATGAGGGCGGGCAGGGCGAGCCCGAGGGTTCCGAGGATCCGGATGCCGGTGCTGTTGTCACCCATGATCTCGAAGGTGGCGAGGCTCTCGCACCCGCCGTTCCAGCCCTTGCAGGGGACCCAGCCGTAGGCGTCGATCAGCGTCATCATCTCGGAGCGGCGGTACGCCACCACGCCCGCGCAGATCAGCAGCAGGGCCGTGCCGGTCAGGATCATCGCGCGCTGCTGGCGCCAAGCCAGCCACAGGGCGCCCTTCACGCGGCGACCTCCGTGGGTGCGGTGGGGCTGGTGGGGGCGGGGACGCGCAGGTGTGCGAGCAACAGGGTTTCCAATGACGGGGTCTCGGTGATCCAGCGGTCGTCACCGTCCGTGGGCAGCGGGGCGCCGGGTGCCGTGCGGCGTACGAGGGCGGTGACCTGACGACCGCCCACGGCGGCGTGCACGAGGGTGCTCCGGTCGAAGTCGCGGGGCAGGCCGTCGGGCTCCAGCGGGTCGGCGCGGCCGGTGACGCGTACGTGTACGTCGCACAGTTCCTGGGCGTCGCCGGACAGCCGGGGGACGCCGTCCTTGAGGAGCAGCACGTGGTCGCAGACGTCCTCCAGTTCGGCCAGCACGTGCGAGGACATCACGATGGCGGTGCCCCGGTCGGCGGCCTCCGCCATGAGGTGCGCCGTCACCTCGTGGCGGGCGAGGGGGTCGAGGTCGGCCAGCGGTTCGTCGAGGAGCAGCAGGTCGGCGCGCTTGCCGAGGACGAGCGCCAGGGCGACCCGGGTGCGGCTGCCGCCGGAGAGGGAGCCGATCCGGGCGTGGACGGGGATGTCGCCCGCGCGAACGAGGCGTTCGGCGACGGCGTCGTCCCAGCGGCCGGGGTTGAGCGCGCGGCCCATGCGCAGGGTGTCGGCGACGGTGAAGCGGGCGTGGAGCGGCTTCTCCTGCGCGAGGTAGCCCGTGCGCCGGCGGGCCCGTGCGGTGCCGGGGGCCTCGCCGAAGACCCGTATCCCTCCGCTGGTCGGGCGCATCAGGCCGGCCGCCAACTGGAGCAGGGTGCTCTTGCCGGCGCCGTTGGGGCCGACGAGTGCGGTGACGCGGCCGGCGGGCAGTTCGACGTCGCACCCGTGCAGGGCCGGCCGTCCGCCGAACTCCCGTCCGAGTCGGGTCGCCCTCAGGGCCGGAGCGTGGGTCGGATCGCTCACGCCGTTTCCTCTCTGGACTGTCCGGGCGCGGGCCCGGAGGTCGTGCTGAAGCTTTCGTCCACGGCGGCCGCGATGAGCGCCGTGATGTCCTCGCGGCCCAGCCCCGCCGCGCGCGCCTGGTTCATCCAGGCGGCGAGGGACTGGCGCAGGGGCGAATCGGGCGCGGCCTCGGGGTGGGAGAGCGAGCGCCGTACGAAGGTGCCCGCGCCGGGGCGCGGTTCGACGAGGCCCTCGCGCTCCAACTCCCGGTAGGCCTTGAGGACGGTGTTCGGGTTGATCGCGGTGGCCGCGACCACCTCGCGGGCTGTCGGCAGCCGGTCGCCCGGTTCGAGTACGCCGAGCCGCAGGGCCTGTTTGACCTGCGTGACGAGCTGCAGATAGGTGGCGACACCGCTGCGCCGGTCGACGCGGAACTCCATCTCTCCACCTCATTCCACTAACACGTTAGTGGAATAGTGCAGACTCCCTGGCGGCTCGTCAAACCGGGCGGAGTATGACCGAACCGTCACAGCCTCCACGGGACGGAACGCGGGGGCCCTGCCCGGCATCTAGGTGATCGGCGACCCTGACCCGGGCCGCCGATGTCGAGAAGAACCGTCCGGCGGGGCCGGATGTGAAGAGCAAGGTGGGGCGCGGGGATGAACGCGGAGACGGTGACGGGCGCGGGGGCTGCTCCCGCAGCGGAGCACGAGCCGCTTGCCGGCACGCCGGGGGCGGCCGGGTCGCCGGGCGCGGCGGGGTCGCCGGGCGCGGCCTTGGAGCCGGGCTCCGACGCGGAGTCGAAGTCCGTGCCGGGAGCCGGTGGTGACGCGGGAGTGGAGTCCGGAACCAGGGCCGGGGGCCAGGTGGAAACGACATCCGTGCCGGCGACGGGGGGCGACGCCGAAGCGGAATCCGGGGCGGAAGCCGAAGACGACCCGGCGGCGAAGGCCATTCCGGCGGCCGAAGTCAACACCGAAGCGGCACCCGCGCCGGGGCCCGGTGGTGACGCGGAAACGGAATCCCGTCCGGGGGCTGGTGGTGACACGGAAGCGGAATCCCGTCCGGGGGCTGGTGGCACGGGAGCGGGATCCGGATCGGGGGCCGGTGGTGACGCGGGAGTGGAGTCCGGAACCAGGGCCGGGGGCCAGGTGGAAACGGCATCCGTGCCGGCGACGGGGGGCGACGCCGAAGCGGCATCCGGGGCGGAAGCCCAGGATGACACGGCAGCGAAGTCCCTGCCGGGGGCCGGAGGCTACGCCCAAGCGGCATACGGGGCGGAAGTCGAGGACGACGCGGAAGCGAAGGCCGTTCCGGCGGCCGAAGACGACGCCGCAGCGGTATCCGGGCCGGAGGCTGCTGGTGACGCGGCGGAAGCGACGACTGACGCCGAGGACGATCGCGCGAAGCCGGCGGTAGCCGTGAAGCGGGACACCGCGCCGCGATCCGAAGCGGTGGCGGACGGCCTGGCGGGCGCCGGGTCCGCTGCCCAGGCGAACGAGGACGCCCAGCCGGACGCAGAACCGGAACCCGAAGCGAAGTCCAGCCCGCAGCAGGGACAGCAGCCCCGGCCCGAGCAGGAGCCGAACCCGGAGGCGAAGCGGAAGTCCGACCCCAGGCTCGGGCCTGTATCGAGCTCAGAGGCGGACTCAAAGCCGAACGCAGGCGCGAAGCCGGACTCGGGCCGGGGCCCGAACTCGGCATCGGACGAGGGGGCCGACGCGAACGCGGACGCCGAATCACGCACGGACGCGAACGCAGCCGCAGAACCGCAGGCGCGCTCGGGGTCGCAGGCGGACTCCGAGCCGAACGCGGACGCGGGCGCGAAGCTGGGTTCAGACCCGAAGGCCGAGGCCGACGCGGAACCGGACTCGTATTCGGCCACGGACGCGGGCGCGGGACCGAAGGCGGGCACGAAGCCGGGGTCAGGCCCGGACTCCGAGCCGCGCACGGGCTCGGGCGCGGACGCAGGCACGAAGCCGGGCTCAGCCTCCGAGCCCGAGCCGGACGCGGGCGCCGACTCCGCGCCGGACTCGGACCCGGGCCGGGGCGCGGACTCGGACGCGGGGCCGGAAAACAACCGACCGGCGGCTTCGGGTGCGAAGCGTGGGGACGGGGGCGGGACACGGGAGGAGCTCCGGGCGCCGGGCCGGGGCTCCGACACCGTGAGCGAGCGGACCAGTGAGTTCCGGCCGCTCGGGAAGCTCCCGGTACCGGGGCCCGGGGCAAGGCCCGCGGCTGCGCCCACGCCCGGACCCGGGGCGGGAACCGGGGCTCCCGTGGCGCCGGGGACCCAGGCACCCGGGGCGAGGCCCGTGCGAGCGCCCGGGGCGAAGCCCGCGGCGGCACCCCGCCCGGACCCGGGGCGGGAACCGGGGCTCCCGTGGCGCCGGGGACCCAGGCACCCGGGGCGAGGCCCGTGCGAGCGCCCGGGCGAAGCCCGCGGCTGCGCCCACGCCCGGACCCGGGGCGGCACCCATGCCCCGACTCGGGGCCGGACCCGGGGCGGTACCCGTGACCGGACCCGGGGCGGCGCCCGCCCCGGCGCCTGGGGCGGCCAGGGAGTTGTTGGCCGGGCTGACCCATGCCACTGCGGTGCCCGAGACGTCGCGGCGGGGCCTCGGGCGGCGCGTCAAGGTGGGGACGTCGGTCGTGCTGCTGCTCGCCGCCACCGCGGCCGGCGTGCAGTTCCTGCGCCCCCTCCCCGAGCAGCGGCTCGTCTCCGCGCAGGACACGCACACCGTGGACGGCACGACGGCCATCCCCTGGCCCGCCAAGGGCCAGGCGGCCGTCCGCGTCCCGGGCTCCGGCGACATCGGCGTGTTCGGCGAGCAGAAGCCCGTGCCCACGGCCAGCGTGGCCAAGGTGATGACCGCGTACGTCGTCCTCAAGGGACATCCGCTGCGCAAGAACGACCCCGGCCCGCGCATCGAGGTGGACGCCAAGGCCGTGGCGGACGGCACCTCCGAGCACGAGTCCCGCATCGTGGGCCTCACCGTGGGGGCGAAGTACAGCCAACTGGACATGCTCAAGATGCTGATGATCCCGTCGGCCAACAACGTCGCCCGCCTGCTGGCCCGTTGGGACACCGGATCCGACTCCGAGGCCGCGTTCGTCGCGAAGATGAACGCCGCCGCCAAGGAACTCGGGATGGACGACACCACGTACACCGACCCCAGCGGTCTCGACGCCGGCACCGTCAGCACCGCCGTCGACCAACTCAAGCTCGCCGAGGCGGTCATGAAGGAGGAGGCCTTCCGCGCGGTCGTGGCGATGCCCAACGCCACCATCGAGGGGCTGCCCACGCCGCTCATCAACAACAACGGCAACCTGCTCCTCGCCCCCGGCCTCAGCATCAAGGGCATCAAGACCGGATCGAGCACCCCCGCCGGCGGCACCCTGATGTGGGCCGCGTACAAGACGGTCGGCGGTGAGACCCCGCTGATCCTCGGCACGATGATGGACCAGCGGGTGGACGGCCCGGACCCGGACGCCGCCAACAGCCTGCTCCTGGTGAAGGAGAACAGCCGCAAGGTCATCGAGGCGGTACGGACGGCCCTCGGCTCGACCCCGGTCATCCGCAAGGGGCAGCTCGTGGGCCACATATCCGACGGGCTCGGCGGGACGACCCCGCTCGTCGCGACGAAGGACGTGGCAGCGATCGCCGTCCCGGGCCAGCGGCTGCGCATCACCCTCGGCACCGGCACCGGCACCGGCACCGGCGGCAAGGGGAAGCCCCTGCCGCGCGAGGCCAAGGCCGGGACCGAGGTGGGCGTGCTGACCGTGGGCGACGGGGCCGGCGCCAAGAGCGTGCCGATCGCCGTGGGCGCGGAGCTCACCGAGCCGTCGTTCGGGGCGAGGCTCACCCGCCTCTCCTGACCGGCCGGCCGGAACCGATCGCTCCAGGTGAACACAGCGCTACGGGCTGGTAACTTGCGCGAGTTGATCAAGGTCGGGCGGCCCCGGATCCCGGGCCGCCCGACCCGAGCCACCCCCATGCAAGGAACCACATTGGCACGCACCGTGCGCTCGGCGGCCCTCGCCTTCGCGCTCTCCCTCGCCGCACTGCCCACCTCCCCGGCCTTCGCCGCCGACGGCGCCCCCACCCCGCACCTCGACTCCATCGAGCGGACCCTGCGTCAGGTCTCGCCCGGTCTGGAGGGGTCCGTCTGGGAGCGCACGTCGGGCAACCGGCTCGGCGCCTCCACCCCCGGAGGCGCCGACTGGCTGCTCCAGACGCCGGGTTGCTGGGGCGACCCGACCTGCGCCGACCGTCCCGGTTCGCGCCGGCTGCTCGACAAGACCCGTGAGGACATCGCGCGGGCCCGACAGAGCGTGGACATATCCACGCTGGCCCCGTTCCCCAACGGCGGTTTCCAGGACGCGATCGTGGCCGGCCTGAAGGAGGCCGTCCAGAAGGGCAACAAGCTCCAGGTCCGCATCCTCGTCGGCGCCGCGCCCATCTACCACGCCAACGTGATCCCGTCGTCCTACCGGGACGAACTGGTCGCCAAGCTGGGCCCGGCCGCCGCCGACGTCACCCTCAACGTGGCGTCGATGACGACCTCGAAGACCGGCTTCTCCTGGAACCACTCCAAGCTCGTGGTCGTGGACGGCGATTCGGTCATCACCGGCGGCATCAACAGCTGGAAGGACGACTACCTCGACACCGCCCACCCGGTGAACGACGTCGACCTCGCACTGTCCGGCCCGGCGGCGGGTTCCGCCGGCCGCTACCTCGACACGCTGTGGGACTGGACCTGCCGCAACAAGAGCAGCTGGTCGAGCGTCTGGTTCGCCGCCACGAACGGAGCCGGCTGCCTGCCCACACTGCCCCGCCCGGCGGCCCCGGCGGCCCCGGCGGGCGGCGGGAACGTCCCGGCGCTGGCGGTCGGCGGCCTCGGCGTCGGCATCCGGCAGAACGACCCGACCTCGGCGTTCCGCCCCACCCTGCCGACGGCGTCCGACACCAAGTGCGGGATCGGCGTACACGACTACACCAACGCCGACCGGGACTACGACACCGTCAACCCGGAGGAGAGCGCCCTGCGCGCGCTGGTCTCCAGTGCCACGTCGCACATCGAGATCTCCCAGCAGGACGTGAACGCGACCTGCCCGCCGCTCCCCCGCTACGACGTCCGGCTCTACGACGCGCTCGCCGCGAAGCTGGTGGCCGGCGTGAAGGTCCGCATCGTCGTCAGCGACCCGGCGAACCGCGGGGCCATCGGCAGCGACGGCTACTCCCAGATCAAGTCGCTGTCCGAGGTGAGCGACGCGCTGCGCGGCCGGCTCACGGCCCTGACCGGTGACGAGGGCCGTTCGAAGGCCGCGATGTGCCAGAACCTCCAGCTGGCCACCTTCCGCGCCTCGGACAAGGCGACGTGGGCCGACGGCAAGCCGTACGCCCAGCACCACAAGCTCGTCGCCGTGGACGACTCGACCTTCTACATCGGCTCGAAGAACCTCTACCCGTCCTGGCTCCAGGACTTCGGCTACGTGATCGAGAGCCCGGAGGCGGCCGCGCAGCTGAAGAGCGGCCTGCTCGCGCCGCAGTGGAAGTACTCCCAGGCGACCGCGACGTACGACTGGACGCGCGGCCTCTGCCAGGCCTGATCCCACGGAGCCGGGCGGGCGCCCGCGCCCCGCAGGGTCAGCGCCTGCGCCGGCCCGGCGCCGTGGTCGCGAGGAGCGCCTCGGAGACCAGGCGGACACCCCGCGAGAGGCGGCCGAGCTGTTCGAGCTCGACGGCGTACATCCGGATCGCGTTCTCGATGACGGACTCGGCGACGCCCATCGTCGGCAGGTCGGCGCGGCTGGTGTGCAGGGCCACGCGCACGGCCCGCATCTCGTGCTGGAGCTGGAGCTGCACGTGGCGCACGAGGAGCTCGGGGTGACGGGTGAGCGTCAGGTAGCCGCCGTAGCGGGCCGGAAGCAGGTCCCGCAGCCAACGGCTCGCGGTGCGTTCCCAGTCGTGCGTGCCGGGGGCCTTGACCTGGAGGGGCCAGTCCGGGCTGCGCGTGAGGGTGGCCGGCTGAGGCATTCTCGTCACTTCCGAGGGGTGTCGAACTCTGATCGAGACACTGCGTAGGGGGGCGGCCTCGGCCCAGGGGTTGACCGAGGCCGCCAAGGGCGCTGCTACGGGGATCCGAAAGCCCTGACCTGGCACCCGGTCGCGCCGTGAGGAGGAGCGGCGTACCGGTGTGTCTGTTCGAGGAGGACGTGGGGAGCGTCCTCCTTGGCATCCGTCGGATCCGAGCGCCGCCGCCAGTAAACATATATACCGTTGAGTACGCAAGCGTATGAAAAATTTCATACGCTTCGGCTTCGTGAATATCCGCCCCTCAAGAGGGCCGCGAAGTACGGCTCAGAGGAAGAATCCGTGCTGGTCGGCGGCCTGCTCGTACTGTTCGAGCCGGGCCTGCGTGCGTTCCGGATCGGCGTCCGCCATCGCCTGGAGCAGGGCGGCGGAGAGCATTCCGGGGGCCGCGTAGGAGTCGAAGACCAGCCGCGAACCGGTACCGGCGGTGAGGGCCACGTCGGCCTCGTCCACCAGGGGGCCGACGGTGGGGTCGGTGATCAGCACGACGCGCAGACCGGTGCTGCGGGCGGCCCGCAACGCGGCGAGGGTCTCGTTGGCGTGCCGGGGCATGGCGAAGGCCAGCACCCAGGTCCCGCCGGCCGCCCGGGACTGCAACAGGGCGTCGTAGGCGACGCTGCCGCCCCGGGTCACGAGCCGGACGTCGGGGTGGATGCGCCGGGCCGCGTACGCGAAGTACTCGGCCAGGGAGACCGAGATGCGCAGGCCGAGCACGGTCAGGGGGACCGAGCGGGCGAGGTTGCGGCCGATGTCCAGCACCTGGTTGGTGTCCGCCAGGAGCCGGCGGATGTTCTCCAGGTTCTCGATCTCGGCGTCCACGGCGGCCTGGAGCTCGTTGTGGCGGATCTGTTCCCTGCTGTCCGGGGTGCCGGCGACGGCGCTCAGCGCGATCGGCTGGAGGACGTCACGCAGTGCCGGGTAGCCGCTGAACCCGAGGGAGGCCGCGAACCGGGTCACCGACGGCTGGCTCACGCCCGCGCGCTCGGCGAGTTCGGTGATCGAGAGGAACGCCGCCTCGGTGAGGTGGTCGATCAGGTACTGGGCGATCCGCCGCTGGCCCGGGGAGAGGCGGTGGCCGTCGAACAGCGCGAGGAGCCGCTCGGCGGGCGGCCTGACCTGCTCCGGCGCGGCGCCGCTGGGCGTGATCGCGGCCGCCTGCGCGCGTGCCTGCTGCCCCGATGACACCGGAGGGCCTCCTTCTCATGTCACTCGTACTCCAACATAGCCCACGCTCCGTGGTCGGTGATCGTTCGTCCCGGCCGGGCGACCGGTACGGTCGGGCACCCCGTGGGGCCGCCGCGGCGAACGCGGCGACGTGGCGGCCCCCGTGGCTCAGGCCTGCGACCCGGACCGGGCCGGGCGGCCCCGGCCGCGGGTGAGGGAATGGCCCCAGATGCCCGCGAGGGCCGCCAGCACCCCGCCGGCGGCGGTCCAGAGCCAGCGGTCGGACCACCGGCCGCCGGACCAGCCGTCCTCGGGCGCGCGCAGGGCCCGCTGGTCCTCGGAGGCGGTCGCGATCCCGGGGACCAGCGGCTCGGCCAGGGCGGCGTCCACCGCCAGGGCGCCGCCCGTCTCCTTCACCTCGGCCTCCACGCGCGCGCGGACCGGCTGGCCGAGGTCCTCCTCGTGCGCCCCGCTGACGGTCAGGCGTACGTAGTAGCTGCCGGGCAGGGGGTCGTTGGCCCAGGCCTCGGCGCCGGAGCGGACCGCGCGCAGGGTGCAGCTGAGGTCCGCGCCCGGGGCCTCCTTGGACACCGCCACGCTCTGGTTCCCGTAGGTGCAGGCCTGCCGGCGGCGCAGGCCGTCGTACACGTCGACCCGCCAGGTCTGCGTGGCGTGTCGGGCGGCGGACTCGGGCAGGGTGACCGAGGCCCGTACGGTGACCCGGTCGCCGGTGTCGGCGGGGAACACCCAGTACAGGTAGTCACCGGTGGAGGCGGAGGCGGTGGCCTTCTGGCCGGGCCGGAAGGGGGTCGCGCTGCGGAAGCCGGTGCCGGCCTCCGTCGGGCCGGAGCCCTCCCCGCCGGCGCTCGGCGTAGGACTCGGCGCCGCCGTCGCGGTGGCGGCGGGTCCCAGCAGGGCGCTCGCCGCGAGCAGCGCGGCGGTCAGGGTGCGTACGGTACGCATCAGTTGGTCCTCCAGACGGAGACGCGCCAGCGCGAGATCCAGCCCCAGACGAGGCCCGCGAGCAGGCCCACGAGGGCGAGGGCGGCGAGCAGCCACCAGCCGCGGCCGAGCCCGAACGAGGCCAGGTCGGAGCCGGCGTCGGGACCGTCGACCAGGTCGATGGTCAGCTCGACGGGCATGCCGGGCGTGGTCTTGACGGCCGGGCCGGCGGAGAAGGAGTTGCTGACCTGGAGGCAGACCGTCTCGGGCGCCTCGGCGGCGTCGCCGGCCACCCCGTCGAGTTCGGCCTTCGGGTAGCGCAGGCCCGTGGACAGGACGTCGGTGCGGCCGTCGCCGGCCTCGGAGCCGCGGACGATCTCCCGGCCGTGGGTGGTCGTGGCGCGCAGCAGGACGCCGTAGTCGTGGTTGACCGCCCGGTCGACGCCGAGGCTGACCGAGGCGCGCAGTTCCTGCCCTGGGCGGACGTCGACGCGGTACCAGCGGTGCTCGCCGAAGGTCTCGCGGTCGCTGTAGAGGCCCGCGTTCAGCTTCGGGGCGTTCTCGCAGCTCTTGGCGCCCTCGGTGGCGACGGGGGTGACGACGGGGTCGGCCGCCCGGTCGACGAGTTGTCTGACCCTGCCGGAGAGTTCGGCGGTGTGCTGCACGGAGGTGTAGGTGCCTCCGGTGGCCTCCGCGATGCAGGTCAGCTGGGCGCGCGTCTTGGCGTCCGGGACCAGGCCGAGGGTGTCGATGACGAGGTGGATGCCCTTGGCCGCGATCTCGCGGGCGACTTCGCACGGGTCGAGCGGGGCGCAGGTGTCCTCGCCGTCGGTGATGAGGACGATCCGGCGGGTGGCGTTGCCGCCCTCCAGGTCCTGGGCCGCGCCGAGGAGGGCGGGGCCGATCGGGGTCCAGCCGGTGGGGGCGAGGGTGGCGACGGCCGTCTTCGCCTCGGTGCGGTTCACGGCCCCTACGGGGTACAGCTGTTGGGTGTCCTTGCAGCCGAGGTTGCGGTCCTCGCCCGGGTAGGTGGCGCCCAGGGTCCGTATGCCGAGGCGCACTTCGTCGGGGACCGCGTCCAGGACCTCGTTGAAGGCCTGTTTGGCGGCGGCCATCCGGGACTGGCCGTCGATGTCGTTGGCGCGCATCGAGCCGCTGACGTCGAGGACGAGTTCGACCTTGGGTGCTTCCTTCGCCGGTCCGTCGGCCGCTGCGGCGCCCGTGGGGAGGAGCCCCACCGTCAAGGCGACGAGCAGGCCGCAGGCTCCGGCCGCCCATCGTTTTCTTGTGATCATCGCTGGATGGTATGGAGGATCCTCCGGCAATCCAAAACGGGTCGTCGCGGCTCGCGTTCGCCCCTCACGACCCCTGCGGGCGGGTGCGGCGCGCGTGTGCCGCGCGCCGCGTCGCCCGCCGTTACCAGCGCACCGGGTAGCGGCTGACGCCGCGCATGAGGCTGCCCGACAGCCAGGCGAGGGGGCCGCCGGCCGGGTCGGCCGCGAGGTCGGGGAAACGTTCCAGCAGGGCGCGGATCGCGATCCTGCCCTCCATCCGGGCCAGCGGGGCGCCGATGCAGAAGTGCAGGCCGTGGCCGAAGGCGAGGTGGCCCTGCGGGGCGCGCCGGATGTCGAACACGTCGGGCTCGGCGAAGCGGGCGGGGTCCCGGTCGGCGCTCGCCAGCGAGACGAGGACGACGACACCGGCCGGGATGACGACGCCGCCGAGCTCCACGTCCTCGGCGCTGTAGCGGTAGGTGGTGTTCTGCACGGGGCCGTCGTAGCGGAGCATCTCCTCCACCGCCCCGTCGATAAGCCCGTCGTAGTCGGCGCGCAGCGCGGCCAGTTGGTCGGGGTGCGCGAGCAGGGCCCGCACTCCGTTGCCGATGAGGTTGACGGTGGTCTCGTGGCCGGCGATCAGCAGGAGGAAGGCCATGCCGATCAGCTCGTCGGGCGAGAGGGAGTCGCCGTCCTCGTCGCGGGTGCGGATGAGGGCGCTGAGCAGGTCCTCGCCGGGGGCGTGGGCCTTGGCCTCGATGAGTTCGGCGAGGTACCCGCTCAGGTGGACGTGTGCCTCGCCGAGGGCGGCCTCGGACTGCGGTGCCACGACCTCGTTGGACCAGCGGCGGAAGTGTTCGCGGTCGAGGTCGGGGACGCCGAGCAGCTCGCAGATCACCGTCATGGGCAGGGGGAAGGCGAAGGACTCGATCAGGTCGGCGGCGCGTTCGGGGCGGGCCGCCATCGCGTCGAGCAGTTCGTCGGTGATCCGGCGGACGCGCGGACGCAGGGCCTCCACGCGGCGGGCGGTGAACTCGCGGGCCACGAGGCGGCGCAGTCGGGTGTGGTGGGGCGGGTCGGATTCGAGCATGTTGGCGTTGACGGCGGTCGCCTCGATGCCCGGGTGCATGCCCGACGCCCGCCAGTCCTTCAGCAACGCGGGGTGCGTCAGGGCCTGGCGGGCCTCGTCGTGGCCGACGACGAGCCAGTACGGCGCGTCGTCGGGGCTGTCGGAGCCGATCCGGTGGACGGGACCGGCCGCGCGCAGCTTCGCGTAGAAGGGGTACGGGTCGGCGTTGAATTCCTCGGCGTGGGAACTGATGTCGACTACAGGCATCTCTTCACAGTACGGCGCGCTCCGCGCACGGGGCGCGGACGAAACCGGCCGGCCGGCCGTGCCGTGGCCGGAGTTCGCCCCCTGCGTCAGGGAGTCAGGGCGTCAACCCCTCGGGGAGGGAACCGGTGTGGAGGACCGCGAGGTGCTGGGTGGCCCGCGTCAGGGCCACGTAGAGGTCGCTCGGCCGCAGCCGCGCGGGCTCGGCCACGATCACCGTGTCGAACTCCAACCCCTTGGCCTGGAGCGGGTCCAGCAGGACCACCGGCCGCGTCAGGTCGGGCTCCTGCCCCGCCGTGACGCCGGGCAGCGCGGCGGCGAGCGCGGCGTGCAGGGGGCGCGGGGCGATCACCGCGAGCCGACCCTGCGCCGGGGCGACCTCGCGGACGGTTTCGGCGACGGCGCCGGCGAGGTCGTCGACGGCCCGCACGAGGGGGGCCACGCCGGTCGACCGCACCGAGCGCGGGGGCTCGAAATCGGGGCGGTGGGCGCGGAGCACGCCGGCGGCGAGTTCCATGATCTCCGCAGGGGTTCGATAGTTGACCTCAAGTCGGACGCGGTCCCAGCGGGCGCCCGCGTACGGCTCCAGGATCCGCTCCCAGGAGCCGACGCCCGCTTCGTCGCCGGTCTGGGCGGGGTCGCCGACCAGGGTCATGGAGCGGGTGGGACAGCGGCGCATGAGCAGGCGCCAGGTCATCTCGGAGAGTTCCTGTGCCTCGTCGACGATGACGTGCCCGAAGGCCCAGGTGCGGTCGGCGGCGGCGCGTTCGGCCGTCGTGCGGTGGTCGGCCTCCTCGTGGCGCTCCGCCATGCGTTCGGCGTCGATGATGTCGTGCGCGGCGAGGTACTCGCTCTCCTGGTCCTCGAACTCGAAGGACTCGGAGCCCTGGGAGAGGTCGAGGACGCCCTGCGCGTACGCGACGCGCTCCAGCCGGTCGCGTTCGGCGGCGGCGCGCTCGGCGCTGTCGTCCAGGCCGAGGAGTTCGGCGGCCTCGTCGAGCAGGGGCACGTCGGCGGGGGTCCAGTCGCCGGAGGTGCGCCGGATGAGCGCGGCGTCCTCCTCGGAGAGGTGGGTGGGGTCGGCCAGGAACTCCGTGATGAGCCGGCGCGGGGTGAGGTGGGGCCAGAGGGTGTCGATGGCGGCGTGCACCTCGGGGCTGGTGGCGATCTCCTTGGCGAGCTGCGCGATGTCGTCGGGGCCGAGGAGGTTGGGGCCGCCGAAGGGGTCGGCGCCGAGCCGGTCCACGAGCTGCGCGGTGAGCGCGTCGATGACGGCGAAGGCGAAGTAGGGGCGGGCCGGGTTGTGCGGCAGGTGGGTGGCGCGGGCCCGGTCGCGGGCCGCGTGGGCCATCGTCCGGTCCAGCAGGAGGGTGCCGTAGCCCTCGTGATCGATCTCCAGCGCCGGTTCGGGGACGATCTCGCTGTCCTCGCCGCTGCCGGAGGGCACGTGCTCGGGGAGGGTCTGCCGGTCGGCGACGACCCGGGCGAGGACCTCGGCCATCGCGGCGCGGCCCTTGACTGCGGCGGCTCCGGGGCGGTCGGTGCCGGTGGCGTGGAGGCCGGGGAAGAGGTCGCCGGGCGCGGCGAGGAGGACGCCGGTCTCGCCGAGGGAGGGCAGCACCTCGCCGATGTAGTCGAGGAAGGAGGGGTTGGGGCCGACGATCAGCACACCGCGTTTGGCGAGGAGCTCACGGTATGCGTAGAGGAGGTAGGCGGCGCGGTGCAGGGCGACCGCCGTCTTCCCGGTGCCGGGGCCGCCCTCCACCACGAGGACGCCCTGGTGGGGCGAGCGGATGACCCGGTCCTGTTCGGCCTGGATCGTCTGCACGATGTCGTGCATGCGGCCCGTGCGGGCGGCGTCGAGTGCGGCGAGCAGAACCGCGTCCGCGTCGGCGCCCTCGTAGCCGCTGCGCTCGGTGTCGGTGAGGTCGAGGATCTCGTCGTGCAGGGCGGTGACGCGGCGGTCCTCCAGGGTGATGTGGCGCCGGCGGCGCAGACCCATGGGGACGTGGCCCGTCGCGAGGTAGAACGGGCGGGCCTGCTCGGCACGCCAGTCGAGCACGAGGGGCGTGCGCTCGGCGTCGTCCTGGCGGATTCCGATGCGGCCGATGTGGTGCCGGCGGCCGTCGGAGAAATCGAGTCGGCCGAAACAGAGGCCGTTTTCGGCGGCGTTCAGCATGGAAAGCAGCCCCGACTGCTCGGCGACGAGCACGTCCCTTTCCAGGCGCGCCTGGAATCCGGTGGCGCCTTCGCGCAGAGCGCCCTGAACTGCCCGTTCGGCCTGGTCGCGCAGGTCTTCGAGGCGCTCGTACAGCTCGGTGACGAATTGTTGTTCACTCTGGAATTCGACGTTTGACAAGGCCACTCCCTGCGCGATACGATGCACCCGTAAGACTTCTTCACGACTCCGTTCAAAACGAAGTCGTGAACTGTCAAATATACGCGCACACGAGCCTTGGACGTCAATTCGTCCGGGGCTTTTTTGTTTTCCCACCGTCGGGCTGCCGGCCGGCGCCGGCGAGGTCCAGGGGTCCCGGGGTGGACGTGGGCGTGTCGCACGGATGGGTGTGGACGAAGCCCCCCGGCACGACAGGCTTCGGGCGGGCTCGTAGCGTCGTCAGGGAATCGGACCCACCGGTCCGAGGGCCCGGACAGGGCCGGACACCCGCCAGGGGGGGTCTGCCGACGAGAGGCCGAGCCGATGCGAAGTGACGCCCCGATAGCCGCGCCCATCACCGTCCCGATCGACACTCCCGTGACCGTGTCCGTCGCCGCGTCCAAGGCCGGCTCCGGCTCCCGCCGCCCCGTCCTCTACCCGGTGACCGCGCTCGTGCACACGACGGTCACCGGGACCGCGACCGCTGCCGGGACCCCGCGCGCCGAGTACGTCGCCACGCCCGGGAACGGGTCCGCCGCCAAGGCGGCCCCCACCGAGCCGGTGACCGCGCCGGCCGTCTCCGCCGGCGCGCAGCCGGAACCCGAGGCGTCCGCCCCGGCGGCCGGCCTGTTCCGGGTCCACCGGGGTCTGGCCGGGCCCGAGGAGTTGGCCGCGCTCGCGGTGGTGTTCGCCTGCCTGGCCGCCCGAACCGGCGCGACCGGCGCCCGGCACGCCCGCGTCGCCCCGCACCGCCCGCGCCCCCGCCGGCGATCCGCCGGACACGGCTGCTGGGCGGGGTGCTGGGCCTGTCGCTGAACCACCCCGACAGCGCCCCGCCCGCCCCGCCGGCCGGGGTCACGTCCCGGCGGCGGGGCGCCGTCACGTCACCGCACGTGCAGCAGCTTCGACATGACGTCGTGGAGCACCCCGTAGGGGTCCGCGGCGGGCCCCTCCGAGCGCCACGCCACGAAGCCGTCCGGGCGGACCAGCACCGCGCCCTCGGCGGGCAGCTCGTGCGCCTGCGCCCAGTCGACGTCGTCCACCGGCCTGAGGTCGGCCTCCGGTTCGGGGCCCACCGTCCAGGCGTCCAGGTGTGCGCCGAGTTCCCGCCGGACCCGGGCGGCCGCCGCCGACCAGGGCGTGCCCACGCCGCTGAGCAGCGTGAACGAGCGCTCGTAGAGGTCCAGCGTGGAGATCCGCTCCCCCGCCCGGAGCAGCCACAGGTGCGGGGCGCGGGTGCCGACGTCGCCCTTCAGGCGCATCTCCTCGGGGATGATCGGCCGGTCGGGGTCGCCGCCGATGACCGCGCCGGTCGGGTAGCAGTAGCCCATGGCGGTGGTGAGGACCCCGCTGCCGGGTCCGCCGCCCATGGTGGGCGGCGGCACGTAGCCGGGGTGGCTGTGTTCGGCGGAACGGGCCGAGGCGCGTTCGCTGGTGGCCCGTGCGACGGGGAGCCGCTCGGCCTCGTAGGTGGCGAGGAGGCCGGGCCCGGCGGAGCCGTTGAGCACCGCGGCGACCTTCCAGGCCAGGTTGTGTCCGTCCTGGATGCCGGTGTTGGAGCCGAAGGCGCCGGTGGGCGACATCTCGTGGGCCGCGTCGCCCACGAGGAAGACCCGGCCGACCTGGTACTTCTCGGCGACCCGTTCCGCCGCGTGCCAGGGGGCCTTGCCGCCGACCTGGACGTCCAGGTCCGGGAGGCCGATGGCGTTGCGGATCTGGGCCACGCAACGCTCATCGGTGAAGTCCTCAAGGGTCTCGCCGGTGTCCGGGTGCCAGGGGGCGTGGAAGACCCACTGGGTCTCGTTGTCGACCGGCAGCAGGGCCCCGTCGGCGCCCGGCTTCATCAGGTAGCAGACGATGAACCGAAGGTCGCCCAGGGCCTCGGCGAGCCCCTCGGAGCGGAAGACGATGCTGACGTTGTGGAAGAGTTCGCCGCTGCCCGTCTGGCGGATGCCGAGTCCTTCGCGTACCGGGCTGCGCGGGCCGTCGGCGGCGATCAGGAAGTCCGCGCGGACGGTGACGTGCTCGCCGGTCTCCCGGTTCTTCACCAGGGCGCTCACTCCGTCCGCGTCCTGGTCGAAGCTCATCAGTTCGGTGGAGAAGCGCACGTCGGCGCCCTGCGCGCGGCTCTGTGCGGCCAACAGCGGCTCGATGTTGTTCTGGCTGCACAGGCACCAGCCGGTCGGGCTGAAGCGGCGCAGGGCGTTGCCGGGGTCGACGGCCTTGATGAGCCACTTGTGCTCGCCGCCGATCAGCGCGTGCGTCTGCAGGATGCCCTGATTGGCCTCCAGGGCGGACGCTTCCTTGCGGATGGCGGGCTCCGCACCCGCCGTCCGGAACAGTTCCATGGTCCGGGCGTTGATGCCGCGGCCTCGGGGGTGGACGGAGGTACCGGAGTGCTTCTCGACCAGCATGTGTCTGATGCCGTGACGGCTCAGGAACAGCGAGGTGGACAGGCCCACGAGGGAGCCGCCCACGACGAGGACCGGTACGCGAACATCGGCATTCTCTTCCATCAGCTGCGGGCTCCTGTTTCGTGTGGGGGGCAGTGGAACGCCTTATGCCCACGATCGGGGACGAAGCCCTGGCGAGTCGTCTCTTGTCACCCGCTTGATCCGGAGATGTAGCGAGACGTACCCGGGCGGATGACGATGAGCGACAGCGGCGGCCCCTTCGGCCCTGCCGCCCGTGGTTCCCGATCAGCGCGAGGCCCGAGGTCCCGCGCCCCCGGGGAGCCGCCGCCGATCGGCGCACGTGAGCGCGACGCGCCGGCCTTCACGCCCTCACGAAGGAGTGAGCAGATGACAACCACCCTGTCCGAACGGGTGTCCCAGTCGGCTTTCGACGGCTCCATGCTCCGGGTCGTCCTGCTGATGGACCTGCACGAGGGGGCCCAACAGCGGTTCTTCGAGGCCTACGAGCAGCTGCGCCACGACATCGCCTCGGTTCCCGGACACCTCGGCGACCAGCTGTGCCAGTCCTTCGAGAACCCCTCGCAGTGGCTGATCACCAGTGAGTGGGCGAGCGCGCCGCAGTACCTCGCCTGGGTCAACAGCGAGGAGCACCAGAAGCAGGTCCGCCCGCTCGGTGCCTGCGCGCGGTCCATGCGTCCGCTGAAGTTCACCGTCCTGCGCGAGACCGGCCGGCGCTACGAGGCCCCCACCACGGCGGTCGGTGTCCGGCTCCAGGACGCCCCCCGGCTGGGGGCGGGCATCGTCCGTCACGCGCTGACCTTCACCGTCAAGCCGGGCAGCGAGGCGAAGGTGGCGCAGATCCTGTCGTCGTACGCCTCCCCGCAGGCCCGCGTCGACGACCACACCCGGCTGTGCCGGACCTCCCTGTTCATGCACGGCAACCGCGTGGTGCGGGCGGTGGAGGTGCGGGGCGACCTGATGGCGGCGCTGCGGCACGTGTCGGAGCAGCCCGAGGTCCGGGCCGTGGAGGAGGCCATCAACCCGTACCTGGAACAGGACCGGGACCTTGCCGACCCGGAGTCGGCCCGGATGTTCTTCATGCGGGCGGCGCTGCCGGCCGTCCACCATCTGGCGGAGCACGGCAAGCAGCCGCGGGAGGTGCGCCGGCACGCGTTCTTCTACCCGGCGAAGCCCGGTTGCGGCTCGATGCTCGCCCGCTTCCTGGCCCGGCAGGACGAGGCGGCGGCGAAGTTGGCGACGAGTCCGGTGCTGAGCAGCACCGTCTTCCAGCGGGACGACGTCGTGGTCCGCCTCCTCGACGTGTTCGGGCCGGCCGACGAGCGTTTCGCCGCCGGATTCGGCATCGAGGGCTCCCGTCAGGCGGCGGTCCTGGACCGTCTGCTGGCCGGGACGCCGGGTACGGGCCGGCCCGGCCCGTACGCCATGGACCTGATCACGGACCGCCGGGCTCCGGCGGAGTCCTGATCCGGGAGGGGCACGCACGCCGCGACGCGGCCACGCGGTCAGCCCGTCACCCCATCGCCACGGCGAGCGCCGCGGCCCCGCTCCATCCCTCACCACCACCGGCAGCCGACGTCCAGGCTCCGGGTACGCCAGGAGGAAGCCTGTCATGACGAGACATCACCCGCGGATCGTCGATCTCAGCGAGACCCAGCCCAACCGCCGGCGCGGAGGTGATCTGCGTGCCGTGCTCACCCCGACGTCGGTGGGTTCGACGAGCGGGTTCATGGGCCTGGCGGTGATGGCCCCCGGGGAGTCGATCGCCGAGCACTACCACCCGTACTCCGAGGAGTTCGTGTACGTGGTCAGCGGCACGCTGGAGGTGGACCTCGACGGCGAGGCGCACCCGCTGCGCACCGATCAGGGCCTGCTGGTCCCGCTGAACATGCGCCACCGGTTCCGCAACGTCGGCGACACCGAGGCCCGGATGGTCTTCCACCTCGGTCCGCTCGCCCCGCGCCCCGAGCTCGGGCACGTCGACACCGAGGAGGCCCCGAACCCGGAGGCCTCCGGGTGGGCGGAGCGCCCGCCGGAGCGCTCGGGAGCGGTGTCGTGACCCGGCGGCGGGTGGCCGTCACGGGTGTCGGCGTCGTCGCCCCGGGCGGCATAGGCGCCCCCGCGTTCTGGGACCTGCTGTCCAACGGCCGTACGGCGACCAGGGGCATCACCCTCTTCGACCCGGCCGGGTTCCGCTCCCGGATAGCCGCCGAGGTCGACTTCGACCCGGCCTCGCACGGGCTCGGCGCGGACGACACGGCGAGGGCGGACCGGTACATCCAGTTCGCGTTGGTCGCCGCCCGCGAGGCGGTCGCGGACGCCGGCCTGGAGCTCGACCGCGAGGACGCCTGGCGTACGGGGGTGTCCCTCGGCACGGCCGTCGGCGGCACGACCCGGCTGGAGCACGACTACGTGGCCGTCAGTCAGAAGGGCGACTGGTGGGACGTGGACCACCGGCTGTCCTCCCCCTTCCTGCACCGGGCGTTCACGCCCGCGACCCTCGCCTCGGCGGTGGCGGAGCAGACGGGGGCGCGCGGGCCGGTGCAGACCGTCTCGACGGGCTGCACGTCGGGGCTCGACGCCGTCGGGTACGCCGTGCACGCCATCCAGGAGGGTCGGATGGACGTCTGCATAGCGGGCGCCTCGGACTCCCCCGTCTCCCCCATCACCGTGGCCTGCTTCGACGCGATCAAGGCGACCTCGGCGAACAACGACGACCCGGCGCACGCGTCGCGTCCCTTCGACGCCGACCGGGACGGTTTCGTCCTCGGCGAGGGCGGCGCCGTCCTCGTCCTGGAGGAGTGGGAGCACGCACGGGCCCGCGGGGCGACCGTCTACTGCGAGATAGGCGGATACGCCACCTTCGGCAACGCCCACCACATGACCGGGCTGACCGCCGAGGGCCTGGAGATGGCCCGCGCCATCGAGACGGCGCTGGCGCAGGCCCGGATAGCCGCCGAGGACATCGACTACGTCAACGCGCACGGTTCGGGCACCAAGCAGAACGACCGCCACGAGACGGCGGCCGTCAAGCGGGTGCTGAAGGACCACGCGTACCGGACGCCGATGACCTCCATCAAGTCGATGGTCGGGCACTCCCTCGGGGCGATCGGCGCGATCGAACTCGCGGCCTGCGTGCTGGCGATGACCCACCACGTGGTGCCACCGACCGCGAACTACGAGACCCCCGACCCGGAGTGCGACCTGGACTACGTGCCGCGCACGGCCCGCAGCCACACCCTGCGCAGCGTGCTGTCCGTCGGCAGCGGCTTCGGCGGCTTCCAGTCCGCCGTGGTCATGACCCAGCCCAAGGAGGTACGTGCGTGAAAAGCAGTCCAGCCGGCGCGTCGCCGGCCGTCACGGGCATCGGGATCGTCGCGCCCAACGGGATCGGCGCCGAGGCCTTCTGGAAGGCCGTCCAGGCGGGCGACAGCGTCCTGGACCGGGTGACCCGGCAGGGCTGCGAGCACCTGCCGGTCCGGGTGGCGGGCGAGGTGCGGGGCTTCGACCCCGGCTCGCTGGTCGAGGACCGGTTCCTGGTGCAGACGGACCGCTTCAGTCACTACGCGCTGGCGGCGGCCGATCTCGCGCTGGAACACGCCCGCCTCGGTCGGGCGGACTACGAGGACGACCCGTACGCGGTGGGCGTGGTCACGGCCGCCGGCTCCGGTGGCGGCGAGTTCGGACAGCGCGAGCTCCAGCGGCTGTGGGGGCAGGGCCCCCGCTACGTCGGCCCGTACCAGTCGATCGCCTGGTTCTACGCGGCCAGCACCGGCCAGGTGTCCATCCGACGCGGGTTCAAGGGCCCGTGCGGGGTGGTGGCGAGCGACGAGGCGGGCGGGCTGGACGCCTTCGCGCACGCCGCGCGGGCGATCCGACAGGGCAGCCGGGCCATGCTGGTCGGTGCGACGGAGGCCCCCCTCGCCCCGTATTCGGTGGTCTGCCAGCTGGGTTACGAGGGGCTGAGCACCTGGGACGACCCGGAGCGCGCCTACCGGCCCTTCACCGCGAAGGCCTGCGGGTTCGTGCCCGCGGAGGGCGGCGCGATGTTCACCGTCGAGGACGTCGCGGCGGCCCGGCGGCGCGGCGCTCCCGTGCGGGCCCTGGTGGCCGGACACGCCGCGACCTTCACCGGCACCGGACTCCGGGAGGAGTCGGGCGAGGGGCTCGCGCACGCCATCCGCGGCGCGCTGCGGGAGGCGGACTGCGCCCCCGAGGAGGTGGACGTGGTCTTCGCCGACGCCCTGGGCACGCCCGAGGGGGACGCCGCCGAGGTGCGGGCGATCCACGACGCGCTCGGCGGGTACGGGGCCAAGGTGGCGGTGACGGCGCCGAAGACGGGGTTCGGTCGGGCGTACTGCGCGGCCGCCACCCTCGACGTCGCCACGGCCGTGCTGGCCCTGGAGCACGGCATCGTGCCGCCCACGCCGAACGTCTTCGACGTCTGCCACGACCTGGATCTGGTCATGGGCGGCGCGCGCGTCGCCCCGCTGCGGACCGCGCTCGTGCTGAGCCGGGGCCGTATGGGGTCGAACGCGGCACTCGTCCTGCGCAAGGGGCCCGAATCCCCGGGTTAGGGATCGGCACCCCGGTTGGTCAGGGCCGTGCGGGCTTCGGCGCGGCGGCCCCCGGAAGCACGAGAGAGAGAAGGCACCATGTCCGACCGACTGACCATGGAAGAGCTGGCGGCCCTGATGAAGGGCGCCGGCATCACCGTCGACCCCGCCGAGATGGCGAGCCGTCCGGACGCGCAGTTCGACGAGTACGGCCTCGACTCGCTCGGGCTGCTCGGCATCGTCGGCGAGCTGGAGAACCGGCGGGGTCGTGCGCTTCCCACCGACGCGGACCGCTGCAAGAGCCCGCGCGAGTTCCTCGACCTCGTCAACAACAGCCTCATGACCGGAGCCTGACATGCCTGGACACACCGACAACGAGATCACCGTCAACGCGCCCGTCGACCTGGTCTGGGACGTGACCAACGACCTGCCGAACTGGCCCGAGCTGTTCAGCGAGTACGCGTCGATCGAGATCCTGGAGAAGAAGGGCGACACCACGCGCTTCCGCCTCGCCATGCACCCCGACGAGAACGGTGTGGTGTGGAGCTGGGTCTCCGAGCGGACGGTGGACCGGGCGGGGCTGACCGTCAAGGCCCGCCGGGTCGAGACCGGTCCGTTCGCGCACATGAACATCCACTGGGAGTACGGGGAGGCCCCGGGCGGTGGCACGCGGATGCGCTGGGTCCAGGACTTCGCGATGAAGCCGGACGCGCCCATCGACGACGCGGGGATGACCGACCGCATCAACCACAACTCCCGGATCCAGATGGAACTGATCCGGGACAAGATCGAGAAGCTGGAGCGGGACAAGCGCAAGACCGTCACGGGTCGCCGCTGAGCCTCCGAGGCCCGGTGCCCCCGTGACCGCTCCCCCTCCCCCTCCCCGAGACGAAAGGCACGTACTCCGATGCACCAAGCCCTCATCGTGGCGCGCATGGCGCCCGGTTCGGCGCCCGACATCGCCGGTCTGTTCGCCGAATCGGACGCGGGCGAACTGCCGCGCCTGGTCGGGGTCAGCCGGCGCAGCCTGTTCCAGTTCGGCGACGTGTACATGCACCTGATCGAGTCCGACACGGACCCCGGTCCGGCCATCGCCCGGGTCGCCGGACATCCGGAGTTCCGGACCCTGAGCGACCGGCTCTCGGCCTACGTCAGCCCGCACGACCCCGAGACCTGGCGCAGCCCCAAGGACGCCATGGCCCACCGATTCTACCGCTGGGAGCGCCACCCCGGCCGGTAGGCGGGGAGTCGTAGGGGTGCCCCTGCGCGGCCGGGCCGCGCCGGCCGGCTCGGGCACCCGCGGGCGTGCCTCACCGCTGGTGACGGCAGCAATTCGGCAGGTAGTTTTTGCGTGAATACCTGACTGAATTCCCGTCAACAAGCTTCCGCCTACTATCTCGATTTGATAACGACATCACCGGAAAGGCCTGGACCTTTCTGCTACTACGCGCGTAACTCCCTTGATTTTCAAACAACTTGACAGATCATCAAATTCAGCCGCCAGGTAACGGATAGATATCCCGAGCCTGGCTCCCGTTTGTCCGAATTCTCCACGGCGCCCTTCTGGCAAGCTTCCGCGCACCCACTCTCCTGACAAGGACTTGAGGTGCGCATGACATCCCGATCCACCGCACGCCACTCCGGCGGCCGCAAACGCCGCGACCACCGGCGCAGACCCCGGAAGTTGCTGCTGTTGGCCACCGCCATGGCCGCGGCCGGCCTCATAGCCGGCGGCATCACCTACTCCGGCCTCGGCGACGACGCCGAGGCCACCACCGCCACGGCCGCCGGTGCGCCGGACTCCCCCACACCCGAACCGGCCGCCGCACCGGCCCGGGACGAGGAGCCCGCCCCCGTCACGGCCACCCCCGCGAACGAGGGCGCGCGCGGCCTGGTCTACGACGGACTCCAGGCGGCGCCCAAGGGCGACCGCTGCGCCGGCGTCTACCGCACCGACGCCGGTCACTGCACCCACGGCCCGGACGCCCCTCCCGGGGGCGTCGACATCAAGAAGGACGTCGAGCCCGTCGTCCGCGTGAAGGCCCCGGCGGCCGATCCCGCCGCCGCCGGCGGCGACAGCCCCGCCGCGGAAGGCGCCGGGCGTCCTCAGGACGCGCCCGTCGCCGCCGACGCCCAGAGCGCCACGTCCGCGGCGGCGCCCGCCCCGCCGGTCGCCGGCTCCCAGGGCGTGGCCGCCGGCCCCGCCGGACAGACCGTCCAGTGCGACGGCGACGGCACCTCCGGCAACCGCGTCCAGGTGGTCTACGTCCACCCGCCGGGCGGCGACCGCTTCGCCGAGTACCAGGCCTCCTTCCGCAAGTGGGCGGCCGACGCCGACGTCATCTACGCGGCCAGCGCCAAGGAGACGGGCGGTGTCCGCCACATCCGCTACGTGACGGCCGCCGACTGCACCCCGGTGGTGCTCAACATCGAACTCCCGGCGTCCGCACTCGCCGAGTTCAGCGCCACGAACAAGGCGCTCGCCGCCAAGGGACTCGACCGCCGCGACCGCAAGTACATGATCTTCGCGGACTCCAAGGTGTACTGCGGCATCGGCACCTTCAACGGCGACGAGCGCCCCGGCCAGAACAACCTGAGCAACTTCGGCCCCTCCTACGGGCGTACCGACTCGGGCTGCTGGGGCGGCCACACCGCCGCGCACGAACTCGGCCACAACCTGGGCGCGGTCAACAACAGCGCGCCCAACACCAGCCGGGGCGCGCACTGTACGGACGAGTGGGACGTGATGTGCTACTCGGACTCCCCGTACTACCCGAAGATGCGCAACGTCTGCACCAACCAGGCCGCCGAGAACATCCTGGACTGCAACCACGACGACTACTTCCACACCAGTCCCAAGCCCGGCAGCTACCTGGCCACGCACTGGAACATCGCCGACAACCAGTTCCTGATGCGCACGACCGGCGG
Source organism: Streptomyces sp. RerS4 (assembly GCF_023515955.1). Lineage (GTDB taxonomy): Bacteria > Actinomycetota > Actinomycetes > Streptomycetales > Streptomycetaceae > Streptomyces. The sequence goes on from NZ_CP097322.1 coordinate 772,381, forward strand.
GGGCGGCACCGACCCGAACCCGGGCCCGGGGCCCAGCCCGAAGCCGACGCCCACCCCCACCAAGAAGCCCGGCGGCGGCCCGACGGTGACGGCCGGTCAGGTCCAGGCGGACTCCGCCGTGCTGAGCTGGCCCAAGGTCGAGGGAGCCGCCTGGTACCAGGTCCTGCTGAACGGCAAGCACCTGACCTGGGTGCAGTCCACCTCCCTGCGGGTCTACAACCTGCGTCCGGGCACCGCCTACACGGCCGCCGTCTCGGTACGTGACGGCGCCGGCCGCGACAGCGGTCCCGGAAAGGCCGCGTCCTTCCGTACGACCGACGCCGGCGGCGGCGCCACCACCCCGGGGACCCGCTACGTCCTCGGCAACGGCAGCAGCGGCATGGCCGCCGAGATCTGGGGCGGCCGCACCGCCGACGGCACCGTGCTCGTCACCGGCCGCACCAACGGCTACGCGCAGCAGCAGTGGTACTTCGACGACGCCGGCGGCGGGCTGGTCCGGATCCGCTCCGCCGTCTCCGGCAAGTGCCTCCAGCCCGGCGGCGCCCCGGCGGCGGGCATGTGGGTCGCCCAGCAGCCGTGCGGGAACGCCTCCGCGCAGTCCTGGAAGATCACCTCCCGCGACGGCGGGGTGAGCGTCACCGACCCGAGCGGCGGCTTCGCCCTGACCGTCGGCAACCGCCCGTACTACGGGAACTGGCTGCTGGAGTTGCAGCGCGCGGACGGTCGTCCCGCGCAGGTCTGGACGGCCCGCAAGGCCTCCTGACCCTCCCGGCGGGCGGTCGCACGGCGCGGCCGCCCGCCGTACCCCTCCCTCCCACACGCCTGGAGCACCATGACGACTCGTCCGCGACTCACCCTGCCCCCGCCCCTGGCCTCCCTCGGCTTCCTGCTGTTGCTGCTGGTGCAGGCCTTGGCCCTGGCCGTGGCCACGGCGGGGTCGGCGCACGCGCACGGCGACACGTTGAAGGTGGTGATCACCGGCCAGCGCGAGGGCCGCGTCACCGCCGACGTCATCTGGGAGAACGACGGGGATCCCGTCGAGGAGGCCGTGGCCGCCACCGTCAACGCGGTGAGCGCCGACGGCGGCCGTACGGTCGGCCCCGTGCGGCTGGTCCGCGACGGCGACCGGCCCGGCGGCTGGAGGGCCGCGGAGCCGCTGCCGCCCGGTGCCTGGACGGTGACCGTGGACGTGGGTTTCCCCGCGCTGGGTCACGCGAGCGGCGAGGTCTCCGTCCCGGTGGTCGACCCGGCGCCGACGGCTTCGGCGGTTGGTTCCCCTCCCGCCTCCCCCGTCGCCTCCCCGGCCGCGACGCCGCCCTCCTCCCCCGCCCCGAGCGCCCCGAGCGCCTCGACGGCTCCGGCCGGCGGGTCGGGGGGCAACGCGGGCTGGTGGACGACGGCCGGTGTGGCCGCGATCGCCCTGCTGGGCGCGGCGGCAGGGGTCTTCCTGCGCCGATCGCGCCGCTGACGGAGTGTCGGCCCGCGCCCCGGGGCGCGGGCCGCGCATGGTGGTCCACGACGCGACGGACAGGCACGCACAGGCACGGGGACGACGCATGAAGGCCACGGAAGTACTCGCGGACGGCTTCGGACGCATCCGGGAGGTGGTCCACGAGGTGCTCGACGGGCTCACCGACGAGGAACTCAACGCCCGCCCCGACCCGGCGGCCAATTCCGTCGCCTGGTTGGTCTGGCACCTGACCCGGGTCCAGGACGACCACATCGCCGACGCCGCCGACCTGCCCCAGGTGTGGCGCGAGCAGGGCTGGTCGGACCGCTTCGGCCTCTCGCTGCCGGTGGCGGCCACGGGTTACGGGCAGACCGCCAAACAGGCGGGCGCGGTCCGCGTCGACTCGCCCGAGCCGCTGCTCGGCTACTTCGACGCGGTCCACGAACAGAGCCTGCGCTTCGTCCGCGGCCTGTCCGCCGCCGACCTCGACCGCGTGGTCGACGAACGCTGGGACCCCCCGGTCACCCTCGGCGTCCGCCTCGTCAGCGTCCTCACCGACGACCTCCAACACGCCGGTCAGGCCGCCTACGTACGCGGCCTGACCGAACGCCGCGCGCCGTACGCGTCGACCTAGGTTGGGTCGAGGTATCTGGCGGTGGCGTGGCCGGATTCGGCGGTGAGGTCCAGGGTGCGCGGGGAGGCGGGGTCGCCCAGGGAGTCCGCGACCTCGGAGCGGCCCGCGCCGGCGCTGCTCCGGACGCGGTAGCGGGCCTCCTCGGGGAGGGTCAGCAGCAGGCGGCCGGCGCCGACACGGCCCGTCACCCGGTCCGGCGGGGCTTCGAACGCGGCGTCCGCGCGACCGGAGTCGGCGCGGATCTCGGCCTGCGGGGAGGCGAGGCCGGTGGCGCGCAGCTCGCCGGAGCCGACGTGGGCCCGCAGGGGGCCCCGCAGTGCACTCAGGGTCAGCGTGCCGGAGTCCACCTCCGCGTCGACGGCGCCGTCCAGCCCCGTGACGGACACCTTGCCGGAGCCTCCCGACACCTTGACCGCGATCCCCGCCGGTACGGTCACGGTGAGGCGTACGGAGCAGCCCGGGTCGGTGGCCACGCCGGCGACGGCCGCGCAGCGCGGGGTCAGGCGGAGGGTGTCGCCGTGCCATGTCTGCTCGATGACGGGTTCCCGCACCGTCCAGCCGACGCGGGCCCGGTAGCCGACCAGGCCGTCCCCGCGCGGCGTGACGCTGACCTCCGCCGCGCCGCCGTCGATCTCCACGGCGGTGACCGTCCGCCCGGCGCTGTCCCCGTACAGGGCGCTGCCGCGTACGGCTCCGAAGGCCCGGACCTGCCAGGTGGCGGCTGCGATCACGAGGACGGCGCTCAGCGACGCGGCGCAGTTCCAGGCGAACCGGTGGCGGACCGCTCCGCCGGTCACGGCGTGCCGTCCAGGAAGCGGAGTACCGCGAGGACGCGGCGGTGGGCCTCGGCGGCCGGGGGCAGGTCCAGCTTGGCGAAGATGTTGTTGATGTGCTTGGCGACCGCGCTCTCGCTCACCACGAGTTCGGCGGCGATGGCCGCGTTGGAGCGGCCCTCCGCCATCAGGGCGAGGACCTCGCGTTCGCGCGGGGTGAGCCGTTCCAGCGGATCGAGGCCGCCGCCCCGGCGCAGCAGCAACTGGGCGACGACCTGCGGGTCGAGGGCCGTGCCGCCGCCCGCGACCCGGCGCAGGGCGTCGACGAACTCCTCGACGTCGGCGACGCGTTGCTTCAGGAGGTAGCCGATGCCGGCGCCGGCCCGCGTCGACAGCAGGTCGGCGGCGTAGCGTTCCTCCACGTACTGGGACAGCAGGAGCACCGCCGTGTCCGGGTACTGGCCGCGGATCATCAGCGCGGCGCGGACGCCCTCGTCGGTGAAGCCGGGGGGCATCCGGACGTCCACCAGCGCGAGGTGGGGCCGGTGGTCCTCGACGGCGGCGAGCAGCGCCTCGGCGTCGCCGGTCTCGGCGACCACCTCGAAGCCGGCCATCTCCAGGACTTTGACCAGTCCTATGCGCAGCAGGACGGAGTCCTCGGCGATCACGGCCCGCACGGCAGCTCCACGGTGATGACGGTCGGTCCCCCGAGGGGGCTGTTGATCATTATCGTTCCGTCCACGGACCCCACGCGTTTGCGCAGGCCCACCAGACCGGTGCCGCCCGCCGGGTCGGCGCCGCCGATCCCGTCGTCGGTGACGTCGACGCGCAGCAGGTCCCCCCGCGGACCGGGAACGCGGGCGACACGCACCGAACACCGCCGGGCGCGGGCGTGTTTGGCGACGTTGGCCAGGGCCTCGGAGACCACGAAGTAGGCGACGGCCTCGACGGTGGGGCCGGGCCGGACGGGCAGGTCCACGACGAGTTCCACCGGCAGTGGGGCGCGCGCGGCGATGCCGGAGAGCGCGGCGTCGAGCCCCCGGTCCTCCAGGACGGCCGGGTGCAGGCCGCGTACGAGGTTGTTCAGTTCCTCGATGGCCTCCTTGGCCTCGCGGTGGGCCTCGTCGATGACGGCCTTGGCCTGGGGCGGCAGGTCGGGCAGGGTGGCGCGTGCGATACCGAGGTTCATGGCGAGGGAGACGAGGCGTTGCTGCGCCCCGTCGTGCAGGTCCCGCTCGATGCGGCGCCGTTCGATGTCGGCGGCGTCCAGGACGCCTGCCCGGCTCTGCGCGAGGTCCTCGACGCGCCGCTGGAGTTCGCGGGCCCGGTTGGGGCCGAGGAGGGCGGCGGCCGCGCCGGCGTCGAGCCGGGCCAGGGCCGCCGCCGCCCAGGGGGCGGTGAGCAGCGCGAGGACACCGAGGACGGTCATCAGGTCGGACCGGTTCGCCCAGGCGACGGGGTCGCCGACGGCGCCGTCCTGGGGCAGCGCCCAGGACCAGGCGTACACGGTGGCGCAGGCGGTGGCGCCGGCCAGGACGAGGATCAGTGCGGCGCCCGCGAGCGCGGCGAGGGGACTGACGGCGAGGTGGTACCCGTACTGGCGCCACGTCGACTCGGAGCGCAGCCGTTCCTTGACCCCGGCGGCCGTGGCCCACGGGTGCGCACGGACGACGGGCGGGATGTCGAGGTCGAGCAGCGCGCGGAAGCGGCTGCGCTGAAGGCCCGTCAACAGCGGGCAGAGCGCGACCGCGAGCAGCAGCGGAACGGCGCTGCGGCCGGGCGTGGCGGTCAGGCAGAGGAAGCCCGCCACGAGCGGCAGGGCGGGCGGGATCGCGGCGGCCGTGAACGCCGTGTTGCGTCGGGCCCAGGGGGACCAGGGGGTGTGCGCCACGATCCAGGTGAAGGTACGTCTGGGCGCGCCGGGTTGTGCCATGCCCCCACGGTAGACGGGCTGGTCAGGGGCATGCCATCACGCTGGTACCCGGTCGGGGGTGTACCAGGCACCACCCCCGGTTGGGACCGCTGGGCTACTGATCTTCGCCGGGCCCGGAAGGAGGGTTGAGGGGTGCCCGGAGGACGGACCGCCGGGCCGGAAGGAGAACCCGTCATGGCCCTCGTCGTCCCGCAGTCGCGAGCCCACCGCGTCCCCCGTCTCGCCACCGTGTTCACCGGCGCCGGGGTGGTGTTGCTGCCGTGGATGGTCGTGCTGGCGCGGACGATGCCGCAGACGACGCAGGTGTCCCACTGGGCCACCGCGTGGATCGGCCTGGACGCGATGCTGGCCGTCGGCCTCACGGGGACCGGGTTGCTGCTGCGCAGGCGTGATCCCCGCGCCTCGCCGGTGGCGGCGGCGACGGCCGCGCTGTTGGTGATGGACGCCTGGTTCGACGTCACCACCTCGGCCGGTACGGGCGGTCAGGGCGCGGCGCTGGCCATGGCGTTCGCGGCGGAGTTGCCGCTCGCCGTCGCCTGCGCGGCGGTGGCCGCGCGGCGCGCCGCGTGACGGGGTCAGGGCGGACTCGTCACGCGGCGGCCGGGCGGCCACGCGGGGGTCCGGGCGGCGACGGCGCGGGGGAACGGGCCGCCGCCCGGGGACTCGGGGCGTACTCGACCTACTCGACGACGAGCTCGACGGGGATGTTGCCGCGGGTCGCCTTGGAGTAGGGGCAGACCTCGTGGGCCTTCTTGACCAGCAGCGCGCCGGTGTCGCCCGCCAGGGACTCGGGGAGCTCGACGCGCAGGGTGACGGCCAGGCCGAACCCGCCGCCTTCCTGGCCGATGGAGACCTCGGCGGTGACGGACACCTCGCTCGTGTCGACCTTCTCCTGCCGGCCGACGAGGCCCAGGGCGCTGGAGAAGCACGCGGCGTAGCCGGCGGCGAAGAGCTGCTCGGGGTTGGTGCCCTGGCCGTTGCCGCCGAGCGCCGGGGGCATGGCGAGCGCGAGGTCGAGCTGACCGTCGGAGCTGACGGCGCGGCCCTCGCGGCCGTTGGCGGTGGCGACAGCGGTGTACAGCGCGTCCATGGGAGGTCCTTCCAAAGGGAGGGGAGGGGCGAGCGGGCCACCCGGCCGGTGCGGCCGGACCCACGACCACTACTAGAGCACACAATTCAGTTGTGCACAACTAAATCGCTCACAAGGGGGCTCGGGGTACACTGGGCGACATGACCCAGCAGCCCGCCGACACCCTCCGCGATCAGGACTTCCTCCGCCTCGACGGGCAGATCTGCTTCGCGCTCAACGCGGCGAGCCGCGCCTTCGGCGGGCTCTACCGGGTCGTCCTGAGGGATCTGGGGCTGACCTACCCCCAGTACCTGGTGATGCTGGTGCTCTGGGAGCACGGCACTCTGCCCGTCAAGCAGCTCGGACAGCACCTGCGGCTCGACTCGGGCACGCTCTCGCCCCTGCTCAAGCGCCTGGAGGCGGCGGGCCTGATCCGCCGCGAGCGCAGCACCGAGGACGAGCGCTCCGTGCACGCGGTACTCACGGACGAGGGCGCCGCGCTGCGGGAGCGGGCGGTGGAGGTCCCCCGCAGGATCGCGGCGGCGACGGGCTTCGAGCTGGGCGAGATCCGCGACCTCCAGGAACGGCTGAGCCGCCTCACGGCCGCGCTGGACGCCGCCTCGCCGCAGGACTGAGGCCCCACGCGCCCCGCCGGCGCGTCAGGACGCGTCGTCGCGCTCCATCGAGGGGCGCAGCCGCTCCAGCAGGGCGTAGAGCGTGGCCCTCTCCGCCTCGTCGAGGGCGTCGAGCGCGCCGTGCGTGGCCTGCATCTCCTCGCGTACGCGGCGGATGATGTCGCGCCCGGCGTCGGTCGCCACCACGTTCTTGACGCGACGGTCCACCGCGGAGGGCTCGCGCCGCACCAGCTCGCGCGCCTCCAGTCGATCCACGATCCCGGTGACGTTCGACGCGTCACAGACGAGCAGGGTGGCGAGGCCGCGCATCGGGACGGGCCCCTCCAGCTGGGCGAGGACCCTGGCCTGCGTGGACGTCAGCCCGTACCGGGCGGCCGCGGCCGCGAAGTCGCGCCACTGGGCCGTGCCGATCGCGGCGAGCAGCTCCAGGAGCCGGAGCTTGGTGGGGCCGTGCGGCGCTTGCGTCGAGGTGGTGCTCATGAAACCCGAGCGTACTCCAGGATGCTTGACATTATCAATTGTTTACTTGACCACCTTAACTATTGACGTCTACCTTCGATCGAAGAACTTGAGGACCTCAACCATCCGCGTCCTGAAGCACCCGTAGAAGGTCTTGTCAGCCATGAGCTCCGCCGCAGCCGCCCCCTCCGACGCGAGGAACGGGAACGAGACGGTCATCGTCTTCGCCCTGAGCCTCGCCGCCATGGTCGTGTCGATGATGCAGACCCTGCCCGTACCGATCCTGGGCCTGATCCGCACCGACCTCGGCACCTCCACCGCCAACGTCAGCTGGGTGACCACCGCCACCCTGCTGTCCGCCGCCGTCTTCACCCCGCTCCTCGGTCGCTTCGGCGACCAGCACGGCAAGAAGCCCACGCTGGTGGCCGTCCTCGGTGTGATGGTGGCGGGCTCCGTCGTGGCCGCGCTCGCGACCTCGCTGCCGCTGCTGATCCTGGGCCGGGTCCTCCAGGGCGCCGCGACCGCGATCTTCCCGCTGGCGCTGTCCGTCCTGCGCGAGGAGGTGCGTCCGCAGAAGCTGCCGGGCGCGATGGCGCTGGTCAGCGGCACCCTGGCGTTCGGCAGTGGCCTGGCGCTCGTCGCCACGGGCCTGCTGACCTCGGGCGAGGACGCCGACTACCGGGGTGCCTTCTGGATGGCGACCGGCTTCGCGGCCCTGGCGCTGCTCGCCGTCGTGTTCCTGGTCCCGGCCACCCGCCACAAGACCGGCGGACGCACCGACTTCCTCGGCGCGCTGACCCTCGGCATCGCCCTGTTGCTGCTCCTGCTGCCCATCTCGCAGGGCCACGAGTGGGGCTGGTCCTCCGGCCGCACGCTGGGCGGCTTCGCCGGCGCCGCCGTCATGACGGCGGTCTGGGTGCTGGTCGAGCGCAAGGTGCGCGAGCCGCTCGTCGACATGAAGATGTTCGTCCACCGCCCGGTCCTCATGGCCAACCTGGCCGGCGTCCTCGTCGGCTTCGGGATGTTCGCGAACTTCCTGGGCGTCTCCTACCTCGTCCAGATGCCGCACGCGCTCACCGGCTACGGCTTCGACGCCTCGATCCTGCGCGCCTCCGTGCAGTTCCTGCTGCCCGGCGCGATCGTCTCGCTCCTCGCCTCCCCCGTCGGCGGGCAGTTGGTGCGCCACCGCGGCCCGCGCGTCGCGCTCGGCCTCGCCGCCGCCCTGGGCACCGTCGGCTTCGCCTGGTTGGCGCTGGACCACACCCACACCGCGTCCGTGATCGGCGCCGGGATCGTCGTCGGCGCGGCCGTCAGCTTCGGCTACGCGGCCATGCCCGCCGTGATCATGTCCAGCGTCCCGCACCACCAGAGCGGCATCGCCAACGGCATCAACTCGATCTCCCGCTCCACCGGCAGCGCGATCGGCAGCGCCGTCGTGACGACCATCCTGGCGTCGAAGACCATCGAGCACCTGCCGGCCGGCGTGCCGGCGCTGCCCGCCGAGTCCGCGTTCACCCTCACCTTCTGGATCGGGGCGGCGGCCTTCGCGCTGGTCGCCGTGATCGGCGGCCTCGGCCTGCGCGGCGCGCACGGCCCGCGCGTGGTCGAGAAGTCCACCCCGACCCCGGCCTCCGCCGCGCCCCCCGCCTCCACCCCGGCTCCGGCCCCGGAGCCGGCGGAGGTCGGCTGAAGCCCGTACCGCCCCGCCACGCACCACACGGCGCCGCCCCCGACCGACCCGGTCGGGGGCGGCGCCGTTTTTGCCGCGTTCCACCGGTGTTGGTGATGCGGGGCCTTGCGGAGCCCCGTGGTCCGCGTTGTCGGTGGGGGTCGCTAGTCTCCCCGAATACCGCAGCTCAGCAGCGTCCTTGCGTTGCTTTGGGCTGCCCGCGAACGGTGACGGACAGAGTCGGAGGGGCACGGCTGATGGCTTGGCTGGCGTTGGAAGAGGGGTACGAGGTCTCCCTCGTCGAGGGCCGGGTCACCGCCCGGCGGCCCGGGGGGCGCCAATTGAAGGCGCTGCCCAGGGCGTTGCGCGACCACCCCGAGGTGGATCGGCTGCGCCGGCTCGCCGAGTGGCTCGACCGGCACGAGGCGGCGTGCCTGGCGCAGGTGGACGGCTGGATGGTGTCCTCCCTGCCGGTTCCGACGGCGCTCCTGGCCCGGGTCTGGCCCGACGCGGCCTGGCAGGGCGCGCTGCGCGACCTGGCGATCGTCGGCGAGGACCCGGACGAGGTGGGCTTCCTGCGCGACGTCACCGCCGCCGGCGAGCTGAAGGTGGTCGACCTCGACGGCGAGACCGTACGGCTCTCCCCGCGCACGGTGACCCTGCCCCACCCGGTGCTGCTGCCCGACCTGGACGACGTACGGGAGTTCGCGGCCGAACTGGGGCTGACCCAGCGGGTCGAGCAGATCCACCGGGCGACCTGGGTCAAGCCGGCCGACGTACGGACCGCCGCGACCGAGGTGTCGGACTACGCCGGCGGACAGTTCCCCACCCGGCACAGCCTCGCCGCCCGTGCCACCGGCCTGGGCTACCGGGTCTCGGGCGGCTACGCCACCTGCAAGGTCCGCGACACCGGCCGCGCGGTCGAGGCGGCGGTGTGGATCGGCGAGCCCTACTGGGACGAGGCGACGAGCACCGGCGCACTCAACTGGCACGACGCCGACGGCCGGACGGTACGGCTCGGCGAGGTCGGACCGGTGGCCTGGTCCGAGGGCATGCGCATGGCCGCGGCGCTGTACGCCGGGCGCAAGATCGAGGAGGGCGAGAACGCATGAGCACCAGCACGATCGACACCGACGGCACCACCGACCCGGTCACCACCGACCCGGACACCGGCGGCCTCGACACCGCCGCGCTCCTCGCGGCGGGCGCCGTCCTGCCCGCCGACACCCCCGACGCCGACCCCTCCGCCGTCCCGCTGACCGCCCGGACGTACCGTCACCCGGCGCTCGGGGACGAGCGGGTCGTCGTCCGCCTGGCCGCGGCCGACCTGGGCGCCGCCGAGGACCTCGCCGTCGGGTTCCTGGGGCTCGTCGCGGACGGGGAGCCGGCCGTGGTCGGCCTCGGCCGCCGGGCCGCCCTCGGGTTCCCGGAGTGGGTGCTGGTCCACCACCCCGACGACGGTCACCAGGCCCTCGCCCTCGTCCCCGAGCTGGACCGCATCGCCCGGCAGGCGAAGACCAAGCCCAAGGCCGCGCTCGACACGTGCAACGAGCTGGCCGAACGCCTCGCGGCGTCGCTCCCGCACTTCCTGCCGGTCTTCCACGAGCAGGTCGCCCGCATCTTCCTCGGCGTCGAGAACACCACCTACGCCGCGCAGCTGTTCGGCAAGGCCCGGACGAGCGAGACCCGGTTCGGCCTCGACGTGGACGAGGAACGGCTGGACGCGGTGTTCCTGGAATTCGCCCTGGCCGGGGCCCTGCCCGTGAAGGTCCTCACCGGCTACGGCAAGGAACTTTCCCGGCGGGTCTCCCCCGCCGAGGCCTTCGACCGCTTCCGGCGGCTCTGCGTACGCCGCACCGCGGGCGGTCTCGCGCCGTCCGCGCAGGCCACGACCGAACTGCGGCGGCTGGCGCGGGCGGCGAAGCTCGACGCCGGCGAGGCCGAGCAGGACTACCTGGCCGAACTGCTGCCGCTGCCCGCGACCCCGCGGGCCGCCTCCGGCTGGTGGACCGCGCACCGCGCGCCGCTCGTCGCGCTGGCCCGGCGGGTGCCGTCCGTACGGGGCGTCCTGCTGGGGATGATCCCGCACGGCAGCGGCGGAGCGGGCACGATGACGGAGTTCTGGCTGGAGGTGCTGGAGGAGTCCGGCGCCACCGCGGGCCTGTTCGAAGCCGACGCGCCCGCCGAGGAACGCTCCCCCGACGGCACGGCGGGCTGGCTGGAGCGCTTCCACGCCGCCCGCTACTCCGGTTGGCGCCGGGGCGGCTCCGCTCTGGCTCACCTGCGTCCCCTCGTCGCCCGCTGCGCCGATCGATTGCGGGCCGAACTGGCCCTGCCGGGTCGGGAGAAGGGGCTGAGGCTGGACCTTCGCGATGTCAGCCTCCTCGACCTGCTGCTCTCCCTGGAGCTGCCCGTCACCGTCACCGAAGACCTCACGCGCGGAGTCATGGACCTGGAGCCGTGGCGCACGGACCCCGAGCGCCGCGACCTGGCCGCGCTGTGCGCGGACGAGCGGCTGCGGCCCGCCTTCTTCCGCACCCTGCGCGGCGGCAACGGCGTGTACGACCCGAGCCGCGAGACGGTCCGCCTCCTCGCCGTCTCCCCGGGCAGCACCGCGCTGGTCGCCGACTGGGTCCGCGAGGTGGCCGCCGAGGCGACGGCCGCCGGCCTGCCCGAACTGCCCCACGCGATCAGTCGGTTGGCCGGGCTGCCCGACGAGGCCCTGGCCCTCGCGCCGAAGGAGGTCGCGCGGGCGGCCGCCCTCGACCTGGACGCGGTCCTCGCCCAGACCCTGCGCGGCGGCATGTTCGAGGAGGTGGTCTGGCCCGCGTGGGAGGAGGCGATCTCCCACATGTCACCACGCCGCAGCAACCACCGGCTGACGGTGATGGACGCCTGGCCGTACGTGATCGTGGCCAACTCCGCGCAGGTCCGCGTCATCGGGGCCGATTCCACCGTACTGACGCACGACCTGCGGATCCCGTCGGGCGGCCACCACCGGCCGGGCTTCCACTACACCGACGACGACCTGCTCGTCTTCTGGGCCGACTACCAGGGCGAGGTCAAGGGCTACTGGCTGAGCGCCCCCGACGACGTCCTCACCCTGGAGTCGTCCGCGAACTACTGGTCCGTGCGCGCCGGACACGTGACGCTGCCGCTGCCCACCGGCGGCCGCACCACCGGCCACGGCGTCCTGCACCGCGGCGACAGCCGCATCCCGGCGGAGAGGCCGGTCATCTCGGACGGCACCTCCTACTGGACGTGGGAGCGGGGCGCCGAGGGCGAGCCGTCCGGCTGGGCCGAGTACGACCCCGCCACCGGGTCCGTCGGGCGGCTTTCGCTGCCCGCCTTCCTCGCCGACGCCCTGCGCGACCGTCCACGGGGCAGCACCCTGACCGAAGCCTTCGGCGAGAACTGGCTGCGCCCGACGCCCACCGTCGAGGGCTCGGTGCTGGGCGCCCCCGTCGACGGACTCCTCGGCTGGCGTACCGTACGCGTGCCCGACCAGGGTTGGCACGGCTCCGACCCGGCGGGGCGCTCCGTCACCGTGGGCAAGGGGTACGACGTCCCCCGTCTCGCCCTGACCCTGCCCGGCGACGACCGGCTGCGCGCCGTGTCCTCGAACCGGGGGACGCTGTCCCTGCACGACCCGGAGGGCGTCGTCACCGGTCGGCTCTCCGTCGACCGCAACGCGGCGGGGTACTCCACCGAGGGGGCCGAACTGCCGCCTCTCGCCTACTGGTACTGCCTGCGGGCGCGGGACCCGCAGGGTTCGGCGGTGCTGCGCGCGATGGACTCCGTACGGGCCGGCGCGCTGCTGAAGGCCGCCGCGGCGGAGGAGAAGGCCGAGCGGGTGGCGGACGCCGTGGCGGCGGCCCTGCCCGAGCTCGGCGAGGGCGCCCTGCTGCGCGGTGTGGTCGACCGGGTACGCACCACCCTGCACCAGCGCAAGTCGCTGGCCCGGGTGGCGGCGGCGCTCCGGCCGAAGCCGGTGGCCGCACCGAAGCCCCGGCCCGAGCGCGGGCCGACGGACCGGGTCCTCGACGCCGGCTTGAGCGGTCTGATCGGCGACCGCCCCTACGGCTACGGCTCCGAGGCCGATGCCGCCTTCCAGTACGTGCGGGCCCTCGCGGCGGCCGTCGCCGACACCGCCGCCGAGGCCGTCCCCGGACGGCTGCACATCGACGTCCCCCACACCGCATACGGCAACTTCCCCTGGACGGAGGTGTTCCTGAGCCGGCCCGCCGCCGTCGCCTACCGGGCCGTGGTCACCGGCGTCACCGAGGAGCAGCGGGCGGCGCTGTGCCGGATGCTCGCGGAGGTCGACGCCCTCGGTCTCGCCTCGACCGAGGCCGCGTCCGGGCGTTGGCGCCGGCTGCGCCTGCGCGTGGAGGAGGACGTCCTGCGGGGCGTCGACGGGCGCGAACGCGGCCACGGCGGCAGGCACCGCACCGCGCTGCCCCTCGGCGGCGGCGCCGTGCTCGGGGTGACCGACTTCTTCGAGGGCCCGCCCGGCGGGCGGGACTTCAACGCCCTGCTGCACGACCCGAGCGGCCGCTTCGAGGTGCCCGCGCCCTACACCGGTCGTGTCCTGCCGGGGCGGGCGGGGGTGCCGGGCGATCCGGAGCGCGGCGCCGGCTGGCTGGGCGCGTTCCTGAAGGAGGCCGGCGAGCGGGGCACGGCGCCCTGGTTCCCGGGCGCCGCCGAGGAGTTCACCCGGCTGACCGGGGTCTCCGCCGCCGTGGCGCGGCTGGTCCTCGCGGGTCTGCCGCACCTGTACACGTACGACCGCGGCTTCCCGGCCGCCGAGCTGCGGGAGGCGCTCGGGCTCAAGGCCACGGCCGCCGGGCACGCCCGCGACGAACTGCGGGAACTGCCCGTGGAGGTGTGCCGGGAGCTGGTGGCGGCGCTGCTGCCCGCCGAACCGGCCCGGCTGTGGACGGACGGCCCGGACGTGGCCGCCGCCGCGCTGGTGTGGAACGAGCGCGTGGGACGGCGTACGCCGGTGCCCGAGGTGTTGCTCGCCGACGCCGCGAAGGAGGTCCGCGTACCGTGGCCGCCGCACCGCGCGCTGCCCGCGCTGCTCGGCCCCGACCTCTCCCCCACCCTGTCCCGGGACGTCGATCACCCGCTCGACGGGACGCCGGCGGGGCACCAGGCCCCGGCCGGTAGCGGACGGTCCTTCGACACGCAGACGTTGACCAGCGCCGTGGCCCTCACGGCGTGGCTCGCGCACCGGCTGCCGGCCGGCGACCCGCTGCGGGCCTGCCTGCCGCCCGCGCTCACGGCGGTGCGCCGACGCCTGGCCTTCCCCGGGCTGCTGCTCGGCGTCGGGCACTACGTCGACGTCGTCGGCTTCGGCAAGGCGGCCGGCACCCCGACCGAGAGGGGCGAGGGCTACGAGCGCTTCGGCGCGGTGGTGCTCAACACCCGCAACGGGTACGCCACCGCCGCGGTGCTGCCCGCGCTGCTGGACTCGACCGGCTCCGACCCGTACCTGCCGTTGCTGCGCGGCACGGACCAGGGGCCGACCGGGCCCGAGACGGCGCTGCGCCTCGCGCACGACCCGGCGTTCGCGGCGCTGCTGGCCGACCCGGGCGTGCCGGCGGCGGGCGGGACCGACAAGGACGGCACCTGGTGGCCGCAGGACCCGAGCCGCTCGGTGCCGGAGCTGGTGGCCGAGGTGTCCGCCGCGTACGGGCTGGGCGCGGACGCCGCCGCCCTGTACCTGGCGCTGCTGGCCATGCCCGATCCCACCGACCGGAACACGGCGCGCTGGACCGGCTGGAAGCCGGCCCGGCTGAAGGCGGCCCGCGCCGAACTCGCCGCGAGCGACCTGGTGGTGGAGGCGACGCGTCCGAGGGCCGGACGCTCGCTGTTCCTGCCCGGCGCGTGGGCCGAGCCGCAGGCGCCGGCGCTGCCCGTGGAGACGTGGAAGCTGCCGATGTACGCGATGGCCCCGGGCGGAGCGCCGGTGCTGGGCGCCCTGGTGCCCACCCTGCCCGCCGCGGACCTCTACCGCCGGGCGTGGGAGCGCGTCCGCGAGGGTGACGCGCCGCGCTTCGAGGAGCTGAAGGTCAAGCGCGCGTCAACCCGCCGACGCGGCTGACGGCCCGTACGAACGACACCCCGCCCCACCCACTACCGACCCAGAGGATCAGATGACAACCGTCACCGAACAGCCCGCCCCCGCCCGGCAGGTCATGCCCGCCGAGGAGCGGTACGCCGGCGAACTCGCCTTCCTCGCCGCCCAGGACACCGGCCCCCGGCCGCCCGGCTGGGCGCTCACGCCGCGCGCCGTCGTCACCTTCGTGTGCGGCAGCGAGGGCGAGGAACTGGCCCTGCCCAAGCGTCGCGCCGGCATCCCGTCGAAGCTGGTGATCGCCCCGAAGTTCGTCGGCGAACGCGCCCTGGTGGAGCGGTGCGTGGTCACCCTCGCCGGTGAGCGCGGCCTGCTGCTCACCGGCGAGCCCGGCACCGCCAAGTCGATGCTGTCCGAACTGCTGTCCGCCGCCGTGTGCGGCACCAGCGCGCTGACCGTGCAGGGCACGGCCGGCACCACCGAGGACGCGTTCCGCTACGGCTGGAACTACGCGCTGCTCCTCGCCCAGGGACCCACCTCCCAGGCCTTGGTCGACTCCCCCGTGCTCGCGGCGATGCGTACGGGCCGGGTGGTGCGCGTCGAGGAGATCACCCGCTGTCTGCCCGAGGTGCAGGACGCGCTGGTGTCGATCCTGTCCGACCGGCGGATCAGCGTGCCGGAGCTGACCGGCACCGAGGACGCGCTGGTCGCGGCGGCCCCCGGCTTCACGGTCATCGCCACCGCCAACCTGCGCGACCGGGGGGTTTCGGAGATGTCCGCCGCCCTCAAGCGGCGCTTCAACTTCGAGACGGTCGCGCCGATCGCCGACGCGGACGCGGAGGCCTCGCTGATCCGACGCCAGGCCGTGGCGGCGGTCCAGCGCGCCGGCGCGAGCTTCGGCGTGGACGACGCGGTGCTCGACGCGCTCGTCACCGTCTTCCGGGACCTGCGCTCGGGGCGCAGCGCGGAGGGCTGGGACGTGGAGCGGCCGGGGACGGTCATGTCCACCGCCGAGGCCGTGCAGGTGGCGGCCTCCCTCGGGGTGTCGGCGGCGTACCTGCCGGGCGGGGACGTGCTGGACCTGTTGCCGGGGCACCTGTTGGGCGTCGTACGCAAGGACGACCCGGCCGACCACGGGCGGCTGCTGGGGTACTGGGACGGCCCGGTGCGCCGGCGGGCCGAGGACGGCTCGGCGATGTGGCGGCGGCTGTGGGACCTGCGCGGGAGCCTGCGGTGACGGACACCACCGGCACCGATCCGCAGGGGGCGGTGGACGCGCTCGCCGCGTCGCGCGCGCCGTACCTGCTGGGGGTGCGCCACCACAGTCCCGCGCTGGCGGCGATGGTTCCGGCGCTGCTGGACGCGGCGGAGCCGGACGTGCTGTGCGTGGAGCTGCCCACCGACTTCCAGCGGTGGCTGGTCCATCTGGCCGACCCGCAGACGCTGGCCCCGGTGGCGCTGGCGGGCCTGTCGGCGGAGGGCCGGCCGGCATTCTACCCGTTCGCGGACTTCTCCCCCGAGCTGGCGGCGATCCGCTGGGCGCGGGAGAAGGGCGTGGAGGTCCTGTGCTGTGACCTGCCGCTGGCGGACCGGGGTTGGGCCGCCGGCGAGGCGAGCGCGGGCGCCGGCGCGGGCCGGCGGGCGTTCGCCGAGGGGCTCGCCGCGTCCGGTACCGGTCGCGACGGCGACGACCTGTGGGACCGGGCCGTGGAGGTCCTGGCGCCCGGCTGCTCCGCCGAGGCCGTGCGCCGGGCGGCGCTGGGCGTCGGCTGGGCGCTGCGTACGGACGCGGGCGCCGTCTCGGCGACCGACCTGGCGCGGGAGGCCCACATGCGGGAGGTGATCGCCGCCGCGTCGACGGGCGGCCGCCGCGTGGCGGCCGTGATCGGCGCCTTCCACGCCCCGGCCCTGGCCCCGGCCACCGTCCCGGGCCCCCGCACGCCCCCGGAATCGGCAGCCGCCCCCACCGACGCCCCCGACCCCACCAACGGGGCCGACGCGGCCGGGGCGGCCGGCGAGCCTGGAGTGACCTCCTTCGTGGCGTACTCCTACGATCTGCTCGACTCCCGCTCCGGTTATCCGGCCGGGATTCGGGATCCGTTGTGGCAGCAGGCCGTTTTCGAGGCGGGTGGCGACCCTGAGCGGTTGCGGGAGGCGGCGTCGGTCGCCGTCACCGCCGTCTGCCGGGAGCTGCGCCGCGCCGGGCACACCGCCGGCACCGGCGAGGCCGCCGAGACGTTGCGCCTCGCCTGCGACCTGGCGGCGTTGCGCGGGCTGCCCGCGCCCGGCCGGGGCGAACTGCTCGAAGCCGTCTCGACGGTGCTCGGGCAGGGGGAACTCCTGGGCCGGGGCCGCGCGTTGGCCAGGGCACTGGAGGCCGTACTGGTCGGCGCGGGCCGGGGCCGGACCGCCCCGCACGCCCCGCGCAGCGGCCTCGGCCCCTCCGTCGAGGCGGAGCTGGCCGCGCTGCGGCTGCCGTCACCGGAGAACCCCGCTCCGCGTGAGGTCCGCCTCGACCCGCTGCGCTCCGAGCTCGACGGGCGGCGCGAGGTGCTGCTGCGGCGCCTGCTGGTGTGCGGGGCCTCCTACGGGGAGCCCCTCACCGTCGCCGCCACCGGCGACGGCACCGCCCTCGGCAGCAAGTGGCGCCTGTCCTGGACCCCCGCGGTCCCGGCCCGCCTCGATCTGGCCGGGGTCCGCGGCGTCACCGCCGCCCAGGCGGCCGCCGGGACGCTGCGCGACCACGCGCGCCGCCAGGCGGCCGAAGGCGGCCCGACGGCGGCGCAGATCCTGGCCGGGCTGGACGCCGCGGCGCGGTGCGACCTGCCCGAACTGGTCGACGTACGACTGGAGGAGGTGGCGGCCGTCCTGCCGGACACCGCCACCGTCGCGGAACTCCTCGACGCGGCCGATCTGTTGGAGGGGCTGCACCGGGGCCACCTGCCCGGCGCGGACACCTCGGCCCGGGAGCGCGCGGCCGCGCTCACCGGCGAGCTGATCGACGCCGCCGTACGGTCCCTGCCCGGCCTGGCCGGCAGCGACGACCCCGCCGACGCGCGCGCCCTGGTGGCCCTCGCCGACCGGGCCGCGGCCCGGCGCCTGGGGCTGCGGATGGACGCCTGCCTGTCCGAACTCGCCTCCGGGGCAGTCCGTTGATGCGGGGCGCGGCGCTCGCCGTCCGGGTCCTGCTGGATCTGGATCCGGCGGCCGGGCTGGGTGCGCGCGCCGCCGCCTGGATCGACGGCGCGACCTCCCCGACGGGCGGCGCGCCCTGGGCCGCCGCCTGGCCGGGGTGCTCAGCGCGGCCGGCCCCTGCTCGGGCCTCCCGGCGGCCCTGACGCCGCTGCTGGACCGGGTGGACGACCTGGCGGACGACGCCTTCCTGGAGCGGCTGCCCGCGCTGCGCGGCGCCTTCGACGTCCTGTCGCCGGCCGCCCGCGACCGGCTGTTGGAGACCGTCACCGAGCGGCTGGGCGACCGCGTCGACCTGTCGCTCGACGCGCCGCCCGCGCTGCTGGCCCTGTGGGCCGCCGCCGACGCGGCCGGCCGGGCGGCCCTGAAGGCGCTCCTCCGTCCGCCACGGGCGGGGACGGGTTCGGGGCCGCTCCGGCGGAGCGTCCCGCGGCCCGACCCGCGTCGGGCCGGCGCCCGCGCCCCGCCCCGAACCCCGAGGCGATCGACGGCTCGCGCCCGCCGACCGGTGGCGACTGCTGCTCGGCGGCAGCGCGACCGCCTCCCGCCCGAGGCCGGCCGCTACGCCCGCGCCCTCGACGAGCTGTACGGCGCCGGGCGCGGCGAGGGCTCCGGCGACCTCGACCGCGGCGGCAGCCCCGGCGGGGGCGGCGGCGACGGGCCTTCCTTCCCGACGGCCCGGGAGTGGTCGGCGGAACTGGAGTCCCTCTTCGGCGGCGACGTGCGCGAGGAGGTGCTCGCCGACGCGGCCGAGGCCGGCCGCGGCGATGTGCTGGCGCAGCTCGACCCCGCGTCCGTGCGCCCGTCCGTGGAACTGCTGAGCTCGGTGCTCTCGCTGGCCGGCGGGATGCCGGAGCAACAACTCGCCCGGCTGCGGCCCCTGGTGCGGCGGCTGGTGGACGAGCTGGCCAAGGAGCTGGCGACGCGGCTGCGCCCGACCCTGTCGGGTCTGGCCACGCCGCGTCCGACGCGCCGTTCGGGCGGCCCGCTCGACCTGGCCCGTACCCTGCGGGCCAACCTGGCGCACACCCGGCGGCTGGACGACGGCCGGGTGGTGGTCGTCCCCGAACGGCCGGTGTTCCACACCCGCGCCGCGCGGGAGGCGGACTGGCGGCTGGTCCTGGTGGTGGACGTGTCCGGCTCGATGGAGGCGTCCGTGATCTGGTCGGCGCTGACGGCGGCGGTGCTCGGCGGCGTTCCGACGCTGTCCACGCACTTCCTGGCGTTCTCCACGCAGGTGGTGGACCTGACGGACCGGGTGGACGACCCGCTGTCGCTGCTGTTGGAGGTCCGTGTCGGCGGCGGCACGCACATCGCGGGGGCCCTGGCGCACGCCCGGACCCTGATCACCGTGCCGAGCCGCACGCTGGTCGTCGTGGTCAGCGACTTCGAGGAGGGCGCCCCGCTCGGCGGCCTGCTCGGGGAGGTACGCGCCCTGGCCGCGTCCGGCGCCCATCTGCTGGGCTGCGCCGCCCTCGACGACGCGGGCGCGCCCCGCTATTCGGTGCCGGTGGCGCGGCAGCTCGTGGCGGCCGGCATGCCGGTGGCCGCCCTCAGCCCTCTCGCCCTCGCCCGCTGGGTGGGCGACCGACTCCGTGGGGAGCCCCGTTGAACAGCATCAGCGCCGAGTCCGGGGCGGGTACCGGGGTGCTGCCTCCGGTCGCCCCCGAGGTGCTCGCCGAGGCCGTGGAGAACCTGAGCGCCCGGCTGCGCAAGAAGCTCGACGCGGCGATCGCTCAGTGCGAGGCGCGTGCGGTGGCCGGGGACGACGGGAGCGTCACCGTCCGCTTCGGTGAGGACGCGCTCGTCACACTGCGACCCGGCCCGACAGGGGTGATCGCACGGGCCGAGGAGGCCGACTGCGCCTGCCTGTTGGCGCCGCGCTGTCTGCACCGGGCGGCGGTGCTGGGCGCGGCCCCGCTCGCGGACGCGGGCGCGGTGGCGACGCCGGAGCCGGAGCCCGTCGTCGACCGTGCTTCCTCGCACTCCGACGCCCCACCGCCGCCGCAGGAGGCTCCGGTGCTCGCCCCGGATCAGGTGCGGGCCGGCGCGGCCCTGTGGGCGGTCGCCGCCGAGGCGCTCGCCGCCGGGGTGAGCGCCGGGGCGCGGTGGTCCAGGCGGAGCTGCTGCGGGCCGCGCACAGCGCCCGTCTGGCGGGACTGCCGCGCGCGGAGGCGGCGGCCCTGCGGGTCGTACGGGGCCTGCGCGCGGCCCGCGAGCGGGCCGCCGGTCAGCGGCTCACCGACCTCACGGCGGCGTTCGGCGAACTCCTCACCACCGCCGCGTGGGTGGCCTCCGGAGCGGTCACCGGGGGCGGTCGCCGGGCCTACGCGGCCGGGGGCAGCCTCCTGGTGCACGGCCTGTGCCGGGAGCCGGTGTTGACCGCCACCGGCTACGGGGGCGTCGTCACCCACCTGCTCGGCGCCGACGGCTCCCCCTACACGGTGTCCGACGTCCGACCGGGCGGCCTGGCCCGCGCCCGCGGGGCGGCGAACGCCTCCGTGACCCTCGGCGGAGCCGTGCTCGACCATGCGGGGCTCTCGCGCGCGGGGCTGCGTATCGTCGGCGCGACGGTGTCCGCCGACGGCCGGCTCGGTTCGGGGCGCGGCGTGCGGGCCACACCCGCGCCGGGGCTGTCCTGGGCGCAGGAGCCCGTTCGGGCGCTCTTCGCCCGCCCGGCCGCCGAGGCCGTGTCGGCGGCACTGGCCGAGGCGGCCACCGAGCCCGGCGCCGAGCCGGGTCTGCTGGGCTGCGACGTGGAGGTCGTCGGCGCGGCGGGCGCGGACCTCCTGGTCCGGGAGCTGTCGCCGGACGGCGCCGTACGTCCCGACGCGCCGCTGCTGCGGCTGCGCCCGGCGCACCCGCACCCGGAGCTGGCCCACACCGCGAACCTGCGCCGCCTGGCCGGATGTCCGGGGCTGGCGGTGCGCGTCCTGGGCCGCCCGGACCTGGACCGGGCCGGCACGCTGAGCCCGCTGGCGGTGGGGCCGGTGCCCGGGGCGGCGTACACGCTGCGGCTCCCGCAGGAGTGGCTGGGTCGGGCCGACCTCGGCTACGACCGCCTCCAGGGCGGCCACTTCGAGGGCGAGGCGCCCGCGCGGCCGGGCCTGCCCGCCGAGCCGGGCCCGACCCGCTGGCCGACTCCCGCTGTGGCGGTGCGGCGGCTGCTGGAGGCGGGGTCGCGGGCGGGCGGCGGGCGGTGGCGGAGTCGGCCCGGGGCCGGAGCCGCTGTCGTCGTACGGGCCGCTGCGCCGGGCCGGCTTCGGGGCGGCGGCCGAACTGGCGGCGGCGCTGGTCGCGGAGGCGGACCGGCGCTCCCGGGACGGCTTCGGGCGGCTCACCGAGGCCTCGGCCGACGGTTACGCCCGCCGGTGGCTGGAGGCGTTCACGCACCTGACGGCGGCGCAGCGGTCGTTGGTCGCCGCGACCTGGGCCTGATCGGCCCGGTGCGCGGTTGGATGTCCGGATATGGGTAACCTTCAGCGGAACGGTGTCCGAATCTCCTCGGGGTGGGGTCATGGGTCGTCAGTCAGGGGTGCGCGGCGCGGTGGTGGCCGTGGCACTGGTGCTCGGTGTCGGTGGGTGCGCGGGCTCGGGCACGTCGGAGAACGGCAAGGCGAACGGGAAACCGGAGGCCAAGCCTCCGGCGAGCACGACCCCCTCGACCGCCTCGTCTCCCGCCCCGTCCGGGGCGAACGGGAACCCGCCCTCGGGTGACGTGTTGCCCGGCATGGTCGCGGTGGCGGTGGCCCGGACGCAGTTGGCGGCGCTGCCGGTCGCCAAGCCGGGCACGATGGCCGGCTACAGTCGGGACAAGTTCACGCACTGGGCGGAGCAGGGCGACAAGTGCGACACCCGTGAGGTCGTCCTCAAGCGCGACGGCGCGGAGGTCGGTCGGGACGCGGAGTGCCGCGCCGTGTCGGGCCGTTGGAAGAGCCTGTACGACGGGGCGGAGATCGACGAGGCGGCGAAGTTGGACATCGACCACATGGTGCCGCTGGCCGAGGCCTGGCGTTCGGGCGCCGCCGGATGGGACGCGGCGAAGCGCAAGGCCTTCGCCAACGACCTGACCCGGCCGCAGCTTCTGGCGGTGTCGGCGTCCTCGAACCGTTCCAAGGGCGACCAGAGTCCCGACCTGTGGCAGCCGACCGACAGGTCGAGCTGGTGCCTGTACGGGCGCGCCTGGACCACGGTGAAGTCCCAGTACGGCCTGACCGTCACCGAGGCGGAGCGGACGAAGCTGACCGTGATGCTCGACACGTGCGCCGCGTCATGAGCGCGCCCCGACAGTGGCAGGACGAGGTCCTCGCGGGGCCCGGCGGGGCGATGACCGACGAGGTCGGGGTGATCACGGGCCCGTTGACGCTGCGTACGACGGCCCACCCCGACGGGTCGGTCCGCTTCGCGATCCAGTACACCGACGCGGACGAGTGGTACACGCTGACCGGCAGTCCGGTGGCGTCCGGCGACCCGTACGCGCTCCACCGGGCCGCCCTCGACGCGGTCCGCGCGGGCGGCGGCGCCGGGGTTCCCGCCCCGCCCGCCCGGTGACGCGCCGACCCGCCGGACAACCCGGGGCGGGAACCCCGTGGCCCCCCGGGGATCCGACTGACAGACTGGGGCGAAGTGATCACTCCAGGAGGCACGCCGATGGCTGACGATACGGGTACCCCGCAGGCCGACCCCACGCCCGAGAACGACGACACCCCGAAGGACGAATCCCCCGCCGACGCGGCCAAGCGCAGGTTCCGTGAGGCCCTGGCCCGCAACGCCGCGAACACCCGGGCCCAGGAGGCCCACCAGAGCCGGGCGAAGGTGACGGGCACGGGCAGCGCGCCGGGTGGCGGCAAGAACAAGAAGGTCCGCCGCAAGACCGGCTGAGCCACCGAGCGGCCGACCGGCCGAGGGAGGCGGTCGGTGAGGGCGTTGGGCCGCACGGGTGACGGGCGATAACCCTTGGCCGCGACGGCAGTTGATCAGGACGTCCCGCCGGGGACAGCCCATGCGACAGAAGGATCAACATGCTCAAGAAGCTCATGACCACCGCCGCCGTCACCGCATCCGTCATCGGTACGGGTGCCGTCATGGCCTCCCCGGCGATGGCCATCGGTAACGACAACGGCGTGAACACGGTCAACGGCAACAACTCCGTCCAGGCCTACGGCAACCAGGAGACCAGGGGCGCCATGAGCCCGCAGCTCTCCGCCGTCCAGGGTTCGCTCAACAAGCTCTGCGTCGGCCTGCCGGCGAAGGTCAACGCGCAGTCCATCCTGGCCCTGGTCAACGTCGGCGTCCAGGACATCAACGTCCTGGCCAACCCGCAGAACCAGCAGTGCACCGAGAACTCCACCCAGGCCAAGGGCGACGACTCCCTCTCGCACATCCTGGACAACATCCCGGTCCTGTCGGGCAACCTCTCGGCCGGCAGCTGATCGAGGCGGGAAGCGGAGCGGCGTGCCGGCACTGTCCGGCACGCCGCTCCGGCGTTTTCGGTGCGCGCCACACGAAACTTTGGTCTAGTCCTTGACAGGTCCAGACCACTTTGGGTTCAGTGGGCGGTAGTCGTCGCTCCCCACGTCTCCCCGCGACAACTCCCCCCACTCCAGGAGCAGTTACGTGATACGTACGCTACGTCGCCGTGCCCTCTCCCTCGTGGCCACCGCCGCCGTGACCCTCGGCTTGGCCGTCGCACTGCCCGCCTCCTCCGCGAACGCGGCCCCCGCCTGCGCCTCCGCGTGGACCTCCTCCGCCGTGTACACGGGCGGCATGAACGCCTCGCACAACGGCCACAACTGGCAGGCGAAGTGGTGGACCCAGGGCGAGACGCCCGGGACCACCGGTCAGTGGGGCGTCTGGTCCGACCAGGGCGCCTGCGGCGAAGGCGGCGGTACCGACCCCGGCAACCCGTCCGGCTTCGTGGTCAGCGAGGCCCAGTTCAACCGGATGTTCCCGAACCGGAACCCCTTCTACACCTACAACGGCCTGGTCGCCGCGCTCTCCGCCTACCCCGGCTTCGCCAACACCGGTGACGACACCGTCAAGCGGCGCGAGGCGGCGGCCTTCCTCGCGAACGTCTCGCACGAGACGGGCGGGCTCGTCCACATCGTCGAGCAGAACACGGCCAACTACCCGCACTACTGCGACGCCTCGCAGCCCTACGGCTGTCCCGCCGGGCAGGCCGCGTACTACGGTCGCGGGCCGATCCAGCTGAGTTGGAACTTCAACTACAAGGCGGCGGGCGACGCCCTCGGCATCAACCTCCTGGCCAATCCCCACCTCGTCGAGCGGGACCCGGCCATCGCCATGAAGACGGCGCTCTGGTACTGGAACACCCAGAACGGCCCCGGCACGATGACCGCCCACGCCGCCATGGTCAACGGCGCGGGCTTCGGCGAGACGATCCGCTCCATCAACGGATCCCTGGAGTGCAACGGCGGCAACCCCGCGCAGGTGCAGAGCCGGGTGAACAACTACCAGGCGTTCACGCAGCTGCTCGGCGTCACCCCGGGCAACAACCTCACCTGCTGACCGGCACCGGGACGCCCCCGGCCCCGAGTCGGGGGCGTACGGTCGGTCATCGGTGGTCAGTGACCGCGTTGTCGGTGACGCTGTCAGTGACCACGCAGCGCCGTGGCGAGTTGGGCCCGGGAGCGGACGTCCAGCTTCTGGTAGATCCGGGTGAGCCTGGCCTCCACCGTCTTGACGCTGACGAAGAGCTTCGCGGCCGCCTCCTGGTTGCTGGCGCCCGCCCCGACCAGCCGCGCGAGCCGCGCCTCCGCCTCCGTCAGCGCCCCGGGGCCGGCCGCTGCCCGGTGCGGGGCCGCCGTCTCGGGGCGCGGTCCCGCGCGAGGGCGAGCCAGGCTCGGCCCCCGCCCGCTCGAAGACCTCCGCCGCCCCGC
This sequence comes from Streptomyces sp. RerS4, assembly GCF_023515955.1. Classification (GTDB taxonomy): domain Bacteria; phylum Actinomycetota; class Actinomycetes; order Streptomycetales; family Streptomycetaceae; genus Streptomyces. The sequence continues at coordinate 797,176 of NZ_CP097322.1, forward strand.
GCAGCGCCTCGCGGGCGGGGGCCCGGCGCCGTCGCCGGCGCTCCACCCGGGCGAGGGCCAGGAGCGTACGGCCCTGCTCCAGCGGCAGCCCGAGGTCCGCGAAGAGCCGTACGGTCTCCTCCAGTCGGGCGACGGCCGCCTCCGACTCCCCGCACGCCGACAGGGCCAGGCCCCGGGCCCGGTCCAGGGCGGCGAGCACCCCCGTCCGGTCGAGGCCCCGGGCGACGGGGGTGACGCGGTCGAGGAGGCGGACGGCCTCGGCGGGGGCGTCGGCCGCGATGAGCGCCTCGGCGAGTTCGCCGTGCCAGCGCAGGATCGACGGGTCCACCACCTGCTGCGCCTCCTCCAAAGCGGCGACCCGGCGCAACGTGGCGACGGCCTTCGCGGCGTCGCCGGTGGCGAGTTCGACGGTGCCGAGGGCGTACAGGCCGCGGGAGAGGAACACCTGGTCGTGTTCCTCCTCGGAGGCGCGGATGCCCCGGCGCGCGTAGCCGGCGGCGCGGGCGAAGCTGCCGGCGGCGGCCTCGGCGGTCGCGGCCACGTACCAGGCCGGACCGGGTGAGAGGCCCGCCTCGATGGTGAGTTCCAGGGCCCGGCGGGCGTGGGCGGCGCCGAGCGTGCAGTGCCCGCGGCGCAGTTCGACCTCGGTGAGGCTGCGCAGGACCTCGAAGACGTCCTCGGCGGAGCCGGTCCGTTGGACGGCGGGCAGCAGGGCGAGCAGTTGCCGGCGCGCGTCGTCGAGGCGGTCGTCGAAGAGGGCGTGGCGGACGGCGAGGTACTGGGGCGCGTTGCGCATGCCGAGGGGGACTTCGGGGGTGGGCAGGGCGAGGGCGCGGGCGAGGATGTCCTCGGCGTCGGGGTCTCCGAGGATGCGGCCCATGCGGGCCGCCACGGTCAGTGCCATGGCCTCGGCGACCTGGTCCCCGCCGGCCTGGGCGAGGGCGCCGGCTCGGGCGGCGGCGTCGCGGGAGCGGACGGGGTCGCCGTCGCTGAGGTTGTGCTTCCAGGCGATGCGCAGTTGGACGGCGGCCCGTAGGGAGGCGTCGCCCTCGGCGTCGGCGACGGCGCAGGCGATGGTCTCGTCGAGGTGGGCCAGGGCTTGACCGGCGGCGTCGATGACGGCGAGGCGGGCCCGTACGCGCTGGGCGGGGGTGGCGTCGCGGGCGAGTACGGCGCGGGTGGCGCGGCGGGCGAGGTCGGCGCGGCGGCCCAGCCGGCGTCCTCGGCGGCGGCGACGAGCCGGGCGAGTTCCTCGCTGGGCCGGGCCCAGGGGTGCGTTCGGCGGCCAGGAGTCCGAGTTCGGCGGCGAGGTCGCGCCGCCGCGGCGGCGGCAGGCGGCGGCCGCGTCGGTGATCTCGGCGGCGAGTGCCTCGTCGGCGGTGTCGACGGCCAGCGCGCGGTGGCGTACCGCCTGGACGGGGTCGTCGACGGCGGCGGCGAGCGCGGCGTGTCCGGCGGCGCGTTCGGCCCAGCCGGCGTCGGCGGCCAGGGCGGTCGGCAGGGCGCCGGCGGTGAAGGTGACGGCGCCGTCCTCCCCGGTGACCAGCCCGGCCCGTTCGGCCTGCGCGAGTTCCGCTTCGGCGTCGGGCGGCCGGCGCGGCGCAGCAGGGGTGGTGGGTCGGGCGGCGAGGGCCGCGAGGAGCAGGGTGCGGCGGGCCGGTTCGGGGGCTTCGGCGAGCAGGCGCCGGGCGACGTCGCGGGCCCGGCCGGTGACGGGCAGGGGTCGGCGTGGTGGGCGCCGCCGCCGGGTCCGGTGGCGGCGGCGCCGGCTTCGGCGAGGGAGTGTCCGAGCGCGAGGGCGAGTCTGGGGTTGCCGCCGCTGGCCTGGTGGATGCGGCCGGCGAGGCGGGCGGGCAGGCCGTGTCGCAGCAGGAGCTCGGCGACCTCGTCGGCGCCGAGGGCGGGGACGCGGATGGTGGGGGTGCCGGCGCCGCAGAGGGGTTCGGCGACGGGGGCGCCGCCCTGGACGCATTCGGCGGCGAGGACCCGTACGCGGGGCGGGGTCAGGCGCAGGGCGAACCGCAGCAGGTCGGTGCTCTCGGCGTCGAGCCACTGGGCGTTGTCGAGGACGAGCAGGACGGGGCCCGGTTCGGCGAGGGTGCGCAGGACCTCGCCGACGGCCAGGCGCAGGGCGACGTGGTCGCGGTCGGCGCCCGGGGCGTCCGCTTCGCGGCGGAGTTGGGCGATGGCGGTGCGCTGGGGGCCGGCGAGCCGGTCGAGGGCGGTGGCGGGGACGGAGGCGAGGAGGGCTGCGGCCGAGGCCTCGGGTATCGAGCGGTCGGCGGCTTCGGGGGCGAGACGCAGGACGGTTTCGCGCCGGCGGTGGGCGGCGGCCGCGACGGCCCGCGCGACCTCGGTCTTGCCCGCGCCGGCGGGTCCGGTGAGGATGGCGCGGCCGTGCGCGGTCAGCGCCCGGTCGACCGCGTCGATGAGTTCCCCGTGCCCGACCTTGGTGTCAGCGTGCCCCGTCGCCGCCACGCACAGCCACCAGCCTTTCGCTCTCCAGCTCTGTGCCATTCCTGTGAGACGCGACAATACGAGGTCGGCCGCCGGACGGACCCGGATTGTGACGCAGAATTCAGTCGCACGACAGAAATGGCCCCGGAGAACGCGACGGACCTGCCGGTACGGGAGGTACCGGCAGGTCCGAGGCGGGTTTGGTCCGTACTATCGACCCGTCAGACCGGAGGTGGGGGACTGCGGTCGGGGGCCGGATCGGGACCGGTCAGAAGCCGAGGCTCCAGGAGTCGATCTTGCCGGTGTCGCCGCCGGCGTTGTCGTTCACGCGGAGCTTCCAGGTGCCGTTGGCGACCTCGGAGGAGGCGTTGACGGTGTAGGTGGTGTTGATGTTGTCGGTGCTGCCGCCGGCACGGTTGTGCACGGTGTAGACGGAGCCGTCGGGGGCGACCAGGTCGACCTTCAGGTCACCGATGTAGGTGTGGGCGATGTTCACGCCGACCTTGAGGGTGGCCGGGGCGTTGCCGGTGACACCGGTGACGGTGATGGGGCTCTCGACGGTGGTGTTGTCACCGATCGCGAAGTCCGCGGTGTTCTGGAAGGACGGGGTGGTCGGCGTCGAGGTCACGGCGTTGACGGTGGCGGCCGCGTCGGCGAGGCCGGTGCCGCAGCCGCCGGTGCAGGTGCCGGCCAGGGGGCGGGCGTTGGTCTTGATGGCCGACTCGATCTGCGCCGGGGTCAGCGAGGGCTTGGCGGCGACGAGGAGGGCGGCGAGGCCCGCGACGTGCGGGGCGGCCATGCTGGTGCCCTGGTAGGGCTTGTAGTTCTCGGCGCCGGGGGTGGTGGTGCCCGCGTTCAGCGTGGAGAGGATGCCGTTCTCGGGGGTGGTGACGGTGCCGGGCGTGTCGGTGCCGCGGCGGGTCTCACCGCCCGGGGCGGCGACGTCGATGATCGCGCCGTAGTTGGAGTAGAAGGAGCGGTCGCCGGAGCGGCTGCTGGCGGCGACGTTGATGACGTTGTTGCAGCTGGCGGGCGAGAAGCCGGCCGCGTCCGCGTTGCTGTTGCCGGCGGCGACCACGACGGTGGTGCCACGGGAGACGGCCGCGTTGATGGCGTTCTGGTAGCTGGTGCCGCAGGTGCCCGAGCCGCCGAGGCTCATGTTGATGACCTTGGCGGGGGTGGGGTTCGCCGGGACGCCGGCGACGGTGCCGCCCGAGGCCCAGGTGATGGCGTCGACGATGTCCGAGGTGGCGCCGCCGCACTTGCCGAGGACGCGGACGGGCTGGATCTTCGCGTTGTACGCGATGCCCGCGACGCCCTTGGCGTTGTTCGTGGCCGCGGCGATGGTGCCCGCGACGTGGGTGCCGTGCCAGGAGGAGCCGCTCGCCTTGGAGCCGACGCCGCACTCGCCGTCGGTGGCGTTCCAGTCGCCCTCGTCCGCGGCGTTGTTGTCGCGGCCGTTGCCGTCGCGGGCGGCGGTGGAGCTGGAGATGAAGTCGTAGCCGGCGACCACGTTGGGGGCGAGGTCGGAGTGGGCCACGTAGCCGGTGTCGATCACGGCGACGGTGACGCCGGAGCCGGTGGTCTTGTCCCAGGCGGCGGGCACGTTCATGCCGGCGGTGGGCTCGAAGAGGTCCCACTGCTTGGCGTACTCGGTGTCGTTGGGGGTGGCCAGCGCGTAGGCGCGGGAGTCCGCCTCCACGTAGGCGACGTCCGGGTCGGCGCGGAACTGCGCGATGACATCGGCGGCGTCGGAGGGGGCGGTGGCCCCGCCGAGGTTGACGAGGGCGGCGCCGGTGCCGAGACGACGGTCGAACGTCGTCTGCTTGCCGGCCTTCTTGCCCTTGGCGGCGGCGTCTTCGGCGGCCGCGGTGTTGGACGTGGCCTCCGAGGCGGAGGACTTGTATCCGACGATGAGGTTCTCGACCGGCGCCGGGGTCGTGGCGGCGGGGGCCGCGGCGGCCGGGAGGGTGGTGGCCGGGTCGCTCGCGGCGGTGACGGCCACGGAGGCGGTGGCGGAGCCGGCGAGGAGGGTGACGGACATGGCCACGACGGATATGAGCCGACGTCTGGGTGCGTGCACGGTGTTCCCCTTCAAAGGCCGTTTCCGGGCAGGCCGGAGCGGCCGGTGTCGGTGCGGTGTGGGAGGTGTACCGGCGGCGACGGGCCGGGGGCGGGGTGGTCGGACCCGCTCCGGCACCGCTGCGCGCCACGTCGTCCGGCCGCGACGGCGGGGCAGGGCGACGGCATGCACCGGCGATCCGCGCGACCGCGTGCTGCTTCACGCCATGTGGGGTTGGCGCGGTGGCAGTTCGGGGTGCGGAAGACCGCCGGTGGGCAGACAGTAGGCAACGCGGCGGTGAACCCGATACGGGGAAAACCCTTGTCCCGCCCCTGGGGGCGCGACAAGGGTGCGGGGCCGGCGGGGGACGCCCGCGCGGTTACCTGGGGTTCAGCTTGCGGAAGTAGGTCCAGCTGGACTCGTTGGGCTCGCTCCACTCGCGGGGCGCGTGCGCGAACTCCGGATGGTTCTCGGCGATGTGGGCGCGGGTCCGCTCGGGGACCTCGGCGTAGGAGGAGAGCTTCGCGCCGCGGCAGTGGAAGGTGAGACCGCCGGGGCGCTGTCCCTGTTCCATCCAGGGCAGCCAGGGGGACATCCGCGTCCACGACATGGTGGCGGGGACACCGGCCGCGTCGCCGGCGAGGGCGGCGGCGGGCGCGAAGAACTGGAACAGTTCCAGCGCCTGGTAGGTGTCGCCCGCGGATTCCAGGGGGTAGCGGTCGACGGGCAGCGGGGAAGGGTAGGCGAGGGGGATCTCCAGGCTGAAGCAGACCTGGTCGCCGAGGTCGGTGCGCGGGATCGGGAAGGGCCGCCACCTCTGGTTGGCGGGGTCGTTCCAGACGTGCACGACGGGCTTGTCCTGCCACTTCTCCAGGATTTCCCCGGTGGTGGGGTCGAGGTAGAACGCCGCCTCCCGCGACAGCATCCGGTAGCCGCCCTCCTCCGGCTCCAGCCGGGCGACGTTGATCCCCTCGAAGCCGAACACCTTCCGGTAGGGCTCGCCGGGCGCCCAGGAGTGCACGGATCCGGACCACCGGAAGGTGACCTCGCTCCCGTCGAGGGCGGCCCGGGTGCGGGCGAAGTCACGCAGCAGATCCTCCGGTGTCATGGGCACCACTGTGCTGCCCGCGAGGCGCCCGTACAAGCACCGTCCGCGCCAATACGGCGGGCCGGTCGAGCACTTGGCGCGGGCGCCGCGTCCGCGCGCGACACCTACGACGGGCGGGTCCCCGGCTCGTGGGGACGCCCGGTTGACTCCGGTGGCGAACAGCGGCAAACGTGACCGTCATGGGGAACGAACACCGACTGTTGGCGCTGCTCGTGTGCCTGGTGCTGGGCACCGGGCTGGCGGCCGCCGCATGGGGGGCCGCCCGCGCCCCCGGATCCGGCCACGGCTCCGTGGCGGGCGACTTCGTCGACATGGGCCGGGTGCCGCCGGACCCCGGCGCCGCGCTCCCGACCGGGCCCGACGCGTCGAGCGGCACCGTGACGGTGGACTGCGGGCGCAACGAGGAAGGGCACTGGAACGAGGACAACCTCGTCGTCTCCCCCGGTCTGCGGGCCGGCGCCCACCACACGCACGCGTACGTCGGGAACCTGTCCACCGACGCCCTGTCCGGCGACGCCTCCCTGGCCGCCGCCGCGACCAGCTGCGCCGGCGGTGACCGTTCCACCTACTACTGGCCGGTGCTGCGCCGCCCCGACCGCCCCGGCACCCGCCCCCACGAGACCTCCGCCGGGCACGGCAACGCCGGCGAAATCCTGCCGGAGGCGGCGGTGGGCGTGGAGTTCCGGGGCAACCCGGTCGGCAAGGTGGTGCCGATGCCCCGCTTCCTGCGCGCGATGACCGGCGACGCCGTCGCCCACACGGCGGGCACGGACGCCGACGTACGGGCCCGCTGGGGCTGTTCGGGCCTGCCGGACCGGTCGACGACGGGGTACCCGCGCTGTCCTGCCGGCGACCTGGTGACCCGTACGCTCGTCTTCCCGAGCTGCTGGAACGGCCTGGACAACGAGTCCGCCGGCCACCGCTCCCACCTGCGCTTCCCCGACGCGCGCGGTGTGTGCCCGCGGGGCACCTTCCCCGTGCCCGAACTGCGCCTCACCCTCTCCTACGCCGTCGCGCCCGGCGTGCCGATCGCCCTCGACTCCTTCCCCGAGCAGCGGCACAGCCCCAGGACCGACCACGCGATGTTCGTGAACGTGATGACGGACGAGGCGATGCGCGCGCTCGTGGGCTGCCTCAACCAGGGCCGCACCTGCCGGACGTGAGTGACGCGGATCACATGAACCGCTGGGGTGTCCGGGGCGTGTTCCGACCGCACCACGCGACACGAGGCGGACGGAGAGGGTGAGATGGCCGGACCACTGTGGCCCCGCGCACGGCGGGGCGGGACGGACGAGGCGCTGATCAGGACGGTCTACGAGGAACACGGCAACGCCCTGCTCGCGTACGCCACCCGGCTCACCGGTGACCGCGCCACCGCCGAGGACGTCGTCCAGGAGACGCTGATCCGGGCCTGGCGGCACACGGAGGTCCTGGTCAACGGGAAGGGCTCGGTGCGCGGTTGGCTGCTCACCGTGGCCCGCAACATCATCACGGACCGTTACCGGGCGAAGGCGGCCCGGCCCCCGGAGGTGTTCGGTTCGGCGGCCGCTCCGCCGGTGGAGGGCGACCACGCGGACGCGGTGGTCGACACGATGACGGTGTTGGGCGCCCTCGACCGGCTCTCGCCGGAACATCGTGACGTGTTGACGGAGTTGTACTACCGCCGGCGCAGTGTCGCCGAGACCGCCGACCGGCTCGGGATCCCGGCGGGCACGGTGAAGTCGCGCTCGCACTACGCGCTGAAGGCACTGCGCGAGGTGTTCACGGACGGCGGCGGGGGTTCCGCCGGCGACAGACGATCAGGCCGGCCGCCCCAGCAGCCCGGCGGACTGCGGGAGGTGGTGGCGTGAACCGGCAGCGGCACGAGGAGGAACTGCTCGGCCCGTACGTGCTCGGCGTCCTGGACGAGGAGGACGTACGGCGTGTCGAGGAGCACGTCGGCGACTGTGTGCGGTGCCGTGAGGAGGTGGCCGCGTTGCGGGAGATGGAGAGCGTACTGGGCGAGGTGCCCGAGGAGGCCTTCCTCGACGGGCCTCCGCAGGGCGGTGACCTGCTGCTCCAGCGGACCCTGCGACAGGTGCGGAGCGAACGGGCGGCGGCCGCCCGGCGGCGTACGGCCCTGGTGGGTGTGGCCGCGGCGGCCTCGATGGCCCTGGTGTTCTGGGCGGGCGCGCGGATCGGCGCGGACGGGGCGGGGCCGGTGGCCCTGGATCCGGCGCCGTCCCCGAGCCTGTCGGCGCCCGCTTCCCCGCCGCCGGCGGGGACCCGGGTGGCGTCCGCGACGGACGCGGGCACGGGCGCGCGGATGACCGTACAGGTGACGCCGGCCCCGAAGTGGGTGCGGGTCCACGCGGCGGTGACCGGGGTGCCGGCCGGCGAGCGCTGCCGGTTGGTGGTGATCGGCAAGGACGGCACGCGGACCACCGCCGGCGGCTGGGTCGTGGGCACGGCGGAGCACGGCGAGGGCAAGGGCGCGGCCCTGGACGGCTCGGCGGCCGTGGACCCCGCGAACGTCCAGGCCGTCGTCGTGGAGAACGAATCGGGCCGGACGTTCGTGGCCGTACCGGTGTGACGCCCCCTACGGGAGCCCCTGCGGCCGTGACAGCCGGCCGTACGGGCTCCCGTACGCGTTCGTGCGCTCGCGGTCAGGCGGTCGCGGTCAGCCGCACCGGCAGGTCGAACAGGTCGTTCTGGGTGAGGATCGGCTTGTTGCGGAGCTCCTCGCGGGGCACGGCCAGGCTCAGGTCGGGGAAGCGGGTGTAGAGCGCGGGGAGGGCCACCAGGGCCTCCAGGCGCGACAGGGCCGCGCCGGGGCAGACGTGGGGGCCGTGGCCGAAGGAGATGTGGCGGTTCGGCGTGCGGGTGACGTCGAAGTCGCCCGCCGTCTCGCCGTGCTGGGCCTCGTCGCGGCCCAGCGCGCCGAAGGAGACGATCAGGCCCTCGCCGCGGGGCAGGACGCGGTCGCCGACCTCGATGTCCTCGGTGGCGAAGCGGATCAGGACGTGCGAGGTGGGGGTGGCCCAGCGCAGGGTCTCCTCGATGACGTTCTCCCAGGGGACCTCGCCGGCGAGGACGAGGGCGCGCTGCTCGGGGTGGGTCTCCAGGGCGACGACGGCGTTGACGATGAGGCTGATGGTGGTCTCGTGGCCGGCGGCGACCATCAGCTGGAGGGTGTTGGTGATCTCCTCGGTGCTGAGGTGGTCGCCGTCCTCGGAGGCGGCGATCAGCGCGCTGGTGAGGTCGTCGCCGGGGGCGAGCCGCTTGGACTCCACGATCCGGGAGAAGAGCGCGCCGAGGTCCGCCATCATGGCCGGGACTTCCTCGGGCCGGGTCTGGGTGGAGAAGAACTTCTCGAAGAGGGCCTTCAGCCGGGGGTGTTCGGCGGCGTCCACGCCCATGAGGGCGCTGATGACGTTCATCGGCAGCGGGTAGGCGAAGCCGGCCTTCAGGTCGACGGTCTCCCCGGCGGGGACGCCGGCGAGCTTGTCGAGCATCTCGGTGGTGAGGTCCTCGATGCCGGCGCGGAGCTTCTCGACCCGGCGGACGGTGAGGGCCTGCGCCACGAGGGTGCGCAGCCGGCGGTGTTCGTCGCCGTCGACGGTGAGCATGGAGCGGCCGGGGTTGGCGAGGCCGATCAGCGGCCAGTCGAGGGGGATCTCGCCGCGCTGCCAGGCGCCCCAGACGTCGATGTCCTTGACGACGCGGGGGTCGGTGAGGAGCTTTTTGGCCTCGGCGTGGTGGGTGACGGAGTAGACGCCGACGCCGCCCGGCAGGACGACGCGGACCAGCGGGCCGGCGGCGCGCAGGGCGGCGCCCTCGGCGTCGAGGTCGGTGACGAAGGGGTCGAGGGTGATCGGGGCGGGGGCACCGTGGTCGATCGGGCAGGTCATCGCGGGGCTCCAAGGGCGGGGGTCGGGGTGTAGGTCACGGGGAGTTCGCTGAGCCCGCGCAGCCAGGGAGAGGGGCGCCGCGAGAGGTCCGCGGCGGGGACGGCGAGGTCCACGTCGGGGAGCCGGTCGAGGAGGACCTCGATGCCGGTCCGTGCGATGACCTCGGCGACCTCCTGGGCGGGGAAGGGGCAGCGGTGTTCGCCGTGGCCGAAGGAGAAGAAGGCGTTGTTGCCGCCGGTGAGGGCGCCCGCGTCGGCGCGTACGTGCGGGTCGCCGTTGGCGGCGGCCAGGCCCAGCAGGACGAGGTCGCCGCGGCCGATGCGCCGGCCGCCGAGCGTGGTGTCGCGGGTGGTCCAGCGGCCGGCGACGTTCTGGGTGGGGGTGTCCTCCCAGAGCACCTCGTTCATGGCCTCGCCGACGCTGTGCCGGCCGCCCGCGAGCGAGGCGGTGAAGCGGTCGTCGGTGAGCATCAGGCGCAGCGAGTTGCCGATCCAGTCGGCGGTGGGCTGGTGCCCGGCGGCCATCATGACCATCAGGTCCTGGGCGATCTCGTCGACGGTGAACCCGGACGTGTTGGCGAGCATCCGCGAGGCGACGTCGTGGCCCGGCTCGGCGGACTTGGCGGCGAGGAGCGCGTACATGGACTCGCCGAGGTGGCGTTGTCCGTCGAGGGCGCCCTCCCGACCGTTGATCATGTCGTTCATGGCGGTGACGAGGCCGGGGCCCTGGGCGTCGGAGAAGCCGTAGATGCGGGCGAGGACGCGCAGCGGCAGCAGCATGGCGTATTCGCCGACGATGTCGCAGGAGCCCTTGCCGCAGAGTCCGTCGATGAGCTCGTCGGCGAAGCGTTCGGCGTGACCCTTGAGTTCGAACGGGTCGATGGCTTCGAGGGCTTCGGAGATGACGGCGGCCCGCTGCCGGTGGCGTTCGCCGACGGTGTAGAGGATGGACGGCTGCTTGCGGCCGATCATCGGCAGGAGCGGCCAGTCGGCGGGGATGCGGTCCCACTGGTTCCACAGGTCGGAGTCGCGGGAGAAGAGCTGCGGGTCGCTGGTGACCTGGTGGAGTTCGCGGTAGCCGAGGACCAGCCAGGCCGGGACGTCGCCGTCGAGGACGACCGGGGCGACGGCGCCGTGGTCGCGGCGCATCTCCCGGTACAGCTCGGCGGGATCGCTCTGGAAGCGGGGGCCGCCGAGGTAGACGGGCTGGGGCTCGGGGGTGGTCACGGGGTGGGCTCCGGGAGGGTGTGCGGGACGAGGGCCGGTTGGTCGGGCCGGTGGCTCTGGAGGTCGCGGAGGTGCTCCACGAGGGAGATGAGCACCTGCTTGCTCGACTCGCGGGAGCGGGCGTCGCAGAACAGCAGGGGCACCTCGGGCGGCAGGTCGAGTGCGGCGCGGATCCGCTCCGGGGTGTGGTCGGGGCCTCCGAAGTCGTTGCAGGCCACGACGAAGGGGGTGCCGTGGTGTTCGAGGCGGTCGATGGCGTACCAGGAGTCGGCGAGCCGGCGGGTGTCGACGAGGACGACCGCGCCGAGGGTGCCGGAGAACAGCCGGTCCCACAGGAACCAGAAGCGTTCCTGGCCGGGGGCGCCGAACAGGTAGAGCACGTTGTGGGCGTCGAGGGTGATGCGGCCGAAGTCGAAGGCGACGGTGGTGGTGGTCTTGGCGGCGACGCCCTGGGTGTCGTCGACGGCCTCGCCCGCCGCCGTCATCGTCTCCTCGGTGTTCAGCGGGCGGATCTCGCTGACCGAGCGGACCATGGTGGTCTTGCCGACGCCGAAACCACCGACGATCACGATCTTCAGGCCGTTGTCGGCGGTGCTGCTGAGGGTCTGACGGGATCGGTCCCGGTCAGAGGTTGCGGAGTCCAACGAGCACCTGCTCCAGGATGTCGGGGTCGGGAAGGCGGTACGTCGTGGCCCGGGGGTGGCGGGCGCTGACGCGCCCGGTGTCGTGGAGGTCGGCCAGCAGGATCCGGGTGATCGAGACGGGCAGGCCGAGTTCGGCCGCGATCTCCACGACGGCCGTCGGGTAGCGGCACATCCGCAGGATCGCGGCGTGCTCGGACTGCATGCCGGGAACCGGGTCGCATTCGGCGACGATCAGCGTGACCAGGTCGAAGGCGTCGCCGCCGGTGCGGCTGCGGCCGCCGGTGAGGGTGTAGAGCCGGTCCGGGGAGTCGTCCCGGCCCGGCCTGACGCGGCTCAACCCCGGGGCCGGGCGATCAGGTGTTCGCTCAGCTGCTCGACCAGTTCGGACATGTTGTGGCCGACGAGTCCGGCGTCGGCCTCCTCGCCGGCGACGAGGGCCAGGTGCGCGCCCTCGCCGGCTTCGACGATGAAGAGGATCCCGCCGTAGAACTCGGCCATGGCGGAGCGGACGCCGCCGGTGCCGTCGCCGAATTCGATGGACGCCCCGTGGGACAGGCTCTGGATGCCGGCCGCGATGGCGGCGAGCTGGTCGGCCTGGTCGACGGACAGCTCGGGGGTGCGGCACAGCTTGAGTCCGTCGCGGGAGAGCACGAGGGCGTGCCGGGCGCCGGGGGTGCGCTCCAGGAGTCCTTCCAGGAGCCAGTTGAGCGTCTCGTCGGTGGTGGAGCCGGTCATCGCGTGTTGCCTTCCGGGTGCGGGGGGTTCGTGGGCTGCTGCGGGGCCGGTGTCTTGCGTACGGCCTGGCGGAAGCTGCCGAAGCGGGCGGCGGACGGGGAGGCGCCGGTGGGGGCGGCCTGGGTACGGGCCGCCGCGGTCGCGGCGTCGGGGCCCTCGGGGTGGGCGGCGGCCAGGGTGCGGCCGCGCCTGCGCTGGGGCAGTCCGCTCTCGACGGGCACCGGGTCGTGGCCGGTGGTTTCGGGGTCGGGGCGTCCTCGGCGGCGCGGGCGGCGGGCGGCCGTCGTCGGCGGGGCCGGTGTGGGCGGGCTCGGTCCGCGCGTCGTGGGTGCGCGGGCGCGGGACCGTGGGCGTGGGTGCGGCGAGGAGCGCGGGGGCGGGCAGGGCCTCGGCCGGGGCGCGGCTGATCAGCTCCTGCGGCAGCATCAGGATGGCGCCGGTGCCGCCGCGGGCGGAGGGCCGGAACGACACCGTCAGGCCGTGCTTGTGGGCGAGGCGGCCGACGACGGCGAGGCCGAGGCGGGTTCCGGAGAGCCCGGCCAGGTCCAGCGACTGGGCGGTCACGGCCTGTTCGGCGCGGCGCAGTTGGACCTCGCTCATGACGAGGCCGCTGTCCTCGACGGTGATGACGATGCCGGCCGGGACGTCCTCGACGTACACGTGGACCTCGGCGGTGGGCGGCGAGAAGTTCGCGGCGTTGTCGAGGAGTTCGGCGAGGGCGTGCATGACGCCCTCGGCGGCGTGCCCGGCGACGGCGGCCTCGCTGGTGGAGTGCAGCCTGACCCGCTGGTAGCCGCCGATGCGGCCCATGGCGCCGCGCAGGATGGACTCCATGACGATCGGCTTCGCCCAGCGGCGGCCCGAGCGGGCACCGGCGAGGACGGCGATGGAGTCGGCGAGGCGGCCGGCCTGGGCGGTGCGGTGGTCGAGGTGGAGCAGGTCGGTCAGGACGTCCTCGTCGGCGTGCCGGTGCTCCATCTCCCGCAGGTCGGCGAGCATTCCGGTGGCGAGCGCCTGCATGCGGCCGGCCGCGTTGGCGGCGGCGGCCATGGCGGCCGCCCGGCCGGACCGGGCGCGGCGCAGTTCCTCGCCGAGGCGCTCGCGGGTGACCGCCTGGGCGGTGGCGAGGCCGTCGAGTTCGCCGCCGTGGGCGGTGGTCAGCCGGTCGAGCTCGGCGGCGTGCGCGGCGGTCAGGGCGTCCAGCTCGGCCGTGTGCGCGGCGGTGAGGCGGGCGCGTTCGGCGGTGTGGGCGGCGGCGTCGCGGGTGGCGTCGGCGGTGAGCCGGGCGATGTGCGCGTCACGGGCGGTGAGTTCACCGGTGAGGCCGGAGAGTCGGCGGCGCAGCGTCCGGTTGGCGCGCAGCGACCAGGTCAGCGCGAACGCGGCGACGGCCAGCAGCAACGATCCGGAAGCGGCGAACCAGCCGAGGGGGACCTGGACGGCCGTGGGGGCCGCGGCCACCGCCGCCGTCGAGAGAGCGCCGGTGACCGCTGCGGTGATCAGCAGGGCGAGCGCGGAGGGACGAAGGGGGGAGGGCGACGCCGTCATCAATCAAAGCCTCAAACCGGGCGTAAATGGAAGAGAGGGTTCCTGTGGCAACGAGGCACAACTATAAGAGGATTGTTGATCGTTTCGGAAAGACCTTGGCGAATATCGCGGCGATATCACGCTGTGTAGCGCCCACTTCGGTTGCTTCTGGCGCGGTTTCGGGGCTATGCCGTGGCATCCTGTGTCGTCACAACTCGCCGGACGGGATCGGCGGAGGACGTCCGGGAAAGTTGGGGAAGACCATGAGGCTCTGCTTCCTGGTGGAGGAGCACTACCGCCGTGACGGCATGCCGAACGAGGTGATCGGGCAGCTGACGGCGTGGGGCCACCGGGTCGACGTGGTCCGTCCCGGCGGCTCGCTGCTGCGCATGGCCGAGGTCGTCCGGGCCGGCGCGCACGACGCCTGGGTCCTCAAGACCGTCTCCGGCGGACCGGGCCTGACCCTCCTGGAGGCCGCCGCGGCCGCCGGCGCCGCCACCGTCAACGACGCCCGCGCGATCCGGGGCGTCCGCGACAAGGCGCTGGCCGCCGCCATCGGCCACGCCCACGGCCTGCCCCAGCCGGCGACGTACGCCGCCGCCCGGCCCGAACTCCTCGCGGAGATACCCGCCGAGGAGTACCCCCTCGTCGTCAAGCCCGCCGACGGCAGCTCCGGCCGGTCCGTGCACCTGCTGCCCTCCCCCGACCGGCTCGCCGCCCTGCTGCCCCTCCTCGCGGGCGAGGGCATGCTCATCGCCCAGCCGTACGTCCCGAACTCCGGGACCGACGTCAAGGTGTACTGCGTCGACGGGGAACTCTTCGCGACCGAGCGTCGCTCCCCCTTGCACCCCGGCTCCGGGGTCCGCGAGCGCCGGGTGCCGCTGCCGCGCGAGGTGGCCGCCATCGCCTCGCGGGTGGGGGAGGTCTACGGGCTGGACCTGTACGGGGTCGACGTGCTGCTCGGGCCCGACGGGCCGGTGGTGGTCGACGTGAACGACTTCCCGAGCTTCCGTCAGGTCCCGGACGCGGCGGCGCGCGTGGCCCGCGCCGTCCTGGAGCTCGCCCGCACGGGCGGCCGGCGCACCCCGACCGCGCGCGTGGCCGTCGTACCCCACCGCGCTCCCCTGCCGGTCTCCCTCGCGGCGCAGGTGCAGGCGGGCGCGGGGGACGGGGCGTGAGGATCGGCCTGATCACCCCGGACCCCGGACATCCGGTGCTGGCGGCCACCGCCGCGCTGCTCGCCGGTGACGGGCACACGGTGGAGGTGTCGGACCCCCGGGCGGGCGCCGCCGCCGCGCCGGCCGGCGCCCCGGCCGACGTGTACCTGCTCAAGGCCCGCACCGCTTCGGCGTTGGAGCTGGCGCGGGAGCTGGAGCGGCGCGGAGCGCCCGTACTGAACTCGGCGGCGGCGACCGCACGCTGCCAGGACCGTACCGGGATGGCCGGGTCGGCCCGCCGGGCCGGGCTGCCCTTCGCGGCCACCCGTACCTTCGAGGCGGCGGCGCGACTGGAGTCGGCGCCGGGGCTGCCGTGGCCGATGGTGGTCAAGAGCCGACACAGCCGCAAGGCCGATCTCGTGGCGCGGGTCGACGACCCGGCCGGGCTGCGGGAGTTGGCGTCGGCGTGGGCCGACGAGCCGGTGGTGGTCCAGGCGTTCGCCCCCAACAACGGCTGGGACCACAAGGTGTGGGTGGTCGGCGACCGCGTCTTCGCGGGGTTGCGCCGCTCCGAACTGGCCCCGGCCGACGGCGCGCCCGAACGCTGCGGCGTCCGCCTGCCGGACGCCTGGGCCGACCTGGCCCTGCGCGTCGGCGCCGCTTTCGACCTGGACGTCTACGGGGTCGACTTCGTGGACACCGGCGCCGCCGGTCCGCTCATCGTGGACGTCAACGCCTTCCCCGGCATCCGCGACCAGCCGGGAGCCCCCGAGGCCCTGGCGGCCCTGGCCCTGGACCGGGCCGCCCGCGCCGCGCGGCTGCCCGCGGCCAGGGGGCGTCGTCAAAGTGGCGTCGGCCGCCCGTAGGGCCCGGGGGCACGTCCCAGCGGTAGCTGGGGGAGGGAGTTGACGACACCCCTAGGGGATGGCCGCGATCGGGGGGCTCGTTCGCCCGTGGAAGGCCGCGAGGGCGGCGGTGAAACGTTCCGCGTCGTCCAGCCACGGGAAGTGGCCGGCCCCGGGCTGGACGCTCACTTCGGCGGTCGGGAAGAGCTCCGCGTACGCGGCCACGGCGGGCGGCGGGGCCGCGAGGTCGACCTCGCCGGCGAGCAGCAGGACCGGTACGTCGAGCCGGGCTAGCGCGGCGCGGGTGGCGTCCGGGTCGAAGGCGCCGTCGGCCGCGAAGAGCGCCGCGGCCTCGTGGTTCTTCTGGCCGTCCTCGGCGGCCTGGTGGGCGCGGGCGGCCTCGTCCCAGCGTCCGTACATGAAGGGGGCGATGGCCTGCCAGGTGTCCGCCGTCGCGCGACCGGCGACGAGTTCCTCCAGGGCGGCGTACGCGGCCGGCAACTCCGCCCGTCGCGCCCGTACGGTCTCCAGGCGCAGCTCGCCGCTGATCGGGATGCCCACGGCGAAGACGCTGGGAGTGACCAGGGTGAGGGTGGCGACGCGCTCCGGGTGGCGGGCGGCGTAGAGGACGGCCAGGTTCGCGCCGGCGGAGTGGCCCAGCAGGTCGACGGTGTCCAGGCCGAGGTGCTCGCGCAGGGCCTCCACGTCGTCCACGAGCCGGTCGCACCGGTAGCCGGCGGGGTCCTCGGGGGCCTGGGAGGCCCCGGTGCCCCGCAGATCGGGGACGACGAGCTGCCGGTGGGCGGACAGCCCGCCGAGATCACCGAGGTAGGCGGAGGCCTGCATGGGGCCGCCCGGCAGACACAGGAGGGGGTCGCCCGTCCCGTGGAGGCGGTAGGCGAGTCGGGTGCCGTCGGCGGCGGTGTAGGTGTGCACGGGCGGAATCTACGGGCCGGCGGGCGGGGCGATCAACCGGATTCGGGCGCGGCGGCGGCGTAGACGCAAGGCGGCGACCCCTCCCGCGAGCAGGAGGGCCGCCACCGTGGGCAGCCACACGGGGACGCCGCCGACGGTGAGGAGTTCGTTGCGGTAGACGACGCGGCGGTACGGGGTGTCCTTGGCGGTGGCGCGCAGTTCGTGGTCGGCGTCGATGCGGGCGGGGTCGGGGAAGCGTTGGTCGATCGCGGTCAGGAACACCCGCCGGGGCCCGCCGGTGAGGTCGGCGAGGGCGCCGTCGGTGGTGAGGGAGCCGGCGAAGGTCACCTCGGGCCGGTTCCCGCCGATCGCGGAGCGTGGCTCCATCCGATGGTCGGCGAGGACGAACAGGCCGAGCGACTGCGGAGTACGGGCCAGGCGGGACAGCCGCATCGGGTAGACGAGGCGGTCGCTGTCGAAGCGGATGCGCAGCGGGTCGAGTTCGCCGCGCAGCGGCCGGCCGGGCTCGCGCGGGGCGAGGCGGACGGCGACGTACTCCCACCCGCTGTCGACGTAGGGCCGCAGTTCGACGGCGAGCCGGTCGGGGAGACGGAAGCCGTTGTCCTCCAGCCAGGTGCGCAGGGCGTCGGGGTCGGTGGCGGTCAGCCGGGCCACGTCGAAGTCGCCGAGGCGTTCGCGGCCGACGACGCCGACCGAGGGGGCGGCCGCGCCGGGCGCCATGGCGCCCGCGCCGTCGACGCCGGCGGCGGAGAAGGGCCAGTCGTTGTTCCGGGGCCAGAAGTAGGTGCGGACGCGGCGCTCGGGGCGGATGAGCTCCGCGAGTTGGGAGAACAGCGCCGGGTCCCCCAACTCCACGCTCGCCCGCCCCGGCACCGGCATGATCCAGGCCGCGCGCAGGGCGTCGCCGCCGACGGTGAACCGCATCACGATCTCTTCGGTGCGGCCGTCCCAGCGCACGACGGAGGTCTCGCGGTCGACGCCGATCCGCGACGACGCGTCGGGGACCATCGCCCCGCAGCCGCACGCGTAGGCGGGGTTGACGAGCGCGCCCACCTGGGTAGCGAGCAGCGCGAACAGCAGGGCCAGGATCCTTCTCTTCATCCACACGCGGTCTCAGACGAGGAGGGCGGCGATCCGGTTCCGGGCGCACGGGCGCACCGCGAAGGCCCGTTCGAGACCTGCCCGCGGCTTCACCCTCCGATGGGGCGTGGCCCGCTCGACCGGGCGGAGCGCCCGCTCCCATACTTGAGCCCCATGAGAGGGACGGACAAGCCCCGCAGCAGCCCCCTGGTGCCCGACGCGGTCGGGGCCGAGATCGCGCGCCACGACTGGGCCGGGCTGGTGTGCGGCTGTGGCCGCCCGGCGGGGCACCTCGCGGACATGTTGTGGGACGCCGCCGAGGGGCACCCGGCGGCCTTCCACGCGCTCCAGGGGCACGTGTTCACCGGCACCCGGCTCTGGCCGCCGGCGCCGGCGGCCTGCGGGGTGCTGATGGCGGTGTGGTCGGCCGGGCCGCCGCGCCAGTCGACGCGCGACGCCCTGCTGTGGACGCTGTTGTCCCTGCTGAGCGCGGAGGACGACGGCACCGCGTACGAGGCGGGCCTGTACGGGCAGTGCGCCGCCCACGTCCGGGCCGGCCTTCCCCACCTGCGGTCCGGGCTCGGCGCCCGGCCCGGCACGACGACCGCCGCCTACGTCGACGGCATCCTGGACATCATCGAGCTGTGCGCCTGAGCCATCGCGGACATCGTGTCCGGGGTGACCTCCTCCAGGGAGGGCGCGAACGTACGCGCCGCCGAGGGCAGCACCTCCAGCAGCGAGGGCACCACCAGCACCGCGCAGCCCGCCGCCTCGGCGGAGGCGGCGCCGTCCGGGGAGTCCTCGACGGCGACGCACTGCGCGGGGTCGAGGCCCAGTCGGGCGGCGGCCTCGCGGTACGGGTCGGGGTGCGGTTTGGTGCGGGGGGTGTCGTCCGCCGAGAGGGTGAAGACGAAGGGGACGTCGGCGAGCGCGCCGCCCACGACCGCGTCGACCACCACCCGCGGTGAGGCGCTGACCAGGGCGAACGGCACCCCGCGCGCGGCCAGGGCGGTCAGCAGGGCCCGCGCGCCGGGGCGCGGCGGGGCTCCGGCGTCGACCCGGCGGAAGAAGTCCTCGGTGAGCGCGGCCGCGACCGCGTCGAGGTCGCCGTGGCCGGCGACCCGTACGAGGTGGGCCGCCGTGTCGGAGACGGCGCGGCCGACGACCTCGGGGGCGTCCGCCGGTCCGAGGCGGTGGTCGAGTCCGGCCGCGATCTTCTCGGTGGTCAGCCACCACAGCGTTTCGGTGTCGACGAGGGTGCCGTCCATGTCGAAGAGCACGGCGCGCACGCCGGGGACGGCGGCGGCCGCGTCGCGGGCGGCGTCGCTCACGCGGCCTTCTCCACGACGAGGACGGGCCGTTCGGTCAGGCCTACGGTGGCCCGCGCGCCCGGCGCCAGCGCGCCCGCGTCCCGCGAGGCCACGTCGGCCTTGACGCGGACGCCGCCGGGCAGGTCCAGGTGGAGACGGGTGACAGCGCCGAGGAAGGAGGCCGACACCACCGTCGCCTCGCCGTCGGGGTCGCCGGCGACGGTCAGGTTCTCTGGTCGGACGAGGACCTCCACGTCCGGGCCCTGCGGGGCCCGGCCGTCGACGGGCAGGGTGCGCCCGGCGACCTCGACGCGACCGGCGGCGGTGAGCCGCCCGGGGAGCCGGTTCATGGTGCCGACGAACTCGGCGACGAACGGCGTCGCGGGACGTTCGTAGAGCTCCGCCGGGGCCGCGCACTGCTCCAGCCGACCGGCGTTGAGCACGGCGACCCGGTCTGCCATGGACAGGGCCTCCTCCTGGTCGTGGGTGACGAACACGGTGGTGATGCCCAGCGACAGCTGGAGGCGGCGGATCTCCTCGCGCATGGTGGCCCGTACCTTCGCGTCCAGCGCGGAGAGGGGCTCGTCCAACAGCAGGACGCGCGGGCGCAGGGCCAGGGCGCGGGCGAGCGCGACGCGCTGCTGCTGGCCGCCGGACATCTGGTGCGGGTAGCGGTCGCCGTGCTCGGGCAGGCCGACCAGGTCGAGGAGTTCGGCGGCGCGCTCGCGGCGGCGCGCGGCGGGGACCTTGCGTACGCGCAGGCCGAAGGCCACGTTGTCGCGGGCGCTGAGGTGGGGGAAGAGGCTGTACGACTGGAAGACCATCCCGGCGTCGCGGCGGTGCGCGGGGACGGCGGTGATGTCCCGGCCGTCGACGAGGACCTCGCCGGAGTCGGCGGTCTCGAAGCCCGCGACCACGCGCAGGGCGGTGGTCTTGCCGCAGCCCGAGGGGCCGAGCAGGGCGAGGAGTTCGCCGGGTTCCACGGTCAGGTCGAGGCCGTCGAGGGCGACGGTCGAGCCGAACGCCCGGCGCAGGGACCGGAATTCGACGCGGGCGCCCTCGGGGGACGCGTCGGACGCCGGCTTCCGGGCCGCGGGAAGGGTCGTGGACATGGGGGTCAGGACTCCTTGCGGGAGGTGGCGGGGGCCGGGGACACCGTGGTGGGGGTGGTTCCGGCCCGCGAGAGGAGGAGCAGCAGCAGCCAGGTGATGAGCAGGCTGAGGATGGACACGGCCACCGACATCCGGGCCTGGGCGCCGGAGATGGAGACGATCCACACGGCGAAGGGCCGGAAGCCGAGCAGCGAGGCGATGGTGAACTCGCCGAGCACCAGGGCCAGGGTGAGGAACGCGGCGCCGGCCAGCGAGGCCCGCAGGTTCGGGATCAGCACGCGCAGGACGACGTGGGGCCAGCTCGCGCCGCAGCTGCGGGCGGCCTCGACCAGGGTCGGTACGTCGACGGCGCGCAGTCCGGCGTCGAGGGAGCGGTGCACGAACGGCAGGGCCAGCACCGTGTAGGCGAGGACGAGGACGACGGGGAAGTCCTCGTCCTGCACGGCCAGGAAGGTCTGGTAGAGCGGGGTCCGCGAGAGGTGTTCCGGTCCCCAGCGGAGCACGGTCGTGATGCCGGTGACCAGGGCGATGGGCGGCACCACCAGCGGCAGCATGCACATCACCTCCACGACGGCGGCCAGGCGCGGCGCTCCGAGGCGTACGGCGACCAGCGCGGGCACGGCGAGCAGCAGGGACAGCGCGATGGTGGCGGCGGCCAGGCCCAGGGAGAGCAGGAGGCTCTCGGTGAACCCTTCGGCGCCGAGGAGTTCGGTGTACGCCGCGAAGGAGACGCCCTGGCCGGGGACGTGCACGGTGAACACGAAGGAGGCGAGCAGCGGCAGGAGGAAGTACGCGCCGGCGAGCGCCAGTACGGCTCCGCGCCACACGCGGGGCCGGGGGCGGGAGCGCCGGATCGGGGTCATCGCAGCCATCGGGCGCTCCGTCGCTGGAGGGGCAGGTAGACCGCCATGACGAGGCCGGCGATCAGGATCATGTCGAGGCCGAGGGCGAGCGCCACGTTCTCCTGGCCGGTGAGCACGTTGCCGGAGAGGGCGTCCGCGATCTTCAGCGTGACCAGGGGCACGGAGCCGCCGACCAGGGCCGCCGCCGTCGCGTGCGCGGCGAAGGCGGTGCCGAAGAGCAGGACGAACCCGCCGAGCAGGGACGGCGCGAGCACCGGCAGACCGACGTGGCGCCAGAACTGCCGGCCGGTGGCCCCGTTGTTGCGGGCGGCCTCGCGCCACTGCGGGCGCAGCCCGTCCAGCGCCGGGACGATCACGAGCACCATCAGCGGGGTGAGGAAGTACAGGTACACCACGGTGAGGCCGGTGAAGGAGTACAGGTTCCAGCCGAGGTCGGTGAGGTCGGCGAGCTGGGTGAGGACTCCGGAGATGCCCGCGGTGGCGATGAACGCGAAGGCCAGCGGCACGCCGCCGAAGTTCGCGAGGACGCCGGAGGCGGTCAGGGCCGCGCCGCGCAGGGCGGTGGAGCGCGAGGTGACCAGGGCCTGGGCGATCAGCACGCCGAGCAGTCCGCCCAGGAAGGCGGTCAGCGCGGAGAGCTGGACGCTGCCGACGAGCGAGCCGAGGTAGGGGCCCTGGAGGGAGCGGGCGAGGTGCTCGCCCGTGACGGCGGTGGCGCCGGTGGTCGGGTCGGTGCGGGTGACGGCTCCGAAGGCGATGGCGCCGAGCGGGAGTCCGAAGCAGAGCCCGGTGAAGGTGAGGAGGGGGAGGGCGGCGAGCCAGGTGCGCGGGCCGCGCCGCCGGCGGCGCGCGGTGGCGCCGCCGGCGGTCCCCGTCGGGCGGGGGGCGGTGGTCGGGGCGGACATCAGCTGAGGGCCTTGTCCCACTTCTCGGCGAGCGTGGCCTTGGCCTTGTCCAGCTCGGCGGACGCCGGGAAGGACGGGGTGCCCTGGACCTGCGGGAGCTTGGCCACGGCGTCCTTGTCGGCGGTCCCGTCCTGCGTCATGACGGGCAGCAGCACGGGGCGGGCGTGCCCCCCCAGCCAGATGTTCTGGCCCTCGGCGCTGTAGAGGAACTCCATCCACAGACGGGCGGCCGCCGGGTGCGGGGCGTCCTTGTTGATGGCCTGCGAGTAGTACTGCGCGTAGACGCCGTCGGAGGGGACGGAGACCTTCCAGTCGACGCCCTTGCCCTTGAACTGCTCGGCGTAGCCGGCGTTCAGGTAGTCCCAGTCGATCGAGATGGGCGTCTCGCCCTTCTCGACGGTGGCGGGGGTGGACTCGACGGGGATGAAGTTGCCGCTCTTCTTCAGCTGCCCGAAGAAGTCGATGCCGGGCTGGATGTCGGCGAAGGAACCCTTGTTGGCGAGGGCGGCCGCGTAGACGCCGCCGAAGGCGGAGCCGGACTTGGTCGGGTTGCCGTTGAGGGCGACCTTGCCCTTGTACTCGGGCTTCAGCAGGTCCGCGAAGGTCTGCGGGCAGGTGCTGACGCGGGCGGCGTCGCAGCCGATGGAGACGTAGCCGCCGTAGTCGTTGTACCAGCGACCGTCGGCGTCCTTCTGGGAGGCGGGGATCTTGTCCCAGGCGGTGACCTTGTAGGGGGCGAAGAGGTTCTCGGCGGCGCCGCTGCGGGCGAAGGCGATGCCCAGGTCGAGGACATCGGGGGCCCGCTTTTGGCCCTTGCGGGACTTGACGGCGGCGATCTCGTCGGCGCTGGAGGCGTCCGGGTTCTCGCTGTTGACCTTGATCTTCGGGTACTTCGCCTGGAAGGCCTTGAGCATCTCGCCGTAGTTCGCCCAGTCCGGCGGCAGGGCGATGACATTGAGTTCCCCCTCCTTCTCGGCGGCCGCGACGAGCGCGTCCATGCCGCCGAGGTCGGCGACGGAGGCGGCGGTGCCCGGCTGGGCCTTGCCCTTGGCGTCGCCGGAGGCGGCGCCGGCCGGCTGCTGCGCGTCGGGCGCTGCGCCGCACGCGCTGAGCGTGGTCAGGACGGCGGCGCCGAGCAGTACGGCCGCGCCACGGCGGGCGGTGGAACTGAGCACGGTCTCTCCCGGAGACGAGGGGTGATGACGAGGGTGATGGAGAGGGGCGATCGTGAAGCCGGATCACTTGTCTGAACAAGTTGACCCCAGTTCGCCCGGCCCCGCTGTACGGACGGTGAACGGGGCCTTGACCGTGGAGCACGGCTCGGGGAAGAGACGAGAATGACCGAAAGGGGTCGTGACAGGAGCGCCCGGATGATCATCGATGATGATCGAGGCCAACGCGGCCGGACGGTTCGAGGTGCGTCTCGGCGAGGGGGAACGGCATGGGTACGGTCCGATATCTGGAGATCGCGGAGGGGCTGCGGCGGGCGATCCTGTCCGGCGAGTACCCGGTGGGCGCGCGGCTGCCCTCGGAGAGCGACCTGGCGGCGAGCTGGTCCGCCTCGCGCGGCACGGTCCGCCAGGCGGTCGCCACGCTCGCCGCCGAGGGGCTCATCGGCTCCAGCCAGGGCGCCCGAAGGATCGTTCTGCGCCATGAACGCCGGCACAGCTTCGGCGAGTTGAACAGCTTCGCGCAATGGGCCGACGGGGTGGGCCACGAGGTGCGCAGCCACTTCCTGTCACGCGCCCGGCGGCCGGCGACGGCCGAGGAGGCGGAACGCCTCGCGCTGGCCCCCGGCACCGAGATCCTCGCCGCCTTGCGACTGCGCACCCTCGACGGGGAACCCACGATGGTCGAGCGCACCGCGTACGCCGACTGGGTGGCGGAGGTCGTCGAGGGGCTGGCGCCGGACTGCCACTCGGTGATGGACAGCCTGGCCGAGGAGGCCGGGGTCGTCGCCCACTACGGGGAGCACCTCATCGACGCCCTCCCGGCGGGCAGCGAGGACGCCCGACTGCTGGAGATCCGCCGCGGCAGCCCGCTGCTGCGCCAGCGGCACGTCTCCACGACCCGCACGGGTCGGCCGATCGAGTGGTCCGACGACCGCTACCGCGCCGGCAGCGTCACCTTCAGTGTGAGCAACTCGGCAGTAGCCGCCCCCCTGGAACGCCACCCGGGCACGGAACTCTGACGGGCGGAAGCCTCCGAGCCGGGCGGGGCTTACGACGCCGTCAGGGGCGGCCCGGTTCCGGCGGCGGAGTGACGCTTGGGGCGGCGCCCGGGGTGACGAGACCCGTCTCGCGCGACCTCGACTCCTGCGCCGACCGGCTCGCCGAGGGCCGGCTGCCCCGGGCGGCGGGCGAGATCATCGCCGGAGGCGGCTTCCTGACGCAGCGCGGGCTGGCCGTCGGCGACGGCGTCACCCTGGAGCTGAACGGACGCCGGGTCTCCGGGACGGTCGTCGGCGAGCTGATCGACAGCGACTCGCGCGCCTTGGCGACGTCCTGGGAGACCCTGACCCGGCTCTCCCCCGAAACGCGGGCCATCGAGTACGCCGTACGCCTCGCCCCCGGATCCGACGCCCGCGCCTACGCGGACGCGGTCGAGGCCCTCGACCCGGGACTGCGGGCGCGGCCGACCGGCTGGAGCAGCGCGCCCACCGTGACCGTGGTCGGCTTCGCCACGGTGTTCACGATCCTGCTGACGACCGTGGCCTCACTCGGCGTCTTCAACACCGTGATGCTGAACATCCGGGAGCGCCGCCGCGACCTCGGGATGCTGAGTCGATCGGCATGACCCCGCGCCAGGTGGTGGCGATGACGGTGTCCTCGGTGGCGGGGGTGGGCGCCGTCGGCGGCCTGGTGGGCATCCCCCTGGGCATGGCGGCGCACCGGCTGGTCGTGGACCACGTCGGGTGGGTGACCTTCCCGGAGTCCATGAAGGACGTCTGGCACGCGCCGCAGCCGGCCGTGCTCCTGCCGGCCGGTGTGGCCATCGCCGTCCTCGGCGCGCTGGTCCCGGCCCGCTCGGCCGTCCGGACGACGATCGCGAGCGTGCTGCGCACCGAGTAGGGCGCCGGGCGGCACGCTGGGCGCCCGTCAACCGGCGGCCGCGCGGGTGGCCTCGCGGTGGCGGGTCTCGGCTTCCCGGTGGCGGGCCCGCGCACGGGCGAGCGTTTCGTACGCCCGGTCGCGCTCGCCCCGCGCCTCCTCGGCCTCCGCCTCCAGGCGCGCCACGACGGCGTCCGCCTCGGCGGCGCGGGCGACCGCGTCCCGCAGCTCCTCCTCGGCCGCGCGCAGCTCCTCCTCGGCGGCGGCGAGGTCCCCGCGGCCCGCTCGGCGCGCGCCCGCGCCTCGGCGGCCCGCGCTTCGGCGGCCCGGTCCTCGTGGGCCGTCGGGGCGGGCGGGCGCGCCGCCTTCTCCTCGCGACGCGCCCGGCGGATCGGCGCCGCCGCCTGCGGGTCGACCGCCGGGAAGCGCGACACCGGCGAGGGAGCCCGCACGAGCCGCCCTGAGGCCCACTCCCGCGCCGCGTCGGGATCGGCCAGCACCGTGCGAAGGATCTGCTCCACTTCCCGTTCGACCGCCTCGGACACCGTCGTCCCGGCCTCCTCGGCCAGCCGCACGGCCTCGCGGGCGAGGGCCCCGATCACCACGTGCTGCTGGTGCGAGAGGCTGCGCAGTCGCTCGCCGTCCAGGGAGCGGTGCGCCTCCCGCAGGGCCTGCCCGAGCTGGAGGAACTGCTCGACCTCCTCCGATTTGGCCCGCACCAGCACGTTCGACGCCCAGGCGGCCAGCGTCGGCCGGCGCAGCGCCGCGATGCGCCGCGCCGCCTCGGCGTCCCCGGCCTTCTTCGCCCGCGCGGCGGCCGTGTCGCGCGCTGCCGTGAAACCGGCCGGGTGGGCCGCGTACAGCCCCTCGACCAGCGCCTCCAGATCCGCATCCGCGTCCACGCGCCCCACTGTCCGTCATGTCCGCCCGACTACGGGGGACCGCGCTCGCCCCGCGCGCCGCCGGTCGGGCACCCCTCGGCGCGGCGGGTACCCGCATGAGTGAGGAAGATCGCCGGAACGGATCAGCGCAGCGCCCCACGCGGGTGAAGTGGGCGACGCGGCCGGTGCCCGCTCGAGGCGGGGGCCGTTGGAGGGCGCGTGAACAGCCCCATAGACGCGACGAGCGTCCCGATACTGCCCAAGGCCGGCGCGACCGGCCCCCTCGGACCCACCGGCCCGATCGCGCCCACCGGCCCCCTCGGACCGGCCGAGCCACCGCGGCCACTCGACCCGACGCCCCCGACGGTCCTGTCGGACCCGTCGGCCCCGCCCTCCCGGATATGGTCCACGCTCCGTGACGGTGTCCTCGCCCTCACGCTGGCCGGGGACTTCGACCACTACACCTGCGCCCCCTTGCACTGCCTGCTCGACGAAGCGGCCGCCCGCGGCGCCCGGCGCCTCGTCCTCGACGCGGCCCACGTGACCTTCTGCGACTCCGCCCTGCTGCACGTCCTGGAGCGCTGGGCCCGGTCCGGGCGCACCTGGGAACCGGCCGCCACCTCCCGGCCGTTCCGGCTCCTGCTGAGCCTCTCGCAGCGGGCCCTCAGACGATCCGTCCGTCATGCAACTCCACCACGCGGTCGGCGAGTCGCATCAGTTCCGGATCGTGGGTGGCCACCAGGGCGGTGACGCCCTCGCTGCGCACCACCGCGCGCAGCAGCGTCATGATCGAGCGGCCCGTCTCGGAATCCAGCTGGCCGGTGGGCTCGTCCGCGATGATCAGGGCGGGCTCATTGGCCAGTGCGCGGGCCACGGCGACGCGTTGCTGCTGGCCGCCGGAGAGTTCTCCGGGGCGCTGCTCCGCGTGGTCGGCGAGGCCCACCAGGGCCAGGAGGGTACGGACGCGCTCCTCGCGCCGCCGGGCGGGCACCTTGCGCATGCGCAGCGGGACGCCGACGTTCTCGGCGGCGGTGAGCACGGGGATCAGCCCGAACGACTGGAAGACGAAGCCGATCCGCTCCCGGCGCATCCGCAGCCGGCCGCTCTCGTCCAGTGTGGCCAGGTCGGTGCCGTCGACCTCGACGGCGCCGGCGGTCGGGGCGTCGAGTCCGCCGACGACGTTGAGCAGGGTGGTCTTGCCGGAGCCCGATCGGCCTTTGAGCGCGGTGAGTTCGCCCTTGCGGGCTTCGAACGAGACGCCGCGCAGGGCGTGTACGGTCCGTTCGCCGGAGCCGAAGCTGCGGCGGACGTCGCGGACGACGACCATCGGGGCCGCGGCGCCGTTCCCGGCCGGGTCCGTGCCGGCCGCACCGGCCGTGATGTCCGCGCCGGCCTCCCCGGCCTCCCCGGCCGCGGCGTCCGTGCTGGCGTCCGTGCTGGTGTCCCGCTGCTGCGTCATGGTGGGTTCCCCCCGGCTCCGCCGTCGGCCGCGCCGTGGGAGGGCGCCGCCGGGCACGCTCGTACCGTCGTGACCGATTTTGCGCATCTGTCGCATCAATCACGCAAGTACCTTCCACAACACGCCCGAATCTGACAGCATCGTCCGCTATCCGGGACCCCTGGTCCCGGAAGGGGGGAACTGGCACATGCTCGGCTTCGTCGTGCGCCGGCTGCGCGGGCGCTTGCCGCTCGCCGTCGCCGTGCTGCTCACCGTACTCATCACGACCACCGCGTTGACCGCGCTGCTCGCGTTCACCCGCACCGTCGGTGACGCGGGCCTGCGCCGCGCGCTCACCGACGCCGGGGCCACGCGCACCGGCGTGCTGCTGACCGCCGAGCACGGCACGAGCGCCCGCGCCGAGGACGACGCGGCCGTACGGGCTTTCGCCGCCGGGCTGTTCGGCCCGCTGCCGGCCGGTGTCGAGACGGCCCCGCGCAGCCGTTCGTACGGGCTCCCCGGCGCGCGCCCGCCCGGCAAGGACGCCGACCTGACCGTACTCGTCGGTCTGGCCCGCGACCGCGTCCAACTCCTCGCGGGCAGCTGGCCCGAGGCCGTGGGACCGGGCCCCGCCCGGGTACCGGTCGCCGTTCCCCAGGCGGCCCTGCGGCGGCTCGGGTTGACCGCGCCGGCCCTGCCCGCCGAAGTACGGCTGGAGGACCGCTACGGCGGCCCCCCGCTGACGGTCCTCGTCACCGGCGTGTACCGGGCGACGGAGCCCGAGGCACCGTACTGGCGGCTCGACCCGCTCGGTGGGCGGGAGGTGCAGATCGGCGCCTTCACCACCTACGGCCCCCTGCTCGTCGACGACTCCGTCTTCACGGTGGGCGGTGTGCCGCAGAACGGTCGCGCCGCGCTGCTGACCCCCGACCTCTCCGCGGCCCGACCGGCCGAGGTGGAGGCCCTGCGCGTGCGCGCGTCCAACGACGCCAAAACGCCCTCCGGCTTCACCGTCACCACCGAACTTCCCCGGTTCCTGAACGACTTGCGGGCGGCCCAGCGGGTGGCCCGCTCCACCCTGCTGGTCGGCGCGCTCCAACTGGCGGTCCTCGCCTCGGCCGCGCTGCTGCTCGTCGCCCACCTGCTGAGGGAACGGCAGGAACCCGAGCGGGTGTTGCTCACCGCGCGCGGGGCCTCCCGGCGCCGGCTCGGCCTGCTCTCCGCGGCGGAGTCCCTGCTCCTCGCCCTCCCGGCGGCCGTCCTCGCCCCGCTCCTCGCCCCCGCCCTGCTCCGCCTGATCACAGGCGTGGGACCGCTCGCGCGGGTTCCGTTCGAGGCGCCTGCGAGCCGGCTGCTGTGGCCCGTCGCCGCGCTTCTCGCCCTGGCGTGCGTCCTGTTGACGGCGCTGCCCACCCTGCTGCGCGGGGCCGGCGCCGCCGGCCTGCGGCTGACCGGGCGCCGGCGGGCGGTGGTGTCGGGCGCGGTCCGCTCCGGCGCCGACCTGGCGCTGGTGGCGCTGGCCGTCGTCGCCTACCGTCAGCTCTCCGCGTACAGCGGCGACGGCGACGCGGGCCCCGGCGGCGGGCTCGGGTGGACCCGGTGCTGGTGGCGGCGCCGACGCTGGCGCTGTGCGCGGGCACCTCCTGGTGCTGCGGCTGCTGCCCTTCGTCGCCCGCCTCGGCGGGCGGATCGCCGCGCGGGGTCGCGGCCTCGGGCCGGCGCTCGTCGGATGGCAGCTCGCGCGCCGACCGGGCCGGGCCAACGGTCCGGTCCTGCTGCTGGTGCTCGCGGTCGCCGGCGGCGTCCTCGCCCTCGGCCACCACACCGCCTGGACGGCCTCCCAGCGCGACCAGGCCGACTTCGCCACCGCCGGCGGACTACGGATCACCGGCAGCGACCTGCCACCCCTCGGTCGGGGCGGACGGTACGCGGCCCTGCCCGGCGGCGAGCGCGTCACCCCGGTGATCCGTACCGTGCAAGACCTGCCCGGCGGCGCCAAGGGCGACCTGCTCGCCGTGGACGCCCCGACCTTCGCGCGGCGGGTGCCGCTCCGGGCCGACCTGCGCGAAGGACGCTCGATGGAGGGGCTGTTCACCCCGCTCGCGGACGGCTCCCGCCCGGCCGGCATCGCCCTCCCGGGGCAGCCTCGCCGCGTCGACCTCGACGTGAGCGTACGGGCCCCCCTGTCGAGCGGCGTCCCGTCCGTCTCCCTGCTGCTGCGCGACCGGCACGGCGTCACCTACCGCTCCCCGACGCGCGCGCTGCCCGAAAGCGGCCGGGGCACCGTCGCGGTGGACCTCGCCGCCCTGACCGGCGCACCGCTGGGATCCGCCGCCGCCCCGCTGGACATCGCCGGGATCGCCGTGACCTACGGGGCTTCGATCCCGACGATCGGCGGGGGCGGCTCCAGCGATCCGATCGATGCCGAACTCACCCTGCACCGCGTGTCGGTGGCCGAGGCCGCGGACGGAGCCGCCGTGCCCGTGGAGGCGTCGGCACCGCCCTGGTACCTGTCTCCCACGCCGCTCCCCGACGGCGGCCCGGCCGCCACCCTGCCCCCACCCGAGGCGCGGGACGGCGGGGCGCTGCTGCGCCTCGCGTACCGCGCCGGCTCCCCCACCGCGGGCGGCTACCAGCTCGCCCTGACCACCGCCGGGGCGCCCGCGTCCGAGATACCGGGCCTGGCCACCCACGCCTACCTGAAGGCCATCGGCTCGGCGGTGGGCGACCTGGTGCCGATCCGCCTCGGCGTCGACACCGTCCCGGTGCGGATCACGGCGGCCGTCGGATCGCTGCCGGTGGTCGGTGACACGGCGGTGGCGGTGGACCTTGGCGTCGCCGCTCGGATCGTCGCGGCGAAGGAGGGCCACGACCTGCCGCCGCCCGACGAGTGGTGGCTCCCCGCGACATCGGCGGACGATCCGCTGCCGGCGCGGGCGGCGGCCGAGCTGCGGGCGGCGGCCGGCCGGCAACAGCTGGTGCTGCGCGAGGAGATGGCCGCCGCCCTGCTGGACGACCCCCTGAGCGCCGCCCGCAGGCGGCCCTGGCCGCGCTGGCCGTGGCCTGCGCGGTGCTGGCGGCCATCGGGTTCGCCGCCTCGGCGGCGGCGGCCGCCCGCGAGCGTGGCCGCGCGTACGCGATCCTCCTCGCGCTGGGCGCGGACCGCGGCGGCCTCGGCCGCACGACGGCCGCCGAGAGCGGGTTGCTCGTGGGCCTCGGGACGGCCGTGGGGATCGCCTTGGGCGTGGCCGTCACGCACCTGATCGTCCCGCTGGTGGTGCTCGACGCGGGCGCCCGGCGTCCGGTGCCCGAGGTGCTGGTCGACCTGCCCGCTACGCGGACGCTGCTGTTGGCCCTCGCCATCGCGGCGCTGCCGCTGTTGTCGGCCGCGCTGGGCGGTCGCGGAAGACGAGATGTGGCCGCGCGGCTGCGCCACGTGGAGGAGATGTGACCGGCCCGTCCACCGGCGACGCGAACGACCGCCGCGCCGACCGCCCCGCCGACGGCCCCACCGACCGCCCCACCGACCGCCGACCGCCGGGTACCCCCGGCGGCCGGCGCGACGCCGGCTGGGTGCGGACGCGGTTGCGGGCCGCGCCCTGGGCCGCCGCGCTCGCCGCGCTCCTCGCGTTCGTCTCCGTCCTGCTCGCCGCCGCCCTGCCCCGGGCCCTGGACCGGGGCGCCGACCAGGCCCTGCGCTCCCACCTGCGCACGGCCGGTCCGGGCGGCACCAGCCTCTACGCCCGCGCGGACGTGAAGACCGGCCCGCGCACCGCCGCGGGGCTGGACTCCACCCTGGCCACGCTGCGCGCCCGCATCGCGACCGCCGCCTTCTCCGTGGCCCCCGACGGCCCCGTCCACGGCACGACGGGCAACAAGCCGCGGCCGCTGTCCAACCCGGGACTCCCCCGGCCCAACGAGATCCCGCCCACCCTCCAGCTGCTGTTCCTGCCCGAGGTCACCTCCCACGCCCGCCTGGTCGCCGGCCGCTGGCCGAGCGGCGGTTCCGCCGACGGGCCCGTACCGGTGGCGCTGTCCCAGAGCGCGGCCGACACCTACGGGGTGAAGGTGGGCACCGTCCTCCAGGCCTTCCCGGACGTCGCCGGCCGGCTGGAGGCGGAGATCGTCGGCCTGTACACCGCCGACGATCCGGACGACGCCTACTGGACCGGGCTGCTCTGCCCCACCCGGGCCTGCCACCCCGTCGGTCCGGGCTGGTCCACCTCCGCTCTGGTGGGACCCGACGCGCTGGACCGGATCGGCCCGTGGGGAACGGGCGCCGTGGACTTCTGGCGGATCCCGGTGGACACCGAGGTACTGCGCGCCGACCGGCTGCCGGCCGTCGCCGACGAGGTCGCCGCCTACGTGGCCGGCCCGACCGCGTCCGAACTGGCCCGCGACGCCGGGCGCGTGGACCTGCGGATCCTCTCGGAGCTGCCGAGGCTGTTCAAGGAGGCCCAGGCCCGCCGGCAGGCCGCGGCGCCGCTCGCCGCGATCGGTCCGGCCGGGCTCGCCGGGGTGGCCCTCGTCGTGTTCTGCCTGGCCGCGGCCCTCACGGGGGCCCGCCGTGAGGCCGAACTGCGGCTGCTGCGCGCCCGGGGCGGCTCCCGCGCCGGGATCGTCCGCCGGGTGCTGGCCGAGAACGCCGTCACGGTGCTGCCCGCCGCGCTGCTCGCGGCCTGGTTGCCCGTCGCCCTCCTGCCGACCCCGCGCCTGCTGCCCGGGGTGCTCGCCGCGGCCGCCGTCACGCTCGTGGCCCTTCTGGCCCTTCCCGTACGGGCCTTCGTGCTGGTCTCGCCCGTACGTGGCCCCGCGCCCCGGCGGCGGCTCGTGGCCGAACTGCTGGTCCTGGCCGCGACGGTGGCGGCCGTGCTCCAGGTCCGCCGCCGGGGCGTGGCGCCGCCGGGCGCGGACCTGGACCCGCTGCTGGTCGCCGCGCCGCTGCTGCTCGCGCTGACCGGGGCCCTGCTGCTGGCCCGCGTGCTGCCGGTGCTCGTCGGGGCGCTGTCCCGGGCGGCGCGGCGGCGTACCGGGTTGATCGGTTTCCTGGGGCTCGCGCGGGCGGCCCGGGGTGCGGGAGAGCGCGCGCGTCCGCCCGTACTGCCGCTGATCGCGCTGCTGTTGGCGGTGACCACGGGCGGTTTCGGGGCCACCGTCCTGACCTCCGTGGAGTCCGCCCGGCTGACGGTCGCGCGGGCCGATGTCGGCGGCGACGCCCGGGTCGCGGCGCCGCCCGGCGCCGGCCTGCCGAAGGGATTCGTGGAGGCGGCGGGCGCGCTTGCGGGCGTACGGACCTCCCTCGGGGTGTGGATGGACCACGAGGCGTTCGTCTTCGGCACCGACCGGGGTCCCGCCCAGGCCACGGTGATCGTGGCCGACCCCGCGCGCTACGCCGAACTGGCGCGGGCCCTGGGACGCGGGCGGATCGACCCGGCGGCCCTGTCGGGCGGGGAGACCGGCGCCGACGCCCCCGTGCCCGCGCTGTTCGGCAAGGAGCCGGCCGGTCAGGGCCCCGATGGGACCCACCGGCTGCGGCTGGGCAACGGCGAGGAGCTGCGGGCGAAGTCGGTCGGGGTCGTCAAGGGCTCCCCCCTGCTGTCGGGTGACGGGGCGGCCATCGTGGTGCTGCCCGCCGGGCCGGCCACCGCCCGGATGTTCAAGGGGGCCGAACCGACCCACTGGTTCGCCCTCGGCTCGGTGGATCAGGGCCGGCTGGAGCAGCTGCTGAAGGCCTCCGCGCCGGACGGGACCGCCGAGCGCCACCTCGTCCGTACGAGCGCGGGGGTCGCCTCGGCGTTCGCCTCGGACCCGCTCCAGGCCTCGGCGGAGCGGCTGTTCTGGTCCTCGCTGGCGGGCGCGGCCGGCTTCGCGGTACTGGCCGTGCTGCTCACGTTGGCGCGTACGGGCCCGGACCGGGCCGCCCTGTTGGCGCGGCTGCGCACGATGGGGCTGCGGCCCCGGCAGGGTGTGGCGCTGATCGTCGCGGAGTCCCTGCCGCAGGCACTGGTCGCCGCCGTCGGGGGCGGCGTGGTCGCCGCCGGCGCGGTGCTGCTGCTCGGCCCGTCCGTGAACCTGTCGTCGCTGGTCGGCTCCGGCGTGCCGGTCGGGGTGCGGTTCACGGTGGAACCGGTGCTCACGCAGGCGCTGGGCCTGGCCGCCCTGGTGACCGTGGCCGTGCTCGCGGAGGCGGCGCTGTCGGGCCGACGTCAGATCACCACCGAGTTGAGAGCGGGAGACCAACGGTGAACACCGAAGCGCCCACCTACGAGGAGCTGCGGCGCCAAGCGCTGGCGGCGGCCGGGCCGCGGGATCGGGCCGCCGACGCCGCCATCGTCTGCGACCGGCTGGTGCGGATCTTCAGCACGGCCGGGGTGGAGGTGCAGGCGCTCCAGGGCCTCGAACTGACCGTGGCGCGGGGTGATCTGGTGGCGCTGGTCGGCGCGTCCGGCAGCGGCAAGTCGACGCTGCTGAACATCCTGGCCGGCCTGGACGTGCCCACGGCCGGCCGGGCCACCGTCGGCGGCTACGACCTGCTGGAGATGTCCGCCAAGGACCGGCTGCGCTACCGCCGTGAGGCGGTCGGCTTCGTCTGGCAGCAGACCGCCCGCAACCTGCTGCCGTTCCTGACCGCCGCCCAGAACGTCGCCCTGCCGATGCGGTTGAAGGGCGGCGGACGACGGGGCGCGGCCGCGCGGCGGGCGGCGCGCGTGGAGCGGCTGTTGGAGGCGCTGGAGATCGGGGCGCTGGCCGGCCGTCGCCCCGACCAGCTCTCCGGCGGTCAGCAACAGCGCGTCGCCATCGCCGTGGCCATGGCCAACGACCCGGCGGTGCTGCTCGCGGACGAGCCGACCGGTGAGCTGGACTCCGAGACCGGTGAGGCCGTCTTCGAGGCGTTCCGTACGGTGAACCGGGAGCTGGGCGCGACCGTGGTGATCGTCACCCACGACCCGATGGTGGCGGGCGAGGTGCGCCGTACGGTGGCCATCCGCGACGGTCGCACCAGCAGTGAGGTGCTGCGCCGCACCGTCACCGACGAGGACGGCACGGAGTCGATCAGCGAGCGCGAGTACGTGATGTTGGACCGCACCGGTCGCGTGCAACTGCCGCACAAGTTCCTGGAGGCGCTCGGCATGGAGCACCGCGTCGCCGTCGACCTGGCCGCCGACCACATCGAGGTCCGCCCCGACGACGTGGACGCCGCCGGGGGGCCGGATCGGTCGACCGCGCGTTGATCCGCCGGTGAACCTCCGTCCACCGCCGCGACGGGCGCCGGCGGCGTCGGCGTCACTTCCGCGGGGGCGTCACTTCCGTGGTGCGGGTGTCGTTAGGCGCTCGGGGTTGACTCGGGGGGCGAAGGGATGACGGAATGCGGCAGTTTCCTCTGGACATGCACCACCTGGAGCCGGGACGCGTAGTCGAGTGGAGGCTGCGGTCCACGGCCGCGGTCGCCGCCCGAACCGGCGCCGGCGACCGGGAGCGGCCCGAGGGGGCGGGCAGGAGGGCCTCCTTCAACCAGGACAAGCACTTCACCGTCGCCGAGGAGAGCCGCGGGGCCGGCGACCCGGTCGCGTCCTGGCTCGCCGTCACCTTCGAGGTCGAGGGCCCGCTCGACGAAGCGGCCCTCGCGCAGGCGCTGCTGGGTCTGGTCCGGCGACACGAGGTGCTGCGGTGCGAGTTCCGGCGGCTGGCCGGCGAGGTGGCGTGCGAGCCCTTGGACGCCGCCGAACTCGCCCTGGAGCCGACGTACGTGGCCACCTTCGACGCCGCCGACGCGCTGCGCGACTTCCTGGTGGAGCGCTTCCGGCGCAGCATCGACACCCTGTCGTGGCCGCTGTTCACGATGGGCGCGGTCCTGCGCCCCGACTCCGCGTCCGTCTACCTGGCCTTCGACCACATCGTGTGCGACGGCATGTCGATGCCGATCGTCGTCCGCGAGGTGCGCACCGAGTACGAGGCCCTGGTGCGCGGGGAGCGGCCCGCGCTGCCCCGCGTCGCCCCCAGCTATCTGGACTTCGCCGAGGAGCAGCGGCGCCGCTACCTGTCCATCGAGGTCGCCGACGGGCGTCTGGACTACTGGAAGTCCTTCATCGGGCGCAACGGGGAGTTCTTCCCGCGCTTCCCGCTCGACCTGGGCGTGGAGCCGGACCGCATGTACCCGATCGTCAACGAGGCCTCCACCCTCCTGGACGCCGCCGAGGCGGAGGTGTTCGAGAAGGCGTGCCTGGAGGTCGACGCCAAGCCGTTCATGGGGGTGCTCGGTTCGGTCGCCGTCTGTCTGCGCGACGCGGGCGGGCCGGGCGTCTACCGGGGGTTCATGCCGGTCAGCGAGCGGGGGCGCGGTGCGTGGAACGATGCGGTGGGCTGGTTCGTCAACACCATGCCGATCGAGTTCGACGCCTCCCCGGGCCGGGACTTCGCGCAGGTCATGACCTCGGTGCGGGCCGGGTTCGGGGAGATGATCCGGCACATCGACGTGCCGTTCGTGCGGGCGTGGGAGTTGCTGGCGCCGGAGCAGTTCGCGGCCCGTTCCTGGCCGTATCCGGTGAACTTCTTCTCGTATCTGGACATGCGCAAGTGTCCGGGCGCCGAGCACCACGACGAGTGGCGGCCCACCACGCACGTGTGGTCGGCGCGGGCGAACGGCGCCTGTTCCTGGTTCCAGCGGGACACCGACGGCCTGCACATGAACTCGATCTATGTGGACACGGCGGCGGCCCGCCGCACGATGGGCGACTTCCAGGAGGCGTTGCGGCAGACGGTGCGCGCCATCGCCCGCTCGGGTGGTTTCCGCCGGCCGGTCGCGCTGCCGCTGCCGCGTCGTACCCGGGAGCGGCAGGAGGCCGTCAGGGGGTGAGCCCCGCGAGGGCGGCGGCGCGGGTCAGCAGCAGGTCGCGTTCGCGGGCGTTGCGGGTGAGGGAGGCCGCCCGTTCGAACTCGGCCCGCGCCTCTACCGGCCGCCCGAGCCGCTCCAGCAGGTCGCCCCGTACGCTCGGCAACAGGTGGTAGGAGCGCAGCGCGCCTTCGGCGACGAGGGCGTCGACCAAGGGCAGGGCCGCCTCGGGGCCCTCGGCCATGGAGATCGCGACCGCCCGGTTCAACTCGACGACCGGTGAGGGCGCCAGTCGGGCGAGGCTCCCGTAGAGGGCGGCGATCGCGGCCCAGTCGGTGTCCTCGTAGCGGACGGCGGTGGCGTGGCAGCCGGCGATGGCGGCCTGGAGGGAGTACGGCCCGGTGCCGGCGCGCCGCAGCGCTTCGACGCCGCGCCGGATGAGCATCCGGTTCCACCGGGTGCGGTTCTGGTCGGCGAGGAGGACCGGTTCGCCGTCGGGGCCGGTACGGGTGGCGGTGCGCGAGGCCTGGAACTCCAGGAGCGCGCACAGGCCGTGGGCCTCGGGTTCCCCCGGCACCAGGGCGGTCAGCAGCCGGGCCAGGCGCAGGGCGTCCTCGCACAGGGCGGGGCGCAGGAGGTCGTCGCCGGCGGTGGCGGAGTAGCCCTCGTTGAAGACGAGGTAGATCACCTCCAGGACGGAGGCGAGCCGCGCCTCGCGGTCGGCGCCGTACGGGACCTCGTAGGGCACGCCGGCCTTGGCCAGGGCCCGCTTCGCGCGGACGATGCGCTGGGCGACGGTCGGCTCGCTCGTCAGGAAGGCGCGGGCGATCTCCTGGGTGGTCAGCCCGCCGACCAGGCGCAGGGTCAGGGCGACGCGGCCCTCGGTGGCGAGGACCGGATGGCAGGCGGTGAAGATGAGCCGCAGCAGGTCGTCGTCGATGTCGTCCGGGTCGGCGGGCTCGGGGGGCGGGGCGTCCTCCAGGGCGCGGCCGACCTCGGCGAGTTTGCGGGCGTAGGTCTCCTCGCGGCGGACGAGGTCGACGGCCCGGTTCCTGGCGGTGGTCATCAGCCAGGCCCCGGGCCGGTCGGGGACGCCCGCTTCGGGCCACTGTTCCAGGGCGGCGACGAGGGCGTCCTGCGCGATCTCCTCGGCGATGCCCACGTCCCGCACGATCCGCGTCACGGCGGCGATGATCCGCGCGGACTCGATCCTGAACACCGCTTCGACCGCCTGGGCCGTACTCGCTGCCGTCACGGCCACCCATCAGATCAGCCGTGTCGGGACGGGGCAAACGCGGCGCCGGGCGGTGCGGGCTCAGCCCCCGTCGACCTGCCGGACCTCGGCTCCGACGTGCCAGGACTCGGGGTGGGTCTCCAGGAAGCGCCGGG
Organism: Streptomyces sp. RerS4; assembly: GCF_023515955.1. Taxonomy (GTDB): domain Bacteria; phylum Actinomycetota; class Actinomycetes; order Streptomycetales; family Streptomycetaceae; genus Streptomyces. Next base: position 834,621 of record NZ_CP097322.1, read on the forward strand.
TCCACTCGACGGCCTCGGCCTTGTCCTTGCACTGGAGCAGGGCGTAGCCGCCGACGACCTCCTTGGTCTCGGTGAAGGGCCCGTCGGTGAAGCTCGACCTACCGCCGGACCAGGTGATACGGGTTCCTTCGGCGGTGGGGCGCAGCCCGGCGGTGTCGAGCATGACCCCGGCCTTGGTCATCTCCTCCAGCAGGGCGCCCACTCGCTGCTCGAAGTCCGGCGGGAAGGTCTCGGGCGGCAGGTTCCGCTCGTCGATGCGGATCAGCGTCATGAAGCGCGGCATGGTGACTCCTCGGTCGTGAGGGCGGGGGCCCTTCCCCCGCTCCTCACCCGTACGTCGAACGGGAGACGCCGGGATCGACAGGTCCGCAAAGATTCTTCGGGGAAATCTCCGCAGGCCGCCACCGGACGCGCCCGACGGAGCCCGATCCGGCCTGATCCGAAAGACACCCCCTAGCGGCTGTCACCCGTCCAGTCCCAGCGGTGGGGATCCGTAGGGCGGCGGCGGTAGTGGGCTCGGCCGCCGGGGCCGTAGCGGCCTATCTCGGTGGGCAGGCGCGCCTCTTCGGCCAGCCGGGGCGCGCTCCAGCCCGTGACGTCGAGGAGGAGCCCGTCGAGGGGGCCGCCGACGAGCTCGCCGTAGGCGTGGCCGGGGCGGGGGCCCGGGTCGGGATCGTCGTGGTCGGCGCCGTAGACCCGGCGCGGCGGCATCCTGTCGTCCATGGTCACAGCTTCACAGGCGGCACTGACAACGACCGGGCGCGGACCGCCTACGCTGGCCGTCACGGCAGGCAACGACACGAGGAGCGCCACGCATGGGCCGGCAGGTACACCGACCGCTGGAGGACCGGGAGTTCGACTTCGTCCTCGGCATGATCGAGGGTCCGGTCCTCGTCCACTTCACCGGCAGCTGGCCCAAGGCGATGGAAACCGGCCGTGTGATGGACGCCCTCCTCGCCGAGCTGGCCGAGGAGTACGGGACCCGGCTGACGGCCGTGCGCGCCGACATCACCCGCTGCCCCGCCGCCACCCGCCGCTACGAGGTCACGGGCGCCCCGACCGTGCTCCTGCTGCGGGGCGCGGACGAGGTGGTGGCGCGTCACGAGGGGCCGCTGACGCGCGAGGGGTTCCGCGCCTTCCTCGACGCGCACGTGGAGCCGGCCTCCTGAAGCCGGGCGGGTGAACCCGGGCAGGCCGGCCGAAACTGACATAGGTGGGATAGGTGCCTTAGGCATGTAATGGATTCGGCGACACGGACGAACCATCGCTTGTGAGGTGCTTGTCATGCCCGAAGCCGTTGCCTTCCCCCAGGACCGAACCTGCCCCTACCACCCGCCGGCCGCCTACCGGCCCCTCCGGGAGGAACGGCCCCTCTCCCGGGTCACCCTCTTCGACGGCCGCCCCGTGTGGGCGGTCACCGGTCACGCCGAGGCGCGCGCCCTGCTCGCCGACGGGCGACTGTCGAGCGATCGCGCCAACCAGGCCTTCCCGGCCATCAGCAAGCGCCTGCAGGGGCTCCGCTTCCGCCGGGCCGCGCTCCTCGGGGTGGACGACCCGGAGCACAACGCGCAGCGGCGCATGCTCATCCCGAGCTTCACGCTGAAGCGGACGGCGGCCCTGCGGCCGCGCATCCGGCAGACCGTGGACCGGCTCCTCGACGCGATGGCGGCCGACGGCCCGGGGGCCGAACTCGTCGGCGCCTTCGCCCTGCCGGTGCCCTCGATGGTCATCTGCGACCTGCTCGGGGTCCCGTACGAGGACCACGAGTTCTTCGAGGGCCAGTCGCGGCGGCTGCTGCGCGGCCCGGAGCTCGCGGACGTCGAGGCGGCGCGGGCCGCGCTGGACGCCTACCTGGAGGAGCTGATCCGGCGCAAGCGCGCCGAGCCGGGCGAGGGGCTGCTCGACGAGCTGATCGCGACGCGCCTGGAGACCGGCGAGTGCGACGTCGCCGAGGTGGTGGCGCTGGCCCTGATCCTGCTGGTGGCGGGCCACGAGACGACGGCGAACATGATCTCGCTGGGGGCCTTCACCCTGCTGCGACACCCCGAGCGGCTGGCCGAGCTGCGCGCCGACCCGACGCTGATGCCGGACGTGGTGGAGGAGCTGATGCGGTTCCTGTCGATCGCCGACGGCCTGCTGCGCGTGGCCACGCGGGACATCGAGATCGCCGGGGTCACGATCCGCGCGGACGACGGGGTGGTCTTCTCGACGTCAGTGATCAACCGCGACGAGGCGGTGTTCGAGGAGCCCGACACCCTGGACTGGAACCGGCCGACCCGCCACCACCTGGCCTTCGGCTTCGGCATCCACCAGTGCCTCGGCCAGAACCTGGCCCGCGCCGAGATGGAGATCGCCCTCGGGTCGCTCTTCGACCGGTTCCCGGGGCTGCGGCTGGCGGCGGACCCCGAGCGGATCCCCTTCAAACCCGGGGACACCATCCAGGGCATGCTCGAACTGCCCGTGGCGTGGTGAGCGGCGTGCGGATCTCCGTGGACCGGGACCGCTGCATCGGGGCGGGTCAGTGCGCGCTGACGGCGCCCGCGGTCTTCACGCAGGACGACGACGGTTTCGGGGAGGTACTGCCCGGTGGGGAGGACGGGCAGGGCGCTCCCCTGCTGCGGGAGGCCGCGCGCGCCTGCCCGGTGTCGGCGATCTCCTTGGAGTGAGGCCGCCGCCACTCGCCCCGCATCGCGCGTGAGCCCCCACCCGGACGACGGGTGGGGGCTCAGCGGATGGGCTCGTGCGCTGCCTCAGTCGCGCGGCACCACGTTCTCGGCCTGGGGCCCCTTGTTGCCCTGGACGACGTCGAATTCGACCTTCGCGCCTTCAGGGAGCTCCTTGAAGCCGGTCCCCTGGATGGCGGAGAAGTGGACGAACACGTCCGGGCCGCCGTCGTCCTGCTGGATGAAGCCGAAGCCCTTGTCCGCGTTGAACCACTTCACAGTGCCAGTTGCCATCGGTGCCGATCCTTCTCAACGTTCCGCTCGGGCCGCATGCGCAGCCGTCTCGATACTGCCCGCCCGTCCCACGGACCACACGCCGGGCGCGGCCAACCGGGGCGCATCGAACACATGACCGCGCCCGGAGATCCGGCAGCCCAGGCAGTCGGGGTGGCCCGTCCGGGCGGTGGTGGTTCGCCCGCGCGACGGTCGAGGTCCGCGCGCACCTGGCCCGCCTCCGGACCGGGGAGCTGGGGCCCGTCGCCCCGTAGGCGCCGTCGCCGAGCGGAGCGGAGCGGAGCCGACTGGTAAAATGGCCGGGAAACTTGAAGCGCGGGGCGCATGCGCCCGGTGCGGACGCGTACGACGAGCCGGGGCCCGTACCGAGGGGTACGGGCCCCGGCTCGTCGCCGTTGTCGCCGTTCACGGCCCCGTCCGCGCCGCGTCCGCATGCCGCGTGTGCACTCCTCACGGAAGGTTCTGCATGAAGAACCCGTCACCTCATGGGCGTTTCGGCATCAAGGCCGCAGCGAAGGCAGGCTCCAGGCCGGGCGCCAAGGGCGCCGGCAAGGCCCCCCGGACCCTCGGGCCCCAGGGCGAGTTCGCCATGCCCAAGGCCGGCACCCCGGCGCTGCCGCCGGTCACGGCCTTCGAGGAGCTCGGCCTGCCCCCCGAGCTGGTGACGACGATGACCGACCTGGGGGTGCGGGAGCCCTTCCCCATCCAGGCGGCCACCCTTCCCAACTCCCTCGCCGGCCGTGACATCCTCGGCCGCGGCCGTACCGGCTCGGGCAAGACCCTGGCGTTCGGGCTGGCCCTGCTGGCGCGCACCGCCGGGCAGAAGGCCGACCCGAAGCGGCCGCTCGCGCTGGTCCTCGTCCCGACGCGCGAGCTGGCGCAGCAGGTGACGGAGGCGCTGGACCCCTACGCCCAAGCGCTGGGGCTGCGCATGGCCACCGTCGTCGGCGGGCTGTCGATCGGCCGCCAGACGGGGGCACTGCGCACCGGCGCGGAGGTCGTCGTGGCCACGCCGGGCCGGCTCGGCGACCTGGTCGGCCGGCGCGACGTGCACCTGGAGCGGGTACGGATCACCGTCCTCGACGAGGCCGACCAGATGTGCGACATGGGCTTCATGCCGCAGGTCACCGAGATCCTCGACCGGACGCACCACGCCGGACAGCGGATGCTGTTCTCGGCGACCCTGGACCGCAACGTCGACCAGCTCGTGCGCCGCTACCTGAAGGACCCGGTCTCGCACTCGGTGGACCCGCAGTCCGCCGCGGTCGCCACCATGGACCACCACGTGCTGCACATCCACGCGGCCGACAAGGTCTCGGCGGCGACCGAGATCGCGGCCCGCGAGGGCCGGGTGATCATGTTCCTGGACACCAAGCACGGCGTGGACCAGTTCGTGAAGCACCTGCGGGCGATGGGCGTACGGGCGGAGGGGCTGCACAGCGGCAAGTCCCAGCCGCAGCGCACCCGCACCCTCGGGCAGTTCAAGGACGGCCTGGTCACGGTCCTGGTCGCGACGAACGTGGCCGCGCGCGGCATCCACGTCGACGAACTCGACCTCGTCGTCAACGTCGACCCGCCGGCGGACAGCAAGGACTACCTGCACCGGGGTGGCCGCACCGCCCGCGCGGGCGAGTCCGGCAAGGTCGTCACCCTGGTCACCCCCAACCAGCGCCGTGACATGGTGCGCCTGATGGCCGACGCGAAGATCCGGCCGACGATCACCCAGGTGCGCTCCGGCGAGGCGGCGCTCAGCCGCATCACCGGCGCCAAGGCCCCCTCGGGCGTCCCGCTGGCCGGGGCCGCGGCCACCGACGCCAAGGGGCGGCCCAGCGGTACGGAGCTGGGCTTCCGGGGTCTGGGCACCCGTCCCGGCCGCACCGGCCGGGGCAAGGAGTCCCGCAAGACCATCGAGGCACGGCAGGCGGCGGAAGCCCGCCGCGCGGCCCGCGTCCGCAAGGGCCTGTAGGCGCGCGAGGCCCTACGGGCCCCCGCGAAGCGGCAGCCGTACGCGACGAGCGCCGGTCCCCCGGAACGGGGCCGGCGCTCGTCGCGTACGCCCGGGGCTCAGGCCCGGCGGCGGCGCCGGGCGGTGACGATCGCGCGGGTGACCAGCGGCGGCAGCAGGTCCTGGCCAGCCGGCGCCACCGCGCCCCGGCCGGACCGGCGGCTTCGGGCGGGGACCGGCGCCGGGACGGGCTCCGGTGCGACGGGGGCGCGCAGCGGCCGCGGCGCGGGCGGGGCCGTCACGCCCTCGTCGCCGATGCGCACCAGCGGGTGACCGTCGATGATGTCCACCCCGTGCCACAGGTCGGTACGGCCCTCCAGCCAGGCCAGCAGCGCCGCCTGGTGGGGCGCCGGGTCGCCCCAGGTCGCGTACAGCTTCGAGGCGGAGACGGCGATCAGGCGCAGTCCCCCCGTGGCCACGGCGGCCCAGACGGCGGCGGCGACGCCGGGGCAGTGGGCGGAGCGGTAGTCGTCGAAGACGACCACGGCGTCCGGCGCGGCGACCACGCGCGAGGAGGCGATGTCCTGCACGACGTGCTCGTGGAGGTGCGAGGCGTCGATGTGGACGAAGCGGCAGCTCGCGGGGCGCACCCGGTCGGCGACGACGGAGGTCGGGGCCTGGATGACCGTGGGCAGGGCCTCGTGGAAGGTCAGGTAGTTCGTCTCGAAGCCGCGCCGGGTGAGGGTGGGGTAGGAGTCCCGCATCTCCGCCAGGTTGAAGTCGTCGGGCGCGGGCGAGTCGAACAGGTCGACGACGGTGAACTCCTCGCCGTCGCGCAGGTATCCGGCCAGGAAGATGGCGCTCTTGCCCATGAACGCGCCGAGCTCCAGCAGGTCGCCGGTGGTGTCCGGGGACTGGTTCTGGCGCGCGAGGAACCAGTCGAAGAGCACCTGGTCATACGCCGAGAACCAGCCCTTGACGTCGGCGAACGTGCTGGGCGAGGGCGGTGCAGGCTCGATGTCGGGGGTGGTGACGGGAGCCTGTGAAACGTGCGACACGGAGAGTCATCCTCCAGCGGAATGGCATCGGTTCAACGCTGATACCCGGCCGGGTATGCAGACCATAAGCCCTCACACGGCAGTGTGACGAGACTTGTTCGACACCGATGCCTCCGCTTCCGCCCGCTCCGCCCTCCACCCCTGCGCGGGGGGCCGTCAGTTCGGCGCGCGCCGGCGCAGCCGCTGGGCCGCGGTGTTGCGTACGCGGCGGGTGCGCGCGGAGGCGGCGAGCAGGGCCAGCGCGTCCGGGGCGGCGAGCGTCTGGGCGGCGGTGCGCTGGCACCAGTCGGAGGCGGCGGTCAGTGCGGCCGGGGACCACGGGGCGCCGGCGGCGATGGCCCGCAGGAGGCTCCATTCGCGCAGCCGGCGGGCCGGGAACTCCCTGCCGTCGAGTACGGGGCCCAGGGCGCGGGCCCAGTCGGAGAACTCCGCCCCGGGCAGCAGCCGCAGCGCCCGGCGGTCGAGGTGCGTGACGACCGCGCTCTCGGCCATCACCGGGTCGGGGTCGCGCAGCACGGCGGCCACCGCCGCGGCCTCGCCCACCTCCCCGGCGACGCCCGCGACGGTGGCGAGGCGCTCCAGGTGGCGGGCGTAGCGCCAGCGGTCGGGCGCGGGCGCTTCCACCACCGCGACGGGCTCGGCGGCGGCCCGGCGGACGACCTCGACGCCCGCACCGGCACCCGGCGGCCGCGGGGCGGGTGGCTGCGGGGCGGATATCAGGGCCTGCCCCGCGGCCGGGTACGCCGGGCCGCCCCGACCGCCCCCCGGCGCCCGGCTCGTCTGGTGCTCACGTGTCCCCATGCCGTCCATTGCACACGACGGGGGTGAACGGGTGGTGCCCCGGGGTGGGGTCCGGGACGGATGTCCGGCGGAGTGCGATCGGGGGTCGATCGGGGGTCGAGAGCGCCTCCCGGCTCAGACCTGCTCGAAGTGGAAGGACTTGATGAAGCAGTCCCGGGGCTGCCCGACGGCGAAGAACACGCAGTCCAGCAGCGACTGCGAGGTGAGCGGGTCCTTCGCGGTGCGCGGGGCGCCGGTCCAGGCCTCCGACAGCGGGTCGTGGTTGTCGAAGTCCGGCGGGTAGAGGGAGATCACCCGGACCCCCTGCCCGCGCAGCCGGCGGGAGAGGATCTCGGTGAAGCCGGCCTGGGCGCTCTTGGCGGCGTAGAAGGAGTCGTGCGCGTCGGAGCGGTGGTTTCCGCGCTCCCCGCAGCCCGAGACCATGGTCACGATGTCCGGCCGCCGCGATTCCAGGAGCAGCGGGAGGAACGCCTTGGTGACCAGGACGGTTCCGGTGGCCCCGGAGGCGATGGTGTCGACGACGTCCTCGTCTGAGGCGGACAGCAGGTCCGTGCCGTGCCGGTAGCGGGCGCCGTTGTTCAGCAGCACGTCGATGTGGCCCGTACGGTCCGCGACCTCTGCGGCGAACGCGCGCACCGACGCCGGGTCCGTCAGCTCGCAGGCGAAGGCGTGGACGCGGTCGGCGTCGTGGCCCTGGGCGATGATCTCCGCGCGGACACGTTCGGCCGCCTCCCGGGTGCGGGCGGAGAGGTACACCTCGTCGCCCCTGGCGGCGAAGCCGAGGGCGAGGGTCCGTCCGAAGTCACGTCCGGCCGCGGTGATGACGACCCGGCGGGGCGCCGGCTCCTGGTCACGTGTCATGTCAAAACGCTCCTGTGTTCGTGCCGGCTCACCATGATCACAGAGGGGTGTCGGGGTCCTCGGGACGGGGGTCGGGGCCCGGCTCGGGCAGCGGGGCGCCGGTCTCCAGCAGGGTCTTGAGGCTGGAGGCGAGGCGGGGCCAGGCCTGGGCGCACAGGGCGATGAGGGGGCCGCCGGGGGTGAAGCCCTCGTGGCGGATGGTGAGCCGGGCGAGGGTGTCGCCGACCGGTTCGATCTCGTACGTCACCTTCGTGCGCGGTGCGCGCGCCAGTTCGGCGCGCAGTTCCTCGTCGATCCCGACGGCGGCGGCCCACTCGGGGGTGAAGGTGTGCCAGGTGTAGGAGAGCCGACGGTCCGCGACGCAGTCGAGGACGACCTGCGCGGGGTCGCTGGTGCGGGCGCCGCGTTCGATCCAGTCCATCGGCGCGCCCACGGCCCAGTCCGTCTCGAAGCTCACCCCCCAGTAGCGTCGGGTGAAGGCGGGCTCGGTCAGGGCCTGCCAGACGCGGTCCGGGTCGGCCTGGATGTAGAGGGTGTAGTCGATCACGGTGTCGGTCATGGCCCCATGCTGAGGGACGGGCCGTCGCGCACGCCGGATTGGCCGGGCCGAGGGGCCCGGTACGGGTGTCACCAGCCGAGGCCGCGCTCCGGGAGTTCGGTGGGCGGGGTCCGGGGGGCGAGGGGCAGGCCGAGGCGGGCGCGGGCGGCGTGGACGCAGGCGACCTCTTCGGCGCCGGCGGGGCCCCAGTCGCTGAGCTCGCGCACCTGTTCCGGGGTGGCCAGCAGTCGCGCGTACGCCGGGTCGGAACCGGTGGCGGGGGCGGGGAGCCGGGCGGCGGTACGGGCCAGGGCGCCGTGACCGGTGGCGCGGTAGCCGAGCGGGAGGGCGCCGGCGCGCGGGCCGTCGGCGGCGGTGGGCAGGTGGGCGGCGCCGGTGGCGTGGGCGATGAGCAGCAGGACCCGGCCGTCGGGGGCGAAGAGCCAGCCGGAGTGGGTGCGTACGGGCAGGTGGGCGGGGACGGGGCCGGGGTGCCAGGTGCCGTGTTCGGGGACGCGGCGGGTGCGCAGGACGCCGAGCCGGTCGAGGGCGGTGGGGGCGGTGGGGCGGCCGTCTTCCAGCAGGGCGGGGCCGGCTCCGTTGATCCGGGCGCGCAGGGCGGACAGGGCCCGGCGGGCACAGCCGGGGTCCATGAGGGCGGGCAGGTCGGCGGGCTCGGCGAACTCGATGCCGGTGACCTCCTGGTCGGGCAGGCGGATCGCGCGGATGCGCTCGGCGGTCCAGGTGCCGCCGTCGTAGACGTGGAGGATCTCGCCGGGGAAGCGGGTCTCGGGCGGGAAGGCGGGGGTGTCGGCGGGGATCCAGTCGACGGCGAGGCCGCGCGGGTAGTGGCCGTCGACGCCGAGTTCCTCGCGCATCTCGCGGGCGGCGGCGGCCGAGGGGGACTCGCCGGCGTCGACGGCGCCGCCGGGCAGGAGCCGCTCGGCGCGGTAGTCGACGCTCTGGAGGAGGATCCGGCCGTGGGGGTCGGTGACGAGGACGACCGCGCCGGTCCACAGGGCGGCGCGGGAGGCCCCGTACTCCGCCGGGGTCATCCAGGTGCCCGCGCGCCCGGGGTCGTCGGTCAGCTGCGACATTCGGAAACTCCGTTCACCGTGCGTGGACCCGCCGTGTGTGCAACCGCGGGCGCGACCTCGCGGTTACGCGACCGGGGGGCGGCTCACGCGGATCCGCTTTGCCTTCGCCATACCTGCCTGTGGGTCCTTATTACCTGGTTATGTCGATCTTGATAGCGTCCGTGACGCGGACCGGCGGTGTGAAAGTCTCTGGTCCGACCACGTGATCGGCCCAGGAGAGACGCCGAGCTCCTGGCCGGGAGGACACGGCGGCGGGCGCGAAGGTCTGCGGTGTCGACGTCGGCGGCAGGCAGCCGGGGGGACCGGCCGAGGGCGGCCGAAGCCCGCCAGCCCCTGAGGGCGCGCTGACGCGGGAGGGTACGACGGCCCGTACGGGCGAGGCCGCCGCCACGGGCGGTCAAGGGGTCAAGCGGGAGACGACGCCGACCCGCCTCACCCCGCGCGACCGCGTGACCTGCGGTTCCTGACGCGCGCCGCGCTCCGGGTCCTCACCCGTCCGTGTGATCGCGCGCGCCCGGGGGGCCGCCGTGCGGCAGGGTGGTCGGATGCCGTCGCGTCGCCGGGTCCAGCCGGTCCAACTCCGCTTACTCCTACGCCTGTTCCTCCGCCTTCCGCTGCTCCTCGCCGGACTGGCGCTGGCCGCCGGGTGCGTGACCGTACGCCCGACCCCGCCGCCTTCGGCGCCACCTTCACCCGCCGAGGCTCCGCGCCAATCCCCGGTGCGGGGGATGCCGTTGGGACCGGCGCCAGATGCCGTGCGGCCGGCGGAGCCCGCCGAGGCGGGCGGCCCCGACGCCCCCGACGCCCCCGAAGCGGCGCCCGAGCCCGACGACGCCCGCCCGCCGCGCCGGACGGCCCCGGAGCGGCCCCACCGGCCGGCCCGGCCCGGAGGCACCAAGGCCCGGCCCGCCCCGCCGAAGCACCGCGCCCCCGCCTCGGCCGTGAAGCCGCGCACGCGCAAACCCGTACGCACCGAGACCCGCCCGGCGCCGGGGCGTTCGTACGACATGGCCGCCCTGTGCCGAGCGGCGCACGGGACGGTCCACCCGTCCATCGTCGCCCTGTGCCGCTGAGGGGTGGCGCCAATTCGGGTGGAAGCGGAGGCGGTCGGTACCTAGAGTGACGGGGCACCCCGTTGTCCAGCCGGAAGACCGCTCATGCGTACGCACTACCCCCGTACGGCGCACCTGCCGTGGTCCCCCGGTGCCACGGCGGACGACATACGCGTCGCCGGGCCCTCGGCCCTGGACGGGCGCGAGGTGGTCGTCACCGAGAAGCTCGACGGGGAGAACACCACCCTCTACGCGAACGGCCTCCACGCCCGCTCCCTCGACTCCGGACACCACCCTTCCCGGGCCTGGGTCAAGGGGCTCCAGGGTCGTATCGGTGCCGGAATCCCGGCCGGGTGGCGGGTGTGCGGGGAAAACCTGTACGCCCGCCACTCGCTCGCGTACGAGGACCTGGACAGCTGGTTCTACGGCTTCTCCGTGTGGGACGGCGAGCACTGCCTCGACTGGGACCGGACCGTCGACTTCCTGAGCCGCCTCGGCGTGCCCGTCCCGCGCGTCCTTTGGCGCGGGGTGTACGACGAACGCGCCCTGCGCCGGCTGCGCGTGGACACCACCCGGCAGGAGGGGTACGTCGTGCGGACCACGGGGGGCTTCCACCGCGAGGACTTCGGCCGCTTCGTGGCCAAGTGGGTCCGCGGCGCGCACGTCCGCACGGACACCCATTGGATGTACGCGCCGGTCGTACCCAACGGGCTCGGCCCGACGGCCCCGCTGTGGGCCGTGCGCTCCGGAGCCGAGCCCGACGCGGCCGGCCTGCTCGACGTGCTCGGGGTGACGGAGCTCCCCGACGGGGCGCGCGAGACCGTCGCCGAGGTGGCGGCCCGGCTCGACGCGCTGGGCCGGACCGGCGAGGACCGGCTGGAGGGGGTCGTGGCCGCCGCCCTGCACCGCGAGCCGCGGGCCGCCCTCGCCGCGCGGCTCGCGGCGGGCCCGCTGGGGATGCGTACGGCGCGGCGCGTGGCGGACCTCGTGGGGCTGTACCCGGCGCTGCGGCGCCCGTTCCCGGACGAGGAGCGGCGGGCCGGGCTGGTCCGGCTGGCGGTGGGCGCCGACCTCGGAGTGCTGCACACGCTGGCGGCGGCCCTGCCGGGCGGTGCGGACGACCCCGACGCGGCGGAGTGCGTGGAGTGGTCGGCGCTGTGCGCGCAGGACGCGGGGCTGTTCGGCCCCGACCCGTTGGGCGGGCTGCGGCAGGGCATGCGCGAGGCGCTCGGCGGGACGCTGCACCCGGACGCGGCCGACCGCTGCTGGGCCGAGGCCCGGGAGGCGTTCGGCCGGGGCGGTGTCTCCACCGCCGAGGAGGCGGTCGCGGCGACGTGGCGTTGGCGCGACGCGGGCTCCTTCCCGCGTCTGGTGCAGCTGTGCGGGCCGTCCGGCAGCGGGAAGTCCACCTTCGCACGGGGGCTGAAGGGCGTGGACGCGTACGTCGCGCTGGACGACCTGCGCGCGGCCCGGGGCGAGCGCGCCGACCAGCGGCACAACCCGGAGGTGCTGCGCGAGGGCCTGGAGCGACTCGACCGGGCGCTGGCCGCCGGCGGCACGGTCGTGTGGGACGCCACCTCCCTGACGGAGGCCCAGCGCGGACTGGCCGGGGCGGTCGCGCGCCGGCGGGACGCGCTGGTCACGCGGGTGGTGGTGCTGGTCGAGGAGGCCGAGCTGATGCGGCGCAACGCGGCGCGGGCGCATGCCGTACCGGCGCCCGTACTGGCCGCGCAGGTGCGCCGGTTCAGTCCGCCGTACCCGGGCGGGGCGCACCGTACGTGGTACGTGGGCGCGGGCGGCACCCTGGAGGACACGGCGGGCGCGATGGGCGCGATGGGCGCGATGGCGGGCGGCGCACGGAACACGGGGGAGATCGTCTGATGCGTACCAGTGAGCAGCTTTACCACCAGGTCCGTTGGGACCCCCGCTTCGATCCGGCGCGGTTCACCCTGGGACTGCTCCAGCGGGGGGCCGCGCCGAAGCGGATACCGCTGCCCTCGTTCGTGCCCGGCGGCGACATTCCCTGGCACCGGGTGCTGTTCGTCGAGGCCGACGGTGAGCTGGTGTGGGACCGGGCGAGCGGCCTGGACCTCGTCGAGACCACCACGGCCGGGCGGGTACGGGAGGAACGGCTGCTGCGCGCCCCGTTCTTCACGGCCGGCACCCCGCACGCCTGGGACCCGGCGGACGGTGGCGCGTGGCGACCGGTCGGGGCGGTGGGGGCGCCGGTCGCGCCGCCCGCGCGCGTACGGCTGCTGACCTGGAACACCCTGTGGGACCGCTACGACGCCGCACTCATCGCCACCGCCCGGCGCAGGCCGATGCTGGTGGAGGCGCTGGCGGTGGCCGACGCCGATGTGATCGCCCTCCAGGAGGTCGAGGCCCCGCTGTTGGCGATGCTGCTGACGGCGCCGTGGGTGCGGGCCGGCTACACCCTGGCGACGGATCCGCGGGGCCGGGACGTGGCCGACAGCGGGCTGGTGATCCTCAGCCGGTTGCCGGTGCGGGAGGCGGGCTCGCACTGGCTGGGCCGGCACAAGGCGGTCACGGCCGTCACCGTGGACACGGCGGGCGGGCCGCTGGTCGTCGCCGCGACGCACCTGTCCAGCGACCACACGGAGAACGGCGCCGAGCGCAGGACGGAGCAACTGGCCACGATCGCCGAGGGGTTGGGTGCCATCGGCGCCGCGTCCGAGGTCGGGCTCGCGCTGCTCGGCGACTTCAACGACGGGCGCGGCGGCGACGCGGGACCGGCCGCCGTGCTGGGGCTGCGGGACGCCTGGAGCGAGGTGCGCGGGGCGGCGGACGAGACGCCCACCTTCGATCCCGGCGTCAACCCGCTGGCCGCCATCGGCTCCCTGACGGGACGGGCCGCCCGGCTGGACCGGATCCTGCTCGGCTCCGGCGCCGGCGCGCGGGCCCGTACGGTCGCGCTGCGCGGCGACTCCCCCGGCCCGGACGGGCTGTTCGTCTCCGACCACTTCGCGGTGGAGGCGACCGTGACGTACGGGGAACCGGACGCGCGGCCCGCGCGGCTCGACGCGGCGGCGAGCACCCGGACGGCGGTGGCGTGGTTGCCGCCCGAGGACGCGGCGGTCGAGGCGCTGCGCGCGGCGCACGACCCGGCGGTGGCACGTTGGCCCGCGCACGTCAACCTGCTGTTCGGCTTCGTGCCCGAGTCCTCCTTCGAGGAGGCGTTGCCCCTGCTGGCGGAAGTGGCGGCCGGGGTACGGCCGTTCACCGCGCGCCTGGAGGGGGTGCACGGCTTCGGGCAGCGGGAGGAGGCCACGCTGTGGCTGGACCCGGCGGCGGGTGAGGGCGGGGATGCGCCGTGGCGGGAGCTGCGGCGGGCCCTCGTCGAGCGGTTCCCGGGGTGTCGGGGCCGGGCCGGGGACTGGACCCCGCACCTGACGCTGGGGCGCAGCCGTGACCCGCTGCGGGCGGAGCGGGAGTTCGCCGCGCGCCTCGACGCCTCCCGACCCGCCGGCGGCCGCAGCGCCCGGGTGGGCTCCCTCGCGGTGCTGGCGCGGCGCGGGGACGGGCCGATGCGGGTGCGGGCGACGGTGGAGCTGGGGACCGGCGCCGTGCGGTGGACGCCCGAGGCGGCGCCGCCGACGCGCTCCGGACCGCTGCGGACCCCGGGAGGAGCGGCTCGCCGAGGAGGTCACGGCCCGCATCGCGGCGGCCCTGCCGCGGGCCGTGGTGCGCCTGGCCGGATCCCGCCGGATGGGGTGCGCCCTGCCCGGAGCCGACGTGGACCTGGTGGCGGTGCTGCCGGGCGGTGCGGTGGACTCCGGGAGGCGCTGCGCGCGCTGGCGCGGGCGTTGCCCGACGCGACCCGGCTGCGGGAGGTGACGGGCGCCCGGGTGCCGGGGCTGCGGCTGCGCCTGTCGGGGCTGGACGTGGACCTGGTGCTGGTCGCCGCCGACGCTGCGGCGGACGTCCCCGCCGAGCCGGACGGACCGGCCGCGGTGGCGCTGGCCGCGCTCGGGGACGCGGAGGCCGTACGCGACGCCGTGGGCGCGGAGCACGCCGCGTTCGCCCGCCTGGCGCGGGAGGTGAAGGCCTGGGCGCGGGCCCGGGGCCTGGACCGCGCCCCCTTCGGCGGTCTGCCGGGGCTGGCCTGGGCGGTCCTGGCGGCCCGGACCGTACGCACCGCGGGCGGCTCGGCGGCCGATCTGCGGCGGGAGTTCTTCGGGAGCTGGGCCGCCTGGGACTGGACCGCGCCCGTGGCCCTCGCGGGAGCCGCCGAGCTGGCCGCGGGGCCCGAACCGGTGACCGTGCTCACCCCGGCCGCGCCGGTGCGCAGTTGCACGACGCAGGTGGGGCCCGGGTCGCGGGACCTGCTGGTGCGGGAGCTGTACCGGGCGTGGGAGCTGCTGGAGGAGGATCCGGAGGACTTCGGCCGGGTCCTGGCGGGCCCTGCCCCGCACCGTCGGCACGCGGCCTGGGCGGTGGTGACCGTGCGGGCCGACACGCCCGGGGAGTTCGAGGAGGACCTGGGTCGGGCGCGGGGCCGGCTGCGCGCCCTGCTCGGCGCGCTCGCGGACGCCGGGGTCGAGGACGCGCACGCCTGGCCGCGCCCCTTCGAGCGGACGGACACCCGGGCCCGCTACGCCGTCGGCCTGGGCGCCCACCCGCCGCAGGCCCCGACCTGGCGGCCCTCGCCCGCCCGTGGGCGGCCGGCCTGCGCGGCGTCGAGGTCTCCTGGGCCACGTGCGGCGAGGTCCCGGACCTACCCTGACGCCCGGGGACCAGGGCCGACCGGGGCCAGAGCTCGCCGGGAACCAGGGCCGGCCGGGCCAAGGCTCGCCGGGCCGGGGCTCGCCTGAGGCCAGGGCTCGCCGAGGCCAGGGCCGGCCAGGCCGGGGCTCGCCCGAGGCCAGGGCCGGCCGGGCCAGAGCTCGCCGGGGATCAGAGCCAGCCGGGGGCCAAGGCTCGCGGGGGACCAGGGCCCTCCCGGTCAGGGCTCGCCGGGGATCAGAGCCGGCCGGGCCAAAGCTCGATGACGATCTTCCCGGCGGTGTGGCCCTCCTGGCTGAGGGCGAAGGCCGCCGCGAGGTCGGACAGGGGGTAGGTCGCGGCGACGTCGACCGTGAGCCGGCCGTCGTCGGCGAGCCGGCCCAGCGCGGTGAGGTCCTCGGCGACGGGCCGGACCCACATCCACTGGCCGCCCGCGCCGAGCACGGTGTGGTCGGCGATGGACGCGTGCCGGCCGCCCTCGCCCAGGACGGCCAGGGTGGCGTCGAGGACACCGCCCACGAAGTCCGCGACGACGGTGACCCCGCCGGGGGCCAGGTCGCGGACGCGCCCGGCCAGCCCGTCCCCGTACGTGACGGGCTCGCAGCCGAGTCCGCGCAGCCGGTCGTGGTTGCGCGGCGAGGCGGTGCCGATGACGCGGGCGCCGAGCGAGCGGGCGATCTGCACGCCGAGGGAGCCGACGCCGCCGGCCGCGCCGTGGACGAGGACGGTGTCGTCGGGGCCCGTGCCGAGCCGGTTGAGCAGCTGGTAGGCGGTCAGCCCGGCCAGCGGCAGGCCGGCCGCCCGCTGCCAGTCGAGCGAGGCCGGCTTGGCTGCGAGCGCCCGGACGGGCACGCTGACGTACTCCGCGAAGGTGCCGCCGTGCACGTAGTCCTTGCGGGCGTACGCCATCACCTCGTCGCCGACCTCGAACTCCGGTACGTCGATGCCGACGCGCTCGACGGTGCCGGCGACGTCCCAGCCCGGGATCACGGGGTACACGACGTCCATCAGGCCGTCGAGTCCGCCCGACATGATCTTCCAGTCGACCGGGTTGACCGACGCGCACCGCACCTTGACGAGCACCTCCCCGGGGGCGACCTTGGGCAGCGGCATCCGTGTCTCGCGGAGCACCTCCGTCCCGCCGTACGTCTCGTACGTCATCGCCCGCATGGTGTTCTCGGACATCCTCGCGACCTCTCCGTGTGCCGTGGCCCGCCGCCCCTCCCATCCCACCACGAGCACCCCCCGCCACCCCGAGAGGCGGGGCGGCGACGGCGCGGCGCGGGCACCCGGAGCCGGCCCCGGCCCCGGGGCCTCACTCGTACTCGGTGCCGCCCTTGCGGGTCAGGTAGGCCGGGCTGACCGCTTTGGCGATGGCCCGACCGCCGACGACCGGGCTGTAGCGCTCGGTCACCGGCCGTACGACGACGCCCTCACGCAGGTGCAGGCCCTTCCCCGACACGGTCTCCCGGCCGCTCGCCAGCTCCAACACCCGCTCGGGCTCGTACGGGCCGGTGTACAGCCGGGGCACGAGGGGCAGTTCGCCGTCCTCCAGCACCTCGGCCGGGTCCAGCCAGCGCACCTGCCCGTCGACCTCGGCCGAGACGTCGAAGACGGCGTAGCCGGGCGGGGTGTCGGCGTCACCGGACCGTGCTCCGTAGCCGAGGTCCTGCACGCCGGCCCCGTAGACCTCCGCGAAGATCCCGACCCGGGTCGCGCCGAGCCGGCCGGCCAGTCGGGCGGCGACCTCGGGGACGCCGTGGCCGCGTACGGCACGCCAGTAGAGGTTGCGCTCGTCCTCCTTGAGCGCCAGCCCCCGGGAGCCGAAGCCCTTGGAGGAGACCAGGACCCGGTCGTCGGCGACGAGGTACGTCGTCAGGCAGGCCGTGCCGTGGAGCTTCTCCGTCAGGACGACGGGCTCCCCCGGCTCGAAGATCCCCGGGTAGCGCTGGAGGTTCTCGACGTCCACCCAGGGCAGCAGGTCGGCCGCCGCCTCGACGTCGCCGTCCATGGTGGTGGGGACGGGCGGGGACCATTTGACGACGCCCAGCGCCTCGGCGAAGTCCGTGCCGTCCTTCGCGGCCCGCGCGAGGTCGACCCCGTCCAGGGCGCGGGGCCGGCACACCAGGCCCTGCGACAGCTCACCGCGCAGCCGGACGGCCTTGACCCGGTTGTGGTCGCCACCGGCCAGCCGACCGGTCAGACCCAGCTCCTCGATCAACGCGGCGGGCAGGACGGCCTGTTCGGGTATGTAGAGCGCGAAATCACCGCTGCGGTAGGCGCCTTTGGCGACGACGGCGCGGTAGAGACCCACTTGCGCGAGCTCCAACGCGTCGGCGTTGGGATGCTCGTGGACGGTCAGTTCCTCGACGGTGACACGGAGGGTGGACATGTGCGGCTCCCGGATCGTTGGGTGGGTCGGACGTGCTGGCCCCCTCACTGTCGCGGCGCCATTTACGCTGGTCCAGCGGATATCCGGGTGTTAGCCTGCGCCGCCGGACCGCACGCCGGTGGGCACTTCAGCAAGGAGGGGCACATGGCACGTCATCCGGTCACGGTGGTCACCGGAGGGAGCCGGGGGATCGGCGCGGCGACCTGTCTGCGGCTCGCGGCGGCGGGCCACGACCTGGTCCTCGGATACGCGCGGGACGAGGCGGCGGCGCGGGCCACCGCCGAGCGGGTCCGGGCGGCGGGCGCCCGGTGCGTGACCGTGCGCGGGGACACCTCCGAGGAGCGCGCGGTGGAGCGGTTGTTCGACATCGCGGTGGCCGAATTCGGCGCGGTCACGGGTCTGGTGAACAACGCGGCCGTCACCGGCCCCTTGGGGCGCCTCGCCGACGCCCGGACCGAGGACCTGCGGCGGGTCGTGGACGTGAACCTCCTCGGGTACCTGCTGTGTTGCCGTCGGGCCGCCCGGGACATGGCCGAGGGCGGGGGTGGCGCCATCGTGAACGTCTCCTCGGCGGCCGCGACCCTCGGCAGCCCCGGTGAGTACGTGCACTACGCGGCCACCAAAGCGGCCGTCGACGCCCTCACCGTCGGGCTGGCGAAGGAACTGGGCGCGGACCGCGTAAGGGTCAACGCCGTGGCCCCCGGCGTCATCGAGACCGACATGCACGCGGCGATGGGCGACCCCGACCGGCCGGCGAAGGCGGCGGCGAGCATCCCGCTGGGACGGCCCGGCCGGCCCGAGGAGGTGGCCGGGGCGATCGCGTGGCTGCTGTCCGAGGAGGCCACGTACACGACGGGGACGGTGCTCAGGGTGTCCGGCGGACGCTGACGCACCCCGCACGCCCCCGGCTCGGGCTCAGCCGAAGGCCGCCCTCGTGGCCGGGCCGTAGACGCCCCTCGGGTCGCCCTTGATGTCCCGGTCGCGCTGGAGCTGCGCCACGCCGCGCTCGGTCTGCTTGTCGTAGACCCCGGTCGGGGAGACGTACGTGAACCCCTGTCCGTAGAGCCGCTCCTGCAGGGCGCGCACCTGCGGCCCGCTGTCGCCACGCCTCAGGGTCCCGGAGGCGTCGACGGGCGGCTTCGCGGTGGGCGTGACAGGCTTCGCGGCCGGGGTCGCCGAGGGCGAGGGCGTCACGGTCGCGGAGGCCGTGGGGGTGGCCGGGGCGGAGGACGCGGTCCGGGGCGCGGTCGGCCGGGCGGACCCGGCCTCGGAGGCCGGTTCGGCGCCCGAGCCGCCGGCGGCCAGCGCCGGTACGGACAGTCCGGGGTGCGGTACGGCCCGCGCGGGCTCCCGTTCGGGCCCGCCGGAGAGCAACCACAGCGCGCCCGCGCCGCACACGGTGAGCAATGCGAGCGGCGCGACCAGCGGCAGCCGCCGCTGGTCGCGCCGGCGACGCGGCGCCGGCTCCGGCGCCCGCGGTTCCTCGTGTACGGGGACCGGCACGGCGGGGCCGAGCGGCCAGGCGGGGGTCGTGGCGTGGGCGTAGGCCGTGGGCGGGGTCACGTAGGGGCGGACCAGCGGGCCGTCTTCGGGCGGGGCGCCCTCGTGGGGTTCTGGGGACATGGTGTGTCCTCCCGGCAGGGTCGGGGGCCGATGCGGCGGTGCGGTACCGGCCCCCGTCCGGCCGGTCAGGCCCTGCGCCGCCGGGCGACCAGGACCATGCCCGCTCCGGCGACCAGTACGGCGGCGCCGCCGATCGCGAGCGGGACCGCCTTGCCCGCGCCCGTGAGCGCGAGATCGTCCAGCAGGCCGCCGGATCCGCCCGTGACCGGCGGAGGTCCGCTGCGGGACGGGCTCGGGGTCGGGGTCGGCGTCGGCGCGTCGGACGGATCCGCCGTGGCCGGAGCGGTGGAGGTCGTGCCGTGGGTCCCCGTGACCCCGAGGCCGGCCGCGCGGGCGGCCGGCGCGGCGGCGAGGGTTCCGGCCAGGCCCAGGAGCAGCGAACCACCGACCGCGAACGCGGCGAGGGGGGTACGGGCGGATATCGGCATGGAAGGGGTCTCCGAAGTGCGGCGGACGCGGTGGCTCTTGAGCGGACTCTTTCCGTCCGGGACCGCCTCGTCAAGCCGCATGTCCGATCCATCCCATCCATCCGTTCTGTGCGGGACGGACCCGACTCAGGCACCCCACCCCTCGGTTGCCCCGGCCACGACCCCGCCCTCGGCGGCCCGCCGATCGCCGTCACCCGGACGCGTGAGGGGCCTGTCCGGATCGCTCGCCGACTACGGCATGGTGGTCGCATGCAGTTACGCCGGGCCGCCCTGCCCCTTTCCCTCCTCGCGCTCCTCGCGAGCGCCGGCTGTGTCTCCGTCGGCCCGGAGTCCTCCGTTCCGGCCCCGGCGCGTGGCTCCGTACCGCCGGTGGACACGCCCGACCCGTCGGGCGGTTCGCATGCGCGCCGCCTCGGCGAGGTGCCGGCCGAGCTGCCCCTGCCGTTGGGGGACCTGCCCGAACCGCCGCCGCCCGCCCCGGAGCCGCGGGATCCGCCGCCCGCGCGGAAGGTCCGTCCGCCCGTCGAGCGGCCGGCGCAGCCCGTCAAGCCCCGCCGCGTACGGCCGCCCAAGCCGGCCCCGCCCCGCCCACCGCGCCCGGCGTCGCCGCGGCTACCGGGTGGGGAGGAGTTGTGCGCGGCGGCGGAGGGCACGCTGCCGCCGTCGGTGGTCGACTTGTGCGTGCGCCAGTACGGCGGCTGAGGCGCGGCCGGTCTCGTGGATCCGGCAGGCTTGACCCTCACACCGTGTCAGGCCGTGCAGTGGAGGAGTCATGTTCACCATCGGAGACTTCGCCAAGCACGGCCGGGTGTCGGTCCGCATGCTGCGTCACTACGACGCCATCGGACTGCTGCGCCCCGCGCGTGTCGACCCCGTCAGCGGCTACCGCTCCTACGAGGCCGGGCAACTGGCCCGCCTCAACCGTGTCATCGCGCTCAAGGACCTCGGCTTCACCCTCGAACAGGTGGGGGCGATCCTCGACGAGCGGGTCGGTGCGGAGGAACTGCGCGGCATGCTGCGGCTCCGGCGGGCGGAATTGGAATCGGCCGTCGCCGAGGCCACCGCCCGCCTCGCCGGGGTCGAGACGAGGCTCCGGACCATCGAGAGCGAGGGAACGATGCCCACCGACGAGATCGTCGTGAAGAGCCTGCCGCCCGTCCGACTGGCCGAGTTGCGCGGGATCGCCGACAGTTACGCCCCGCAGGACATCGGGCCGGTCATCGGCCCCCTCTACGACGACCTGTGCGGCCGCGTCGAAGCCGCCGGGGTGGTCCCGACGGGACCGGGGTTGGCCTACTACGAGGACGCTCCGGACGGTCCGCCCGGGTCCGTGCTCGTGCACGCCGGCATCCCGGTGGCGAGCGCCGTGCGCGCCGGGGATCTCGGGGGCGGGGTGCGGATCGTCGAACTGCCCGGGGTGGAGCGGGCGGCGACCGTGGTGCACCGGGGGGCGATGGATTCGGTCCTGCCGACGGCGCAGGCCCTGGCCCGGTGGATCGACGCGCACGGGCACCGCTCGGGCGGGTACGCGCGGGAGTTGGCGCTGGCCTGCCCCGATGACCGGGACCTCTGGGTCACCGAGCTCCAGGAGCCGTTGGCGCCGCCGGCCTCCTGACGGCACGCCGCCGGCCCCGGACGGCCGCGCAGCGGCGGGCGGCTCCGCTGCGGGCCGTGCGCAGCCGCCGTACCGTGGCGTGGCCGCGCCGGCCCCATTCGCCGCGCGGCAGCCCGGCGCGCTGACCGCCGCCGGTGATCAGAGCGTTGACCGGGGCGTGCGGGTCGGCGGCCAGCCCCTTGGCCACCAGGACGCCGACCACCAGCGGGGTCAGCGCCACGGCGAGGGCCGATCCGGCGGCGGTCACCCGGCGCAGGCGCGCGGGGCGGGGGTCGGGGGCGGGGTGCGGGGTGGTCCCTGAGGTCATGCCGTCATTCCAGCGCCCGCGCCGCGACGGGGCATCGGGGCGGGTACTCAGAGCTCCCGGCGCCGGGTACTCAGACGCGGGTGTACGGTCCGGCGTACGGACGGGAAAGTACGGGCGGGAAAGAGGGGGTGCGGGGTGCCGATCGGCCATGACTCGGGTTTCGAGCCGGCGGACGGGGACGGCCCCGAGGAGACCGTGGCGGACGCCGGGCGCGCGGCGGAGGTACGCGCCGCGTACGAGGGGCTGCTCCAGATCCGCCGCCTGACGGGCGGGGTGGAGGCGCCCTCCCCGTGGGAGCTGCGGCTGATGCCGCGCGCGGTGGCGATCGTCCTGGAGGCGGCGGGACACCCGCCGTCGGCGGTGGACGCGCGGGGACTGCGCAGTCGCACGGGGTACCGGGTGGTGCCCGGGGCGGACCGGGTCGAGGTGACCTGGACCGGCCCGCCCGGGAGCGGCGCCGCCGCCGAGGAGCGGGAGCGGCTGAAGGCCTGCGCGGCGGAGTTGGAACGGCACGGCTGGGAGTGCCTGCTGTACCGGGGCCCGCGCGGGCGGCGCTTCCTGGAGGTGGAGGCGCCGCCCACCGGGCGGGCGTGACGACAGCCCCCTACGGCTTCCCGAAGGTGAGCGTCAGCTGCGGGGTGCCCTCGTTCGCCGCGGCCTCGGAGGACCACAGCCACAGCGCGTCCGTCCCGGGGCTGGTCAGCGCCAGGTCGATCGTGGCACCGAGGGCGCCCGCGACGGTGGCCGTGGTCAGCCCCGCCGTGTGGACCGCGGAGCCGTCCGGGACCCCGGGGAACGCCCCGAGGGCCGGTGCGCCGACGGCCGGGCGGTTGGCGTACGTGGTCCCGCCCTCCGTCCACGCGCCGGCCACGGGTACCACCGAGACGGTGTCCGTGGTGCCGGCGCCGCTCATGGTGCTGGTCTTCACGCTCAGCGTGGCCGACTTCAGCACCGTGCCGGCGGGCGCCGCGGGCAGCGCGAAGCGCAGGTAGCTGCTGTAGAGGGAGGTGCCGCGCACCGCGAGGGAGCCGGACGTGCCGTAATTGGTGCCGGGGGCGCCCGCGTTGGCGTACGTGTCCTCGGACGCGGTGACCCGTACGACCGAGTCCGCGGGGGCGGTGGCCAGGGCGTAGTGGTTCTGTACCTGGGCCGCGCTCAGGACGGTCGGGTAAACGGCCGTCTCGTCCAGTCGGCCCGCCCAGTGCTCGCTGAGCGGCCGGTTCGGCCAGCCGCCGAGGCCGTCGCCGCCGGTGCGCCAGTAGCCCGCGAAGTTCTCGTGGGTGGTGACGTTCAGGGTGCCGCGCTGGACGCCGTCGACGTAGAGGGTCATCCCGCCGGGGCCCTGGGTCGCGACGACGTGGTGCCAGGCGTTGTCGTTGTAGGAACCGGCGGTGGTGATGGTGCGGGTGGCTCCGGTGTACACGCCGAAGACCAGCCGGCCGTCGTTGGTCATGTAGACGTGCTTGTCGTACTGGCCGCTGCTGTTGACCTGCTGGTTGCCGAAGCCGACGAGTTTGCCGCCCCGGGTGGTGTTCGTCCGGAACCAGGTCTCGACGCTGTAGGTGGAGCCCACCGTCTGCCGGCGGTCGGCGTACACGTGGGCGTCCGTGCCGTTGAAGCCGATCGCGGTGCTCGCGCCGGAGACGGCGCCGGGTGACTGGCGCAGGGCCGGGGCGTTCAGGTGGACGCCCGCCTGGTCGCCGCCGTCGGAGGAGTCCGCGACGTACGGGAGCACGGATTCGTCGTAGCGCCAGTACAACCGGGCGCCGTCCGCGCGGACCTGGCTCGGGTACGCCTCCGCGCCGGCCGGCACCGTCACGCTCGCGGGCGCCGAGAGGGCGCTGACGTTGCCCGCCGCGTCCGTCGCCGTCACCCGGTAGGTGTAGCTCTGGCCGGCCTGGGCGGTGGTGTCCGTCCAGGAGGCCTGCGGACGCTTGAAGAAGAGCGAGTCTGCGGTGACCGTGCCGATCGGGGTCGCCGCGCCGTTGCGGTGGATCCGATAGGTGAGCGCGCTGTCGTCCAGGTCGAGGCTGGTGCGCCACCGCACCTGCACCTCGCCCGGCCTGAAGCTCGCCGCGCTCGCCACCGGGACCGTGGGCGCGCCCGTGTCACCGGTCGAGGAGAAACGCGTCAGGCTCTGCTGGGCTCCGCCGTTGACGGTGGTGAACTCGCCGCCCACCCACAGGTAGCGCGTGCCCGCCGTGGCGCCGACGGTCATCACGCGCGGGCCGATGCCCTCGCCGATGCCGTCGTTGGTGTCGGGCGCCCAGCCGAGCTTGCCGACCCCGCTCGTCGGCTGCGCGAGGAGGTGGTGGCGGTGCCCGTCGGGGAACTCGCCGACGCTGGAGCAGTCGTGCGCGTGCGAGGCACTGTAGAGCACGTTGGCGTACGGCAGGACGGCCTGGGTCGCGCCCAGGCAGGTGTCGCGCCAGCGTTGGCCCAGGTCGGACAGGTTCAGGGCGATGCGGCCGTCGAAGACGCCGCCGCCGGTGCCCTCGTTGGCGGTGTAGAAGCCGGTGCCGTCGGTGGCGATGTCCTTGACCACCGAGTGGGTCTCGATGAAGCCCGGGTAGGACTTCGCGAGGGCGCCGCTCGTCGCGTCGACCACCGCGAGGGCGTGCGTGTCCGTCCCGTTGACGGTGAAGAAGTCCCCGCCGAGCAGCACCTTCGACCCGTCGGGCGTGACCTCGACGGCCCGCCCCGGCTCGTCCGCGTCGGCCCGGAAGGGGCGCAGCGCCCCGTCGGCGCGGGCGACGGCGGCGAAGCGCTGCCGCGGCTGACCGGCGACGGTGAGGAAGTCGCCGCCCGCGTAGACGGTGTCGGCGGTGACGGCGAGGGCCCGGACGGTGGCCGCGAAGGCCGGGCGGAAGTCGGTCTTGACGGTGCAGGTCGCCACGTCGACGGCGGCGAGGCTGGAGACCGGGGTGCCGTTGACGGCGCCGAAGTAGCCACCCGCGTAGAGGGTCTTCCGGTCCGGGGAGAGGGTGAGCGCGCGGACGGTGGCGGTGCCGCTGCCGATGGTGAAGGACAGGGTGCAGGAGGTCGGGGCGCCGGTCGCGGCGTCGAACGCGGCGAAGTTGACGGCCGACCGCTCGCTCCCGGCGGAGCCGGCGGGCGGCCGGACGGTGGAGAAGGTGCCGCCGGCGAAGACCGTGCCGCCGGCCTCGGCGAGGGCCCAGACGACCCCGTTGGGCTGCCAGGTGGGCAGCGCGTCCGCGGTGAAGGCGACGGGCGGGGTGATGGCCGCCGCCTCGGGTACGGGGCCGAGCCCCAGGAAGGCGCCGGTGCCGGCCAGGGACAGGGCGAGAGCGACCGCCGCGCCTCTGGATGTACGCGATGTACGCGATGTACGCAATGTGCGTGATCTACGCATGAACCCCCCAGTTCGTGTGCGTACTGCTGCGGGTGCGGCGCGCGGGACGCGCGGGGCACCGTACGGATGGCCGGACGCCCAGGAAGGGGTGCACGGGGATCCGTACGGGCGCACCCTAGGACGAATCCCCGGTCCGGTCAGCACACTTGACCCATCGGATGCCGAACGGCCTACCCTCGGGGCATGATCGCTCCCTCCGAACCCACCGCCTCCCCCTTCTCCGCCGCCCCCGTGGAGCTGGTGATCTTCGACTGCGACGGGGTGCTCGTCGACACCGAACGCATCGCGGCGCGCGTACAGGTCACGCTCGGCGCGCGCTTCGGCTGGCCGCTCACCGAGGCCGAGGTGATCAGCCTCTTCCTCGGCCTCTCCGACGCCTCCGTCCGCGAACAGGTCGCCGCCCGGCTCGGCGACGCCGTCGCCCTGGAGTGGGAGGAATCGTTCAGGCGCCTGCACGCGGAGGCCGTGGACGTCGGCCTGTCCCCCGTCGAGGGACTCCCCGAGGCCCTCGCACGGATCACCCTGCCGACCTGCGTCGCCTCCAGCGGCTCCCACGAGAAGATGCGGCACACCCTGGGGCGTACGGGTCTCTACGAGCACTTCGCGGGCCGCATCCACAGCGCGTCCGAGGTCCCGCGCGGCAAACCCGCCCCGGACCTCTTCCTGTACGCCGCCGCGCGCATGGGCGTCGACCCGGCGGCGTGCGTGGTCGTCGAGGACAGCCCGCCGGGCGTCGAGGCGGCCCGCGCGGCCGGCATGCGCTCCCTCGGCTACGCGGGCGGCCTGACCCCCGCCCCGGCCCTCGCGGGCCCGGGGACGACGGTCTTCACCGACATGCGCGACCTCCCGGCCCTGCTGGGCCTCGCCCCGTGAAGCGGCGCACCGCCAAGCGGCTGTCGCGCGAGCTCGTGGCGGCGGCGGGGCGCGACGATCCGGCCCGGGTGACGGCGCTCCTGCGGGCCGGGGCCCCCGTGGACGGCCCCGACCGCGAGGGCACCACCGGCCTGTACGCGGCGTCCGTGGCGGGCGCCGAACGGGTCGTACGGCTCCTGCTCGCGCACGGCGCCGCGCCGGACCTGGAGAGCGGCGGCCCGACGGACGGCACCCCGCTGTGCGCAGCCGCCGGTTGGGGCGAGGCCGCGACGGTCCGCGCGCTCCTGGAGGCCGGGGCCGATCCGGCGCTGCGGGAGGACGGCGGGACCGGCCTGTCCCCCCGGGAGTGGGCCCGGCGCGGCGGACACGCGGAGGTGCTGCGGATGCTCGGCGGCGCCTGAGCGCAGCCGCCGCCGAGACCCGGTCGCCGATCCACACGGGCGCGGTGAAGTGGGCGCCGGTTTCGGCCGAGACGAAGAACGCCCGGCGTACGCCGGGGCGCGTCAACCGCGACGGCCGCGCGCCACCCGTGCGCGCCGGCGGGCACCGCGAAAACCGCCCCGCGCCGGTGCGCGTCGCTCTACGGTGCCCTGAGGCAACGGCATCGGAGGGGTGGGGCTGATGGACGACGAAGAGGACATGCGGCTGGCGCGGATGACGCCGGAGATCTCCCGCCGCACCCTGGCGATGCTGCGCGGCCTCGCCGGGCTGGAACCACCGGAGCAGGTGCCCGAGGACGCCATGCTCGTCGCCGACGAGATCCTCGCCGAGCACGGCACGGACGGACTGCGCGTCCTGGTCATGACCCTGGCCGCGTGGGCGACGGCGCAGATCGAGAACGTCGCGGAACTGAGCGGGCGCAGCCACGAGGCGGTCCTGGACGCCATGGAACTCGCCTGTCTGGAGGCGAACGCGGACGACTAGGGGACACCTCCTAGGGTCGGTTCCGGCGCCGGTCGGGGACACTGGGACCAGGGGGGTCCTGATCGGAGGCTGCCGTGAGCACACCTTCCCCCATCCGCGTCGCCGCCGTGCTCTCCGCCGAGCACCGCGCACGACTCATGTCGCACGCCCGTGAGGTCCAGTTCCCCGAGGGGACGCGCATCTTCGACGAGGGCGGACGGGCGGACACGTTCTGGATCGTCCGCTCGGGCACGGTGACCCTGGAGGTCCCGGTACCGGGGCCCCGGTCCGCGCCGGTGGAGAGCCTCGGGCCGGGCGAGCTCGTCGGCTGGTCGTGGCTGTTCCCGCCGTACGTCTGGCAGCTGAGCGCGGAGGCGATGACGCCGGTCCGGGCGTACGAGTTCGACGCGACGGTGGTACGGATGCTCATGGACGCCGACCCGACCTTCGGTTCGGCCCTGGGCCACTGGGTCGGCCGCGTCCTCGCCGTCCGTCTCCAGCAGACCCGCATCCGCCTCCTCGACCTCTACGCACCCCGCTCCTCCCCCACCCGCTGAGCCGCTCCCAAAGGGTTGTGGGGGGCGTGTTCGGCCGAATCGGCCGTCCGTTCCCCCACAGGTCACGGCGTGCCCATCGCTGCGGTCTGCGGTCACGCACTCACGATCGGTGACGAGAAACAGCGGTACGAACGGGCGTTCACGCGCTGCATCCGCAAGACTCCCGTCCGTTATCCGAAACACCGAGCCGAGGAGTGTTCGTAATGCGGTCCATCAGCAGGAGCTTGGGACTGGCTTCCGGAGTCATGGCGCTCACCGCCCTCACCGCACTGGTCGGGACCGGAGCGGCCGACGCCGCCCCGTCCGGTACGCGGAGCCTGTACGCGCCCTCCGCGCTCGTGGTCAGCGTGACGGCCGGCGAGAACGCCGCCGAGGGGACCGTACTGCGCGCCGTGACGCTGGTGTGCGCGCCCCGGCCGAGCGGTACGCACCCCGCTCCGGCGGCCGCCTGCGCCGAACTGCGCGCGGCGGGGGCCTCCCTGGACCCGCTCGCCGCACCGCGGCAGGACGCGGCGTGTACGCGGGAGTGGAACCCGGTCACCGTCACCACCGACGGGGTGTGGCAGGGCCGCCGGCTGAGCTGGTCGCACACCTTCGGCAACCCGTGCGGCCTGCGCAGCAGCACCGGCGTGCTGTTCGGCATCTGAGGCGGGCCCCGTCAGCCGCTGCGGGTTCCGCCGCTTCGCCGCTCAGCCCAGTTCGAGGCTGGTGACGCCGTAGAGCGCGGGCAGGTCCACCTGTGGGGCCGGCCCCGTGTACATCCGGGCGGCCTCGAACGTGGGGTTGAGTCCGAGTCGGGCCATCAGGGTGGTCGCGGCCGGGTTCGCGTCGGGCACGTCCACGGCGATCTCCCCGCCGGGGGCGTGGTCGGCGAGGCGACGCAGCAGGATGGCGGCCACCTGCGGGGTGGCGGCGTAGAGCGGGCCGACCCGCGAGGCGCCGCTGCACGGCCGGATCACGCCGAGGCCCTCGATCCGCCCGTCCCGGACGGCGGCGAGGGCGGTCCGGCCGGGCAGCCCCGTCCACGCGGACAGGAAGGCGTCGCGGCGCTCGGGGAAGAACCGGCGGTCGTAGGCGGCGAGTCGGGCGAAGGGCAGCGTGGCCGCGTCCACGATCCGCACCGGCTCCCCCGCGAGGTCCTCGACGGCCGCCGGGATCCCCTCGTGGCGGACGTTGTTCCAGGCCGAACGGAAGCCGGACCTGCGGTAGTTGTCCTGCTGCTCGACCACCCCGTCCAGGCCGACGAGCCGCCCCTTCAGCCGGTCCATGCCTGCCTGCCAGACGCGGAAGCCGTAGCCCTTGCCGCGCATGTCGGGGCGGGCGATGTAGAAGCCGATGAACCCGAAGTCGGCGCCGTAGCGGATGGCGGAGATCGATGCCACCGGCTCCCCGTCGAGCCGTCCGAAGAGGAAGCCCTCCGGGTCGGCGACCGCGAAGGCGAACCGGTCGGTGTCGCCCGGGTTCCAGCCTTCGGCGTCCGCCCAGGTGCGCAGCAGTTCCATGTCCGCGGCACTCGCGCCGCCGATCTCGAATCCCGTCATGTCGGGAGTTGTATCAGAACCCGCCCGCGCCGGTCCGCCAACGGCCGTACGAGGCACCGCGCTTCGGCCACGGCCCGGGGCCGGGCGCACACACCGGCATCAGCCCGCGCAGATCACGTCGTCGAGCTGGATCGGGCGGGAGTCGAGCCGGACGTAGGCGGTGAAGGTGTCCGTTTCACCGTCGCCCCAGTGGGTGGTGACGGTGGCCCAGCCGACGCCCGCCGCCCGGGCGACCGTGGCCGGTCCGACCTCGATCCGCTCCGGCCGGTCGCCGGCGCACAGCACGACGTCGAAGTCCGGGGTGCCGTTCTGTTTGTCCTTGAGCTGCTGGGAGGTCCGCAGCCTGCGCTCCTCGGGCCTCGGGCCGTGATCGCCGTAGAAGTCGACCAGGAAGCGGGTGATCTCGTCGGCGGTGTGCCGGTGGTGGCCGAAGCGGCGGGGGCCCGGGTCGGCGTCCCGTGCGGTCGCCGGGACC
The DNA here is from genome assembly GCF_023515955.1 of Streptomyces sp. RerS4. Taxonomy (GTDB): domain Bacteria; phylum Actinomycetota; class Actinomycetes; order Streptomycetales; family Streptomycetaceae; genus Streptomyces. The sequence continues at coordinate 863,760 of NZ_CP097322.1, forward strand.
GCCGCGACCAGGGGGAACAGCGCGGACATCGCGGTCACGGCGATCAGCAGGGCGCGCGGGCGGAGGGGAAACGGTGTCATGTCCGGTTTCTAGCGGCCCGGACCGGGCCGGGCGCGGGGGGCGCGACGTGGGCTCACTCCGGTGGAGGTCCGGATTCACCGCAGAAACGACCCTGCGGGGCGGGGGGCGGGGCGGGCCCGGCACAATACGGTCGCGGTCCGGCACCCCGGCTGCGTAGGGTCGCCACCATGGGGAAGCCGCTTGTCGCCGTGTTCAGTGGAGCCGGCATGTCGACCGATTCCGGTATCCCGGACTACCGGGGACCGCAGGGACTGTGGCGTCGGGAGCCCGACGCCGAGAAGCTCGTGACGTACGCGTACTACATGGCCGATCCGGAGATCCGCCGCCGGTCCTGGCGCATGCGCGCCGAGCTCGGGGCGCTCGCCGCCCGGCCGAACGCCGCGCACCTGGCGGTGGCCGAGCTGGAGCGCGGCGGGACCCCGGTGCGGGTGATCACGCAGAACGTGGACGGGCTGCACCAGCTCGCCGGGATGCCCGCGCGGAAGGTGTTCGAGCTGCACGGGACGGCCCGGTCGGTGGTGTGCACGGCCTGCCACGCCCGCTCCGGGATGGACGAGGCGCTGGCCCGGCTGGCCGCGGGGGATGCCGATCCGGCCTGTCTGGCCTGCGGCGGCATCCTGAAGACGGCGACCGTGATGTTCGGCCAGCGGCTCGACCCCGAGGTGCTGGCGCAGGCCGTGGCGGTGGCCAAGGGCTGCTCGATCTTCATCGCGGTCGGCAGCACCCTCCAGGTCCAGCCCGCCGCCTCGCTCGCCGGGATGGCGGCCGAGGCGGGGGCCCGGCTGATCATCGTGAACGCGGAGGAGACCCCGTACGACTCCCTCGCCGACGAGGTCATCCGCGAGCCCATCGGCACGGCCCTGCCCGCGCTCCTGAGCCGCATCGCGACCTAGCCAAGCGTCTTCGGGGTGTCGGCGGCCCGTCGCATGGCGGCCACGTCGAGCTTCTTCATGCGGTACATGGCCGCCGTGGCGCGGGCGGCTCGGGCCGGGTCGGGGTCGCTGACGAGATCGATGGCCTCGGTGGGGATCACCTGCCAGGAGACGCCGAACCGGTCCTTCACCCAGCCGCAGGCGACTTCCTCGCCGCCGTCCTGGGTGAGTTCCGCCCAGTAGTGGTCGACCTCGGCCTGGTCGGCGCAGTCGATCTGGAAGGAGATGGCCTCGGTGAAGCGGAACTGCGGGCCGCCGTTGAGCGCCACGAACCTCTGGCCGTTCATCTCGAACTCGACGGTCATCACCGAGCCGGCCCGCTCGGGGCTCGCCTGCGTGTAACGGGTGGTCCGGCCCCGGCGACCGTCCTTGAAGACGGACAGGTAGAAGTCGACGGCGGCCTCGGCCTCGCCGTCGAACCACAGACACGTGGTGAAACCTCGGGTGGGCATCGGTGCCTCCGGGCGGTAGGGGTGGACGACCTCGCGCCGTCCACCCCTACGGACAGGTCCCGCGCCCGAAACTCATCGGTGGGCGCGGGACCTGCTGCCGGGTTCACCCGTACGGGTGCGGGCGCCCTACGCGCCGAGCATGCGGTCGACGACCCGCTCGGCGGCGCGGCCGTCGTCCAGGTCGCAGTATTCCTCGCGGAAGGCGGCGCGGGCCGTCGCGTACTCGGCGGCGAGCGCGTCCGCGTTCCGTACGGCTTCGACCAGGCTCGCCGAGTCCTGCAGCAGCGGGCCGGGGGCCTTCTTCTCCAGGTCGAGGGTGAAGCCGCGCAGGGTGTCGCGGTAGTGCTCCAGGTCGTACGTGAACAGCAGGATCGGCCGGTCCGTCAGCGCGAAGTCGAAGATCGCGGAGGAGTAGTCCGAGATCAGCACGTCGGCGACGAGCAGCAGGTCGGTGGTGTCGGGCCAGCGGGAGACGTCGACGACGAACCCGTCGCGCACGCCGTCGCGGACCTGCTCGCTCACCTTGTGGTGGCCGCGCACGAGCAGGACGTGGTCCTCGCCCAGTTCACGGCGGGCCGCGTCCAGGTCGATGCGCAGGTCGAGCTTGTAGCCGCCGGTCCAGCCGAGCCGGTTCTCGCGCCAGGTCGGCAGGTAGAGGACGACCTTCTTGCCCTCGGGCAGGCCGAGGCGGCGGCGGACCTCGGCGATCCGGTCGGCGTCGGGTCGCAGCAGCGCGTCCACGCGCGGGCTGCCGGACTCGACGACCTCGCCCTGGTAGCCCAGCGCGCGCCGCAGGACGGGCGTGGCCCAGGTGCTGGGGGAGGCGAGCAGCGTCCACTGGGCGCTGTCGTGCTCCAGTCCCTCCAGTACCTCGGGGCTGGTGTAGTAGTCGTGGGTGAAGTCGTAGCCGATCTGCTTCAGCGGCGCTCCGTGCCAGGTCTGGACGACGGTCTGGCCGGGGCGGCGGCGGAAGGTGAGCGGCACGCTGTCGTTGGTGACGTAGTAGCGGGCGCGGGCCAGGACGTCCCAGGCCTCCAGGCTGTCGTACTGGACGGCGCGGGCGGTCGGCGGGACCTCGGCGCGGCCGTCGCGGACGAGCCAGATGTGTTCGAGCTTCTCGCCGCGGCGCAGCAGCTCCTCGTGGATGGCGCGGGGCGAGTCGCCGGCGGCGTTGCCCTGGAAGGTGTCGTAGACGGCCATGTCCTTGACGGGCAGCTCGCGCTGGGCCGGGTAGGTCACGTCGCGGGCGACGCGCTGGGCGTAGCGGGAGCGGTCGTGCGGGCTCAGGAGCGGGTCGCAGACCAGCACCATGCGGTCGTGCAGGCGGGCCTCGACGCGCATGCGACGGCCGAGGACCGTGAGGGCGTGCGGGCCGCAGGAGAGCGCCGGCGGGATGAGCTGTACGGGGGCCCCGCGGTCGACGCCGAGCAGGCCGGCGGTGGTGCCGCCCTCGCGCACCGGGCGGACCGTGGGCCACCAGCGGCCCTGCGGGAGGGTGGTGCGGCCGGCGTACGGCTCGGGGAGCACGGGTTCGAAGGCCGCTTCGAAGCGGTCGCCGTCGCGGCTGATCGGGTAGCTGAACTCGGTGCCGTAGTGGTTGTGCAGGACCAGTTCGTACGCCTCGCCGGCCTCGGCGGCGGGCAGCCGCAGGGTGCCGCGCAGGGTCAGGGTGCCGTCGTGGGCGACGACCTCGTCGACGAGGGGCGGGGTGGGCTGCACGGACAGGACGAGGTGGCCGCTCTTGGCGCGCTTGGCGAAGACGGTGCGACCGCTCTCGTCGCCGGGGATCGGGGCGACCAGGCCGGTGAAGCCGCCGCGTTCGTCGTGGGCGACGGGGTGGCGGGTGCCGTCGGCGCGCACGACGGTCAGGTTCCACGGCTCGGGGGTCCACTCCCCCGGCGACGACTCGGCCGGCGGTACGGCTCCCAGATCGGCGAGCGGGACGACGGCGCTGAAGGGGACGCGTCCGCCGGAGGGGGCCGCGGTGGTGCGGATCGGGAGGGTGAGGACGGTGCCGCTCGCGCTGTGCGCGACGCGCAGGGTGGCGCCGTCGCCGACCTCGGCGGCCAGTTCGCCGGTGAGTTCCAGGGCGTCGTCGCCGGCGGGGCGTACGTCCAGGACGCGGGCACGGACGATCTCGACGTGGACGGTCAGCGCGCCGGAGACGGTCGGCAGGATGCGGACGTCGGGGGTGGCCCAGTAGGCGGGCGGGGTCAGGCCGCTGTCGTGCTCGCCGCCCTTGAGGCGCGCCCGGTGGAGGCCGCCGGCGCCGGTGACGGCGACGGAGGTGGTCCATATGCCTTCGCGCCACTTGCCGCCCGACTGGAAGACGGTGGGGTCGACGACGGCGGTGAACCCGGCCCAGTCGGCGTGCTTCAGCGCGAGGTGCGGGGCGTTGACGGTGGCCATCGGGGAGGCGACGGTACGGGTGCTGACGACGGTGCGGCGGCGCTTGCCCTGCTCGCGGAAGACCAGCATCTTGCGGGAGCCGAGGCGGCTCTCGGCGCCGAGGTGGCCGGGGATCGCGTAGCCGCGCAGCAGGAGCTTGCCGTCGCTCCAGGCGGCCTGCTCCAGCCGGCTGACGACGCGGCGCTCGCGCGGGCCGAGGGTCAGCAGCTTGGCGGGGACGGGCGCCTTCAGGAAGGGGTAGTCGGCCTGCGGGCGGGCCAGTCCCTTGACGGGCACGCTGTAGCTGAAGTCGCGCTGGTGGTGCAGGAGGCCGATGAACTCCTCGACGCGGCCCTCGCGGGCCAGGTACGCCTTGAGCCGGTCGGCGACGGTCAGGTCGTTCCAGGGGTCGGTGCCGATCTCCCGGATGAGGCCGCCGACCTCCTTGACGAACGCGGCGCGGAAGTCGGCGCCGCCCTCGGCGACGTACTTGTAGATGAGCGGGAGCTCTTCGCTCAGCACGTTGCGGTCGTAGTCGCGCAGGTAGCGGGCGTACTTCTCGCCCGGCTTGGCGAGCAGCGCCTCGCGGACGAGGCGGACGGAGGTGACGCGGTCGATGACGGAGACCGGGTCGGTGGAGCGCTGGGTGATGGAGCGCTCGCCGGTCTCGCGCACCCGCCAGTGGTAGACGACGTCGCTGATCACGTCGACGCTCTTGGCGAAGTAGTGGGCCGGGATGCTGACGGGGGCGTCCTCGTAGAGGATGCCCTCCGGGTAGCTGAATCCGTGCTCTTCCCAGAAGCCGCGCCGATAGACCTTGTTCCACGCGGTGCGGTCGGTGACCAGCGCCGGGAACTTGGAGATGTGGGTCGCGAGCTGCGTCTTCGCGAATGCGGCACGGTGGCCCCAGGACTGCTGCATGCCGACGGAGCGGAAGCGCTTGACGTTGCCCGCCGCGAAGTCGGAGCCGGTCTCGTCGAGGGCGCCGATCAGGCGCTCGTAGGCGTGGGGCGGCATGGTGTCGTCGCTGTCGACGAAGGCGATGTACTCGCTGCCTTCGGAGGCGTGCCGGAAGCCGACGTTCCGGGCGGCGCCGAGGCCGGCGTTCTTCTGGAGGACCAGCCGGAAGCGGGGGTCACGCTCCGTGAAGGTCTTCGCGATCATCGCGCTGGTGTCCGTGGACCCGTCGTCGACGATCACGACCTCGAAGTCGTCGAACGTCTGCGCCGCTATGGACTCCAGGCACTCGTCGAGATAGAGCTCGACGTTGTAGACGGGTACGACGATGCTCAGGCGCGGGGGCATGGGTAGCGGATTCTCCAGCGTTTTTGCTTTGTCGATGGCGTGATGATCAGCTGATTACAGCATCCTACTCTGTAACGGGATGATAAAGTCCGCCCATCCTCGGACATATCACGGAGGCCGGCGGCGCGGACGGCAAAGATTTCAGCCGCCCGCCACCGTGGCGTCACGGCCCTCGCCGGGCCGCTCTCAGATCTCCAGCTCGGCCTCGATGCGCTTGAGCTGGTGGCGGGCCATGGCCAGGTTGGCGCGGCCCCGGTCGAGGGCGAGGTAGAGGAAGAAGTGGCCGCTCGACCCCCGGGCCTTCATCAGGCGGATCAGGTGGTACTGGTTGCCGAGCGTGATCAGGATGTCCTCGATCTCGTCGTTCAGACCGAGCATCTCCATCGCGCGGACCTTCGCCCGCACCACGTCGGTGTTGCCCGCGGCGGCCACCGCGAGGTCGAGGTCCTTGCCGCCGCCGACGGTACCGAGGGCCATGCCGCTGGCGTAGTCGACGAGGGCGGCGCCGAGGGCGCCCTCGATGGTGGTGGTGGCTTCCTTGAGCGCGGTCTCCACGTTGGCCATGGGTCTTCCTCTTTCTCTGTCTTCTGTCGGTCGCGGGTGTGCGATGAGGGCAAGAGCGGGACGTCAGGGCGCCGGCAGGGCCGGGGGGTGGGGAGGCGCCGCCGGCAGGGCCGGGGGCTGCGGCGGTACCCGCGGACCGCGCCGCCCGAGGCTGTGCTCGATCAGCTCGGATATGTGCGAGCTGGAGCGCCGTGCCTCCAGGTGGAGGCGGCCCACGTTGACGCGCGGCTGCGCGATCAGGGTGAGGACGGCCGTCTCGCCCGCCGCGTACGTGGCGACGTAGCCGCCCTCGCCGCGCACCAGCAGTTCGCGGAAGCCGCCCTGTCCGGTGCTGTCGCTGAGCCGCTGGGCGACGCCGAGGGCGGCCGCGGTCAGCGCGGCCACGGTCTCGGCCTCGGTGGCGGCGCTGTCCTGCGCGAGGACGAGACCGTCGGCGCTCGCGGCCAGGGCGCCGGTGAGCTGGGGGACGCGGGCGCGCAACCGCCGGAGCTCGGCGAGTATCTCGGCTTCCGCCTCGGCGGGCACCATCGCCGTGGTCATGTCGGCCTTTCTCCCTTCGGGCTGCCTGCGCTCGGAACGGTCGGCGAACAGGGCCGGTCGCAGCGGGAGCCTCACAGACTTGCCTCCAGTGCGTCGCGGAGCCGGCGCAGCAGTGCCACGTCCGGGGGTTGGACCTGGGCCAACCAGTCGGGCACGAGCGGGGCCGGCGCGGGGGCCGGCGGGGTGTGCGGGGTCTCGACCAGGCCCGCGGCGGCGAGCCTGCGGACGTCGAGCAGGGTGTGGAAGGCGGGCCGGCCCAGCACCCACGCCAGGTCGGCGGGGGTGCGTACGCCGTCGGCCTGCGCGAGCAGGACGCGCTGTCGGGCGGTGATCGTCTGGCCGGGCGCGGCCCGGCGGGGGACGACGGGCGCGGTGTCGAGCAGCGGGTACGGCCAGACCGCGTCCAGCAGCTCCCGGCGGCGACGGGTCTCGCGTTCGACGGCGTCCGCCGGGACGGAGCGGACGGAGCCGATCCAGTGGGTGGCGCCCCGCCGGAAGCGGGAGGGGCCACTGCCGGGCGACAGGGCGAAGAAGGCGGCGTCGAAGATGGCGGCGAGGTGGCAGATCTCCAGTTCGCCTCCGGCCAGGCCGCCGCTGTCCACGAGGAAGCGGGCGACCTGCCGGCGGGCTCCGGCCGCGTTCACGGCCTCGTTCCAGCGTTCGGGGGCGAGCGCCCCGCCGGTGGTGAGCAGGACGTCCAGCCCCGGGGTGGCGGGGCTCTCGGCGTGGACGATGCGGCCGTCCTCCAGGAAGAGGGTGCCGCGGTCGCGCAGGAGGGCGCCGGTGGCGCGTTCGGCGGCGAGGCGGGTCAGCAGGGGCGAGACGGCGATGGCGGCGGGCGCGGTCACCTGAGCACCAACCCTTCGGCCAGGGCGCGGAGTCTGATCCGGGCGAGGGCCAGGTTGCCGTCGGCCCGGTCCAGCCACAGGTGCAGGAAGACGCTGCTGTCGAAGCTGGTCTCCACGAAGCGGAGCACGTGGTAGCCGGTGCGGGTGGTGACGATGAGGTCCTCGACGGGCGGACCGGCGGTCGCCGGGACGCCTGCGCCGGGCCCGTCCGCCGCCGGGGCGAAGGACTCGTACTCGGCCGCCGCGCGGGCCAGTTCGGCGGTCTCGGCGGCGGTGGTCTCGTGGTCGCCCACGGGAGAGTCCCCGGCGGTGCCGAGGGCCAGTCCGCTGCTCCAGTCGACCAGCGCGGCCCCGCGCGCACCAGGCAGGGCCATGGCTTCGAGCAGGCATTCGTCGATCCCGGGCACGCGGGCTCCCCTCCCGGCCGGTCGTGCTGAGTTGCACGGTCGTACGGCGCGACAGGAGGGAACTTACTCAACTTCCACACTGCGAAAAGGCGTTCTGGCATTTTCCGCTGGAACATGCACGGTGGCGCGTGTCGGCATGGCCGGAACTCGATTGTTTTTGATCATCTCGGGCTCGGCGGCGCGGCCGGGATGTCCGCCGACACGATGCCCGCCGACACGGTAGTCAGTCGGCGGGCCGCTCCGGAAGCAGTCGCTCGACCAACACCTCCAGGAGGTGGTCGACCGGCTGGGCTTCGAGCAGGGCCGGCACGGTGAGGTCGTCCACGACGATGCCGAGCATCGCGAAGTAGAGGAGGACGACGCCGTCCCGGTCGCCCGGCAGGCCGGCGTCCAGGTGCCAGGTGACGTTCGCCTCCAGCTCCAGCGCCTGGAAGCGGGCCATCTCCTCCCGGATCTCGGGCCGGCGGGTGGCCTCCAGCCGCAGCTCCAGCATGGCGATGTGCACGCTGCGCTCGCGCCGCATCCGCTCCAGGAGCCGGCCGAGCAGCAGCCTCGTGTCGAGCGGGCCCGCGAGGTCGGCCGGATCGGGGGCGAGGCGTTCGCGGGTGCGGTGCAGGATCTGGACGAGGAGCTGGCTCCGGTTGGCGAAGTAGTTGGAGGCGGTCCCCGTCGGGACGCCGGCCTCCGCGTCCACGGCCCGCAGCGTCAGACCGCGCGAGCCCTCGCGGGCCAGGACTTCGATGGCGGCGTCGAGGAGCGCGGCGCGGCGCTCCGGGTTCTGGCGCATGGCGGATCCCTGGGGTGAGACGGGCCGGGGCGCGGGCCGCACCCCCGAGAGCACTGCATCCGCAGTGCTCAGGCATACGCTAACGGACCTAGGGGTGCCGCGCGGACTCCAGCAGGTACGGGACGTCAATCACCGCGATGCCCGGCGTGAACAGCAGGCGCGCCTTGAGGCGCAGCGCGTTCTGGTTGTGCAGGGGCTGCTCCCACCAGTGCCCGACCACGTACTCGGGGATCACCACCGACAGGATGTCGGTGCCCTCGGCGGCCGCCTGCTCCTCCAGGTACGCGAGCGCCGGTGCGACCACCTCCCGGTAGGGCGAGTGCAGCACCTTGAGCGGGATCCCCGGGTCGTGGGACGCCCAGGCCTCGCGCAGCCGCGCGGCGTCCTGCTCGTCGGCGGCGACGGAGAGCGCGGTGAGCGTGTCGGGTCGCAGCGCCCGGGCGTAGCCGAGGGCCTTGAGGGTGGGGGCGTGGACGGAGGAGACGAGGACGACGACGTGGTGGCGCGACGGTTTGCGCGGCCGTACCCCGGGGGCGACGGCGACCTGTCGGGCCACCTGGTCGTAGTGGCGTCGTACGCCCTTCATGCCGAGGAACAGCGCGGGCATGGCGATGACGACCAGCCAGGCGCCGTGCGTGAATTTGGTGACGAGCACGATGACCAGGACCACCGCGGTCATGCAGGCGCCGACCGCGTTGATGGCGAGCCGGCGGTGGATGTGGACGCGTTCGTCGCGGGGGGTGGCGGGTGAGGCGAGGATGCGGCGCCAGTGCCGGACCATGCCGGCCTGGGAGAGGGTGAAGGAGACGAAGACGCCGATGATGTAGAGCTGGATGAGACGGGTCAGCTGGGCGTCGAAGGCGACGATCAGGGCGATGGCGGCCAGCGCGAGCAGGACGACGCCGTTGGAGTAGACGAGGCGGTCGCCGCGGTTGAAGAGCTGGCGCGGCGCGTAGCCGTCCTTGGCCAGGATCGAGGCCAGCATGGGGAAGCCGTTGAAGGCGGTGTTCGCCGCCAGGACGAGGACGCCGGCCGTGACGGCCTGGAGCAGGTAGAAGAGGAAGTGCCAGCTCCCGAAGGTGGCCCGGCCGATCTGGGCGAGGGCGGTGGACATTGGGGTGCCGGGGGCGAGGCCCAGTTCGGTCGGGTCGGCCGCGACGTGCACGCGGTAGGCCATGGCGAGGGCGGTGATGCCGGTGAACATCGTCACCGACAGCACGCCCATCGCGGCCAGGGTGGTGGCGGCGTTCTTGGCCTTGGGCTTCTCGAAGGCGGGGACGCCGTTGCTGATGGCCTCGACGCCGGTCAGGGCGGTACAGCCGGAGGCGAAGGCGCGCAGGGCGAGGAAGACGACGGCGATGCCGGTGTAGGTCCCGGCGGCGGTGATGGGCAGGTCGGCGGATTCGGCCCGGATCGTGTCGCCGGTCGCGAGGCGGACGGCGGCGACGGCGAACATGACGTAGACGACGAGGACGAAGCCGTAGGTGGGGATGGCGAAGACGCGCCCCGATTCGCGTACGCCGCGCAGGTTCATCAGGGTCAGCAGGACCACGAAGGCCACGGACATGCCGACTTGGTGGTCGCTGAGGGCGGGGATCGCGGAGGTGATGGCGGCGACCCCGGAGACCACGGACACGGCGACGGTCATGACGTAGTCGACGAGGAGGGCACTGGCCGCGGTGAGGGCGGCGGTGGGTCCCAGGTTCTCGGAGCTGACGATGTACGCGCCCCCGCCGCCGGGGTAGGCGTGGCAGGTCTGGCGGTAGGAGGCGATGACGACGACGAGGAGGAAGACGATGGCGGCGGCCGCGTACCAGGCGAGGTGGAGCAGCGCGACCCCGCCGAGGGCCAGGATCAGCAGGATCTCCTCGGTGGCGTAGGCCACGGAGGAGAGCGGGTCGCTGCAGAAGATGGGGAGCGCGAGTCGCTTGGGCAGCAGGGTCTCGCCCAGACGCGCGGTGTCCAGCGGTTCGCCGACCAACAAGCGTTTCGCGTTGATACGCCTCATTCCGGCATGATCGTCCATTTTTGACGGTTACAGCGGTATTGAAGGCGCCCGTGCGGCCCGGGTCACATGCGGGCGGCCGCGCTGCGGATGGCCTCGCGGATGCGGAAGTAGGTGCCGCAGCGGCAGATGTTGGCGATGGCGTCGATGTCCTCGTCCGTCGGCTCGCTCGTCCGCTGGAGCAGGGCGACCGCGGCCATGATCTGCCCCGGCTGGCAGAAGCCGCACTGGGCGACGTCCTGCTCCAGCCAGGCTTCCTGCACCGGGTGCAGCCGGTCCCCGTCCGCGAGCCCCTCGATGGTGGTCACCCGCTTGCCCGCGCAGGCGGAGACCGGCACCACGCACGGGCGGACGTCGACCCCGTCGAGGTGGCTCGTACAGGCCTTGCAGACGTCGACCCCGCAGCCGTACTTGGGGCCGGTGACGCCCAGCATGTCCCGCAGGACCCACAGGAGCGGCAGGTTGTCGGGGGCGTCGACGGTGACGCTCTCCCCGTTGACGATGAAGGTGTGCGAGGGCACGGCGTGCTCCAGGTTCGGGGATACGGGATACCGGATACGGGATACGGGACGCGCGGTACGGGCGGTTCAGCGCGGATAGGGCGTGAAGTCGACGTCGAAGTCCAGGGGGAAGCTGCGCGGCTTGGAACCGGTCGCGCGGGCCCAGGCGTTGGCGATGGCCCCGACGGCGGCCGGTACACCGAGTTCGCCCGCGCCGCCCGGCTCCGTGCCGGTCGCCGGGAGGACGAAGACCCGTACGTCGCGCGGCGTGTCGCGCTGCTTCGCCCAGTGGAACTGGCTGTAACTGCCCTCCAGCGGCAGCCCCTTGTCCAGGTGCAGCCCGGCCCGCAGGGTCGTGGAGATCGCGTCGGTGAGACCGCCGATCATCTGCGCCTCCAGCCCGCGCGGGTTGACGGGCAGGCCCACGTCCACGGCGATGACCGCCTTGGTGACCCGGACGTGCTCCGGATCGCGGGTGTCGATCTCCACCAGGCAGGCGGTACGGGACTTGTACTCCTCGTGGAAGGCGATGCCCTGCGCGCAGCCGGCCGGCATGGCCCTGCCCCACTGCCCCTCGGTGGCCACCTTCTCCAGCACGGCGCGCTGCGCGTCCGTCTTGAGGAAGGCCCGCCGGAAGGCGTACGGGTCCTTGCCGGTGGCGGCGGCCAGTTCGTCGACCACGATCTCCTCGGCGCCCCGGGTGTTGGCCGAGTACACCGACCGCCAGGACCCGGTGGGGATGCCGGTCGCCACCTCGGTCAGCGACTGCGTGGTGAGCCCGAAGTGGTACGGGGACTTGATCGTCGTGAGGAACAGGGTCTGGGCGAGGGTGGCGTTGCCGATGCCCGAGGGCAGGCTCGCGGCGGTGGCGGTGATGATCTCGCCGAGGCCGTGCCGGAAGTCGGTCTCGGCGGCGGCGACCCGGTGTTCGAAGCTGAGGACCTCGCCCAGCAGGTGGGTGGCCCGGATCCGGTGGTGGGTCGCGGGGCGCATGCGCCCGTGCCGGGTGTCGTCGACCCGGGTCCACATCAGGCGCACGGGACGGCGGCAGGCCTTCGAGACCCGGGCCGCCTCCAGGGCGGCGTCGAAGAACAGCCGCCGGCCGAACGAGCCGCCCGCCTGGATGACGTGCACCTTCACCGCGCCGACGGGGAGCCCGAGGTCGGCGGCGATGGTCTGCCGGGCCACGATCGGGGACTTGAGGCCGGACCAGATCTCGGCGCGGTCCTCCCGCACGTCGGCGACGGCGGAGTTGGTCTCCATCGGGGCGTGGCTGACGAAGGCGAAGTCGAACTCGGCGTCCACGTACGGGGTGAGCAGCGGCGGCAGCAGCGGAGCCGGGTTGGCGGCGCGGAGCTTCGTACGGATCTGCTCGTCGGAGAGCCGGTCGGCGGGGCCGGGGCCCCATTCGACCCGGAGGGCGGCCTTGGCCTCCATGGCCTGCCCGAAGGTCTCGGCGACGACGGCGACGCCGGTCGGGATGGTGACCACGTGCAGGACGCCGGGCATCGCCTGGACGGCGCCGAGGTTGGTGACGCCCCGGACGGTGCCGCCGAGGGTGGGCGGGCGGCGCACGACGCAGGGCTTGGCGCCCGGCACGTCGAGGTCGAGGGTGTAGCGCTGGGCTCCGGTGACCATGGCGCGGGCGTCGATGCGGCCGGTGGCCTTGCCGACGAGGGCGTGGCGCGCGGCGGGCTTCGGGGAGGCGCCGAGGACGACGAGTCCCGGCGCGGCGGCGGCCGCGGCGAGGCCGCCGTAGTCGGCGGTGCGGCCGTCGGGGGCCCGTACGGCGCCGTTCGCGGTGGTCAGGGTGGAGGCGGAGACCTCCCAGCGGGCGGCGGCGGCCGCGACGAGGCGGGCGCGGGCGGTGGCGGCGCACTGGCGGACCGGCCCGTAGAGGGAGCGGATGGAGTTCGAGGAGCCGGTGAGCTGGTTGAACAGCAGCTCGGGGCGCGCGTCGTCCAGTTCGACCCGGACGGTGCGCAGGGGTGCGTCGAGCTCCTCCGCGACCAGCATGGCGACGGCGGTGGTGAGCCCCTGGCCGACCTCCTCGCGGGGCAGCCTGAAGCGGATCGCGCCGTCCGCCTCGACGGTGAGGGCGAGCAGCGAGGCGGTGGGGGCGCCGGCCAGGATGAAGATGTCGCCGAGGTCCACCAGGTCCGCGATGGCGGGCAGGCTCGGGATGGCGGCCGCCGCGGACTGCGGGGCGAGCGCGTCGGCCCCGACCCGGGTGACCAACGCCAGCGTCGGCGCCGCGACGAGGTAGGTCAGGAAGGAGCGTCGGCCCGGTCCGGCCCCGGCGCGATCCGCGGGCGCGCTGTCCTGTGCTGTCATCCGTACGAGTCCCCGCCCCTGCCCCGGGCCCGCCTGCACGGACCGCCCCCGGCTCATTACCGACGCGTAGCGTAGCGATCAAGGGCTGGGGTGGGAAGAGAGGTTCCGCGCGGGGGGTCCTTCGTTCGGGGGGTCCCCCGAAGGAGCAATCATCGGGCCGCCGGGCCGCGACGGACCCGCGCACGCCGCGTACACCCCGTCCGCGCGATCGAACAGACCTCCCACGACCGTCGGGTTCCGGCCGGCCCCGCCGGGCCCCGCCACCGCTCGACCGAACCCCTTTCGAGGCGGACGATGGAGGAGACGAAAGGAGGTGTGGCGAGATGGCCACCTTCATGGATGTACACACCGGTATGAAGGGCATCACCAACGAGCAGCTGATGGAGGCACACCGCGCGGACCTGGCGATCGAGGGCGAGGAAGGCGTGCACTTCAAGCAGGCCTGGGCCGACCCGGAGTCGGGCACCGTCTACTGTCTGTCCGAGGGTCCCTCTGCCGAGGCGGTGCAGCGGATCCACGAGCGCAGCGGCCACCCGGCGGACGAGATCCACCCCGTGCCGCTGATGATCTCCTGACGACCGGGCGTCGCCGCACGTCGCCGGCCGCCACCACGCGTCGCCTCCGTTTCCACCCGTCGGGCCCGCCGATGCGGGCCCGACGCGGCTGACCGAATTCATTCGTACAGGATCAAAAGGGCACGAGAAGCCCCGGGCATATGCCCACAGCAAGGACGTTGCGGATGTTGCCAAACGCCTTACAGCTCATCGCCCGCTGTGCAACAGTCGTAACCGGTCCTTCTTTCAGACCTGGCCGTGCCGCGCCTGTATCGGAGTTCTCATGCCGTCCCACCTGTACGCGGACCGTCCCGCGCAGCCGCCCGAGCCCGGGTCGGTGGACGCGCTGATCTCGCAGACCCGCCGGCTGCGCGGAGAAGTGGACGCGGTGCGCCGCGACACCGTCGTGGACGACGACGACGCCCAGGGCCGCTGGCAGCGCGCGCTGTGCGACCTCGCCGTACACCACCTCGACGATCTCGGCCAGCACCTGGGCCAGCTCAAGGAAGGGCTGCCGCCCGTCCCCGAGCAGGCCGAACCGTCGCAGGCGCCCCCGGAATCGGCGTCCGAGGACCGCCAGACCCGCGTCGGCAGCGCCGAGTGGAACCTGCTGACCGACGAGGTCACCTGGTCCGAGGAGCTCTTCCAGATCTTCGGCCGCTCCCCCGAGTCCGGCCCCCTCCCCCTCGACGAACTGGGCTCCACCCTGTTCTCCGAGGACCAGCCGCTGCTCACCGCGATGGTGACCGACTGCCTGGTGGACGGAAAGCCGATAGACGGGGAGTTCCGGATCGTCCGCGGCGACGGCCGCGTCCGCACGCTCCACATGAGGGGCGAGCCGGTCCTCGACTCCGACGGCTGCACGGCCTCGATGTGGGCCGTCCTGCGGGACGTGAGCGAACTGCGCCGCAGCGAGCGGGCGGTGCGCGAGTCCCGCGACTCGCTCCAGCGCCGGCGGGAGATCGCGCAGACCGAGCACCGGCTCGCGGTCGAGCTCCAGGAAGCCGTACTCCCCCCGTGGCGCGGCTCCCTGCGGTTCCCGCACGACCACGCCGGCGCGATGGACGTCGCCGCGCACTACCTGCCCTCCGCGACCAGCGCGCTGATCGGCGGCGACTGGTACGACGCCCTCGAACTCCCCGACGGTCGCACCCTCCTGACCGTCGGCGACCTCACCGGACACGGCGTCAGCGCCACCTCCGGGATGGCGATGATGCTCGGCGCCCTGCGCGGGATGGCCATGGCCGGCATCGAACCGGGCCCGCTGATGGGCTGGCTCAACCAACTGCTGGAAACCTCCGTCCAACCCGCCCTCGGTTCCGCCGTCTGCTGCCGCTACGATCCCGCCCGCCGGGTGCTCTCCTGGGCGCAGGCCGGACACCCCGCGCCCCTGCTGTTCCGCCGGGGCCAGGGCCGCGCGCTGCAACCCCCCGAGGGAGTCCTGCTGGGCGCGACCTCCGGGGCGGCGTACGGGCAGGCCGAGGAGCGGCTGGAGGAGGGCGACGTACTCGTCCTCTACACCGACGGTCTGACCCCGCGCAGCATCGAGTTCAGCCGGGCCGACGGGACGGAGCGGCTGTTGGCGATGGCGCCCCGGTTCTCGGCGGCGCGGTCGGCGCGGGACTGCGTACGGATGGTGACGGAGGAGTTCGGCGAGAGCGAGCGCGAGGACGACGCGTGCGTGCTCGTCGCCCGGATCGGCTGAGAGCCGGATCCCGATCGCGGTGGTCGAGGGCCGCGCCCGCGGGGGCGCGGCCCTTCTCGTGGTCCGGCTGCGATGTGCCGTCCGGACGCGCTCAGATCAGCGCACCCCGCTCCAGCGGCGAGGGGGCGTTCGGGAGGGCCTGCTTGATCTCCTCGCGCAGGTCCTCGATCCGCGCGTAGCCCGCGTACTGGCCGGTGAGCCGGTACATCTCGCGGAGCCGGTCCCACGTGCGGTGGGAAGACGTCTCGTTCATGGAGACCAGGGCGAGGCGGGCGTAGCGGTCGGCCTGTTCCGGGTCGTCCGCGATGAAGCAGGCCGACGCCATCGAGATGTAGTCGAAGATCTGCGACCGCTGGTAGCCGTCCCCGCGCAGCCGCAGCGCCTCGCGGGCGTGGCGCGCGGCCACCGGCGCCGCCGAGGCGTCGTGGTCGGCGAGGGTCCGGTAGGCCAGGGCCTGCATCCCGTGCAGGTCGGCCTCGTCGAAGTGCTGCATCCACGACGGCGGCGGTACGTCGCCCTTGTCGGAGACGAACAGCTCCTCGGCCTCGCCGAGCGTACGGCGCATGGCCTGGCCCTTGCCCATGGCGGCCTGCGCCCAGGCCTCGATGGTGTGCAGCATGGCGCGGGTGCGCGGCAGGGTCTGGTCGCCCGAGCCGGACTTCGCGAGCTTCATCAGGTCCAGGGCCTCGTGGGGCTTGCCCAGGTGCACCATCTGGCGCGCGGCCCGGGACAGAGCCTCGCCGGCGCGCGGCCGGTCGCCGCCCTCGCGGGCCGCGTGCGCGGCGATGACGAAGTACTTCTGCGCGGTCGGTTCGAGGCCGACGTCGTGCGACATCCAACCCGCCAGCACGGCCAGGTTGGCCGCCACCCCCCAGAGCCTGCGCTGGAGGTGGTCGGGGTGGTGGTAGGCGAGCATGCCGCCCACCTCGTTGAGCTGGCCGACGACGGCCTTGCGCTGGAGCCCGCCCCCTCTGGAGGCGTCCCAGGCCCGGAAGACCTCGACGGAACGCTCCAGGGCCTCGATCTCCTGGGAGCCGATGGGGGCCGCCTCGTACCGGTCGTAGCCCGCCGGATCGGCCTGGTAGGGGTCGCCGAAACGTGGTGCGTGCACGGTCGTGGCGGGGTCGGCGTGCAGCCAGTCGTACATGGCGTTGCTGAGGACGGAGCCGGCGGTGAGCGCGGCTCCCGCGCCCATCAGGCCGCGACGGTTGAGCATGAGGTCCATTCCCGTGAATTCGGTGAGGACCGCGGCTGTGCGTTCGGGCGCCCAGGGCACTCCGTCGGGGTTCTCCTTCGCCCCGTCCGGCTGCCGTTTGTTGGTGCGCCGCTGCCGTACGAACCCGAGGTCCTCGATGGTCACGACACGACCGAGCCGCTCGGTGAACAGGGCTGCCAATACCGTGGGCACCGGTTCGCGCGGGGTCTCCCCCATGTCGATCCAGCGCCGTACCCGCGAGGTGTCGGTGGCCAGCTGGTGGTGACCCATGGCGGCCGCCTGCCGGTTGACCATCCTCGCCAGTTCGCCCTTGGACCAGCCGGCGAGGCCGAACAGGTCGTTCAGACGGGTGTTTGGACCTTTGTTCACGTCAAGCCCCCAGGTTCTCGGCTGAGTTGACAGTAGCCCCCCGTCAGATGACCGCGGACTATTCGCCAGGGTTCGCCAGGGCACGCCCGGTGGTTCGCCAGGGACCGCCGGGTGTCAGGTAGGAATGCGCCTCCCCGACCCGGTCACCGGCGGAACTCCCCAGGGTGAAGTACGGGATCGGCGGGGCGGCGTACGCACTCGTCGGCGCACGAAGGGAACCGTAAACGCCATGTACGCAGCAACGTCCTCCGTGTCCGCCCCGGTCCGGTCGCACCGCACGCTCCAGGCGGGCGGCGGCCCCTACCTCGAACCCGGCCGGCCGGCCGCCCCGGCGCAGGGTGCCGTGCGGGCACGGCGGCTGCCGGGCTCCGGACCGCAGCCGCTGAGCGGAAGACTCGACCTGTCCGGCCCGCAGGGGGCGCAGTTGCGCACCGCGCTCGCGTCGGTGCAGCGGATCTGCCCGGAGTTCGCGCCGGTGCAGGTGTTGCGCCGCAGCGGCCGGTCGGTCCTGCTGGTGGGCACCACGGGTCGGACGACCGCCGTCGCCAAGGTTTTACTGGATCATTCGCCCGCGTGGCGCGAGCGGTACCGGCACGAAATAGCGGCGTACCGGGCGTTCGTCCGGCACCGCCCGCCGGTGCGGGTGCCCCGGCTGATCGCCGCGGACCCGGAGAACTGCGTCCTGGTCGTGGAGCGGATGGCGGGGCGGGTCGCGGCCCTGCAGCGGCATCCGGTGGAGGCCCCGCCGCGGCCCGACGTACGGGCCGCGCTGGGCGCGGTGTGCCGGGTCAACCAGTGGCGGCCGCCGACCGAGCTGTTCACTCACCCGGTGGACTACGCCCGTCGCATCACGCGGGACCACCAGCTGGGACTGCTGACCGACCGGGACTTCGGGGACCTGCAGAAGCTGCTGCACGGGGTGCGCGTGGCGGGGACGCCGTGGCAGTTCAACCACGGTGACGCGCTGCTGTCGAACCTGCTGCTGTCCCCGGCCGGGCCGGTGCTCCTCGACTGGGAGCACGCGGGCTGGTACCTGCCGGGCTACGACCTGGCCACGCTGTGGGCGGTCCTGGGGGACGCGCCGGCGGCGCGCGCCCAGATCAGCCGGCTCGCCCAGGCGGCGGGTCCGGTGGCCCGGGACGCGTTCCTGGTGAACCTGATGCTGGTCCTGACGAGGGAGATCCGGATGTCCGAGACGGCGGTGCAGCGCTCGATGCTGGCGACCGCCCCCGACCGGCCGCTGCCCGTGGGGATCCTGTCCAGCGGGGAGGAGCAGCGTCTGCTGCTGCGCCGCCTGCACGACGACGCCGGCATGGCCCGTAGAGCGGTCAGGGCGGCGGTCGGCACCCGCTGACGCGTTCGCCCCGCGATCCCGTGGCCCGCACATCCGATCATCCGGTGTGCGGGCCACGGGACTTTTCGCGTCTACGGGGCCTCGTACGGGAACGGGCCGGGAGGCCGGCGCGCGTGCCTTGACATCACATGATCCCCCTAACACCTTTTCAGACTCGGCCTCAGAACCGCTGGCGTCGTCCCCTTCCTCCCCGAACGGCTGGAGTCCGCCCATGACCGAGAGCCCGGATCGAGCCCGCCCCGCCCTGCCCTCCCGTCGGTCGGTCCTCGCCGGGACGGGGGCCGGGGTGCTCGCCGCCGCCGTCCTGCCGGCCGGAGCGGCGCGCGCGGCCGAGAGCCCGCTCGGCGAGTACGACGTCGTCGTGGTCGGGTCGGGGGCGGCCGGGATGACCGCCGCGCTGACCGCCGCCAAGCGGGGTCTGAGCGTCCTGGTGGTCGAGAAGGCGCCGACCTTCGGTGGTTCGGCCGCCCGCTCGGGTGCCGGTATCTGGCTGCCGAACAACTCGGTGATCCTCGGGGCGGGTGTCCCGGACACCCCGGAGAAGGCGGAGCAGTACCTGGCGGCGGTGGTGGGGCCGGAGGTGCCGGCCGACCGGCGGCGGGCGTTCCTCGCCAACGGGCCGCGGATGCTGGACTTCGTCATGGCGAACAGTCCGCTGCGGTTCCGGTTCATGGACGGGTACAGCGACTACTACCCGAATCTGCCGGGCGGGCTGTCGAACGGCCGTTCCATCGAGCCGGACCAGATCGACGGCAACATCCTCGGCGCGGAGCTCGCGCGCCTGAACCCCGCCTACATGCCGGTGCCGGCCGGGATGGTGGTCTTCAGCCAGGACTACAAGTGGCTGGGCCTCGCGGCGGTGACCGCGAAGGGGCTCGCGGTGTCGACGGAGTGCCTGGCGCGCGGCGCGGAGGCCGCGCTGCACGGGGAGGAGCCCCTGACGATGGGCCAGGCGCTGGCGGCGGGTTTGCGGGCGGGGCTGCTGCGGGCCGGGGTGCCGGTGTGGTTGAACAGCCCGTTGGTGGACCTGGTCCAGGAGGCGGGCGCGGTCACCGGGGTCGTGGTGGAGAAGGACGGCGTACGGGGCGTCGTACGGGCCCGCAAGGGCGTGGTGATCGGTTCGGGTGGCTTCGAGCACAACGCGCGGATGCGGGAGCACTACCAGCAGCAGCCGATCGGCACGCAGTGGTCGGTCGGGGCGAAGGAGAACACCGGGGACGGGATCCGGGCGGGGCAACGGGCGGGGGCCGCACTGGCGTTGATGGAGGACGCCTGGTGGGGGCCGTCGATCCCGCTGCCCGGGGAACCGTACTTCTGTCTGGCGGAGCGGACGCTGCCGGGCGGGCTGATCGTGAACGGGGCGGGGACGCGGTTCGTGAACGAGGCGGCGCCGTACGGCGACGTGGTGCACGTGATGTATGAGAAGGACCGCCCGGCGCCGGGTTCGCACATCCCGGCCTGGCTGATCGTGGATCAGAACTACCGCAACAAGTACCTGTTCAAGGACATCCTGCCGACGTTGTCCTTCCCGGACGCGTGGTTCGAGTCGGGGGCGGCGAAGAAGGCCTGGACGTGGGACGCGCTGGCGGGACGGATCGGGGTCCCGGCGGGCGCCCTGCGGGCCACCCTCAACCGGTTCAACGCACAGGCGTGGAGCGGGGACGACGCCGATTTCCACCGGGGGGACACGGCGTACGACCACTACTACACGGACCCGAACGTGCGGCCGAACTCGTGTCTGGCACCGATCTGGGCGCCCCCGTTCTACGCCTTCCGGATCGTCCCCGGCGACCTCGGCACCAAGGGCGGCATCGTCACGGACGCACGGGCGCGGGCGCTGCGGGAGGACGGTTCGGTGATCCGGGGGCTGTGGGCGGCGGGCAACGCGAGCGCCGCCGTGATGGGCCACAGCTACGCCGGGGCGGGCTCGACGATCGGGCCCGCGATGACGTTCGGCTATGTGGCGGCGAACGACATCGCGGACGCCTAGGAGGTCGCTCAGCCCTGCTGGAACAGCTCGGCGGGGAGCGGCTTCAGGAGCGCGTACAGGTCGTCGGTGATCGGCCGGTCCCAGCTGGCGATCGTGACGAGGACGTTGTCGCTGCGGTCGAACTGCACGCAGGAGATCCGGCTCTCGGAGAGCTTGATCTTGCGGACGATGAGGAGGTTGTCGCCCTGCATGACGGGGCAGTCCTCGGATCCGGTGACCTCGACGTCCTCGTCGTTCTCCAGGGCGGCGAGGAGCTGGGCCACCTCGAAGGGGACCTCGCCGTCGGCGAGCTCGCGGGCCGGGGAGCCCTCGGGGAGGTTTCCGATGATCATCGCGGGACCGCGACCGCCGAAGAGGTCGTAGCGCAGGAAGACGCCCTGGCAGCTGCCGTCGGCGGCGGGCAGCAGGCCGGCCCCGAGGTTGCCCGGCCAGTCCCCCGGGTCCATGGCCAGGACGTCGAAGTCCGGGCCGGCGGGTGTGGCGGCGCGGTGGCGGCGGAGGAAGGACATGCCGCCATGGTACGTGGCCCCGCGCCCTTTCCCGCGCGGGGGCGTGCCGGCACCGGATCCGCGATCCACGGTACGGGGCGTCCGCAGGGGATGCTCCTTACGGACGAGGGGCGGGGCGGCGGCGGGGCGGGCGGCCTGGTCGGGCGGTGGCTACGGGGTGACGGAGCGGGGTTCCCGGGGCCGGCCGGCCGCTTCGGGGGAGGTGTCCGGGGCGGTGGCGCCGAGGCCGATCAGCTGCTCGGTGAGACCGGCGGTGAGGGCGTCGGCCCCGCATTCCCGGGCGGTGAGCAGGGCGCGGTTCAGGGTGGTGGCGTCGCGGAGTGCCGCGCCGAGGGCGGCCAGGGCGCGGGCGAGCTCGTAGGCCGCCGGGGAGACCTCCAGCTGGTTCACGGCCTCCCACAGCAGCGGGACGCGGTCCTGCGGTTCGGCGACGTCGGCCGCCACGCGCAGGGCCTGGCCGATCGCGGAGGGCGCTCCGAAGGCGCGGGCCCGGCGGAGGGCTTCGGCGGCCAGGGCGCGGGCCCTGGCGGGGTCCTCGGGGGCCACCGCGCGGGCGAGGAGCAGCCGCCAGGGGCACCAGGCCGGGTTCTGGATGCCGCGCGGGGTCAAGCGGCGGTCGACCGCCTCCAGTTCGACGGTGGCGGCCTTGCGGTCGCCGAGGGCGAGGAGCAGTTCGGCGTAGACGGTCTGGGAGTCGGGGAAGACCACGGCGGCGGGGAAGGGTTCCCCGTACTCGTGTTCCCGGGCCAGTCCCCACGCCTCGTCGACCCGGCCGCGGGCGATGAGGGTGGTGACGAGGATGGCGATGGCGTACCAGTGGACGGGCGTACGCCGACCCACGCGCTCGGCGAGGCGCAGGCCGGCGCGGGCGAGTTCCTCGGCCTCGACGAGCCGGCCGCGCCGGTAGCGGATGTAGGCGCGCAGGCTGTAGGCGAAGGAGAGGTGCGCGCCGTGCCAGCCCTGGCGTTCAAACTCGGCGGTGCCGGTCTCGAAGAGTTCTTCGGCGCGGCCGGGCCGGTCGGCGTACATGTGGACCATGGCGGCGAGGACGGGCACTTCGAAGCCGCGGTCCTCGTGGGCCCAGCTGAAGGGGGTTTCCAGGACCCGGCCGGCGTGGTGGAGGGCGACGTCGGCGGGTTCGCCGCGCAGGCAGGCGTCCCAGGCGCGCAGGCCGATGACGTAGCGCTCGGTGAGGTCGCGGCCGGTGAGGCGGTCGGCGAGTTTGGCGAGGCGGCGGGAGCGGGCCGGGGAGTCGGGTTCGGCGGCGTCGAACGCGTCCCACATGAACTGTTCGGACTGCAGGCGCAGTCGGGCGCGGGCGTCCTGGGTGTGCGGTATTTCCCGGGCGAGGAGGTCGGAGGCCTCGCGGAGGTGGTCGCTGTGGGCGAGGACCTGGGCGAGGCGGATGACGATGCCCTGGCGCAGGGCGGGGTCGTCGATGGGTTCGGCGAGTGCGGCCCGGAGGTGGTTGACGGTGTTGGCGGGTTCGGTGAGCAGGGAGGCGCAGCCGAGTTCGTAGAGGACGGCGGCGCGTTCGTCGAAGGCCGGGGGTTCCTGGAGGGCGCGGGCGAGTTGGCGCCGGGCGGCCTCGGGCGCGCCGGCGCGGAGGTTCTCGGCGGCGGCCTCGCGCAGCGTGCGGACCACCCAGGGGTCGTTCTCGGGCTGGGTCTCCAGGAGGTGACGGGCGGCGGCCGAGGAGCCGAGTCCGGCGTCGACGACGGCGGTGGCGGTCCTGCCGTGGAGGGCGACGCGCAGGGCGTCGGGGATGGCCCGGTAGATGGCGGTGGCAATCAGCGGGTGGACGAACTCCAGCCCGGTGTCGTCCTCGTCGGTGGGGCCGGCGAGGATCCGGGCGTCCCACAGGCGTCGGGTGGCGTCGGCGGCCTCCTCGGCGCCGAGTCCGGCGACGCGGGCGGCGATCTGTCGTGGGATGGCGGTGCCGAGGACGGCGCAGGCCCAGGCGAAGCGGACGGTGGAGGGGCCGAGGTTGTGCAGGCGGGCGACGAGGCCGCTGCCGCGTTGGGCGGCGGCGAGGTCGCGCAGGAGCGGGGCGCCGGCCTCGGTGGGTTCGAGGCCCTTGGCGCGGACCTTGGCGGTGAGTTCGACGGCTTCGAAGGGGTTGCCGGTGGTGACGGCCCAGGCTTCGCGGCAGAAGGCGTCCTCGGCGTGTGCGCCCACGCTTTCGCGGACGAGGGCGGAGACGGCGTCCGCGCTGAGCGGGGCGAGGGTGAGCGGGCGCCTGCCGGCGCGGCGGGGCAGGGTGCGGAAGGCCTCGGCGTGCGCGGGGAGTTCGTCGGGGCGGTAGGCGACGACGAGGAGCAACGGGAGGTGTTCGGCGCGCGGGGCGAAGGCGGCGAGCCATTCGAGGGATTCGGGGTCGGCCCAGTGGGCGTCGTCGAGGACCAGGACGACGGGCGGGCGTTGGACGATGAGGTGCGTGAGGACCCAGTCGAGGCCGTCGCGCAGGCCCTGGGGGTCGGGTGCGGCGCCCTGTTCGGGGGCGCACAGGCCGAGGGCGGGGCCGACGATGGCGTACCAGCCGCCGAGGGCGGCGCGCAGGTCGGCTTCGGGGCGGCCGGCGAGATGGGGTTGGATGAGTTGGCGGGCGACGTGGAAGGGCTGGCTCTGTTCCTGTTCGCCGCCGCGTGCGGCGAGGAGGGTGCAGGAGCGGGCGAGGGCGCGCCGGCGCACTTCGGTCAGGAGGGTGGTCTTGCCGAGCCCGGCCGGGCCGGAGAGCGAGAGCAGCCCGCCGCCGGCGTCGGGGCCGGGCTCGGTGAGCCGGTCCAGGGCTTCGTCGACGGCGACGAGTTCGGCTTCGCGTTCGAAGATCGTGCGCCGTGTGCGGACCCTTCGTTCCGTCATGGCCGGTACCTCCCACGCCTGTTCGAGGCATCAGCGTACGCCCGCGTACGCGCCGGGGAGGGGGAGAGGTCGGGAAAGATCGGAATGTTTTCCGGTTTTCGCCATTCCGACGAAGGAGTGGCCGGTTGCGGCGGCGGTGTCGCCATGGCGTCGGGGCCGGGTGAGCCGCCCGGCGGCGACCGCCGTGCCCGCCCGGCAGGGGCCGGGCGGGCACGGTGGCGGGCCGGGTCAGCGGTCGAACGTGCCCCCGCCGGCGTTCAGGACGAACCTGCGCCACCCGGC
This sequence comes from Streptomyces sp. RerS4, assembly GCF_023515955.1. Lineage (GTDB taxonomy): Bacteria > Actinomycetota > Actinomycetes > Streptomycetales > Streptomycetaceae > Streptomyces. Next base: position 887,744 of record NZ_CP097322.1, read on the forward strand.
CGGCGCGAACACCAGCGGCGCGCCGTCGGGGCGTTCGCCGTTGCGCATCGCGATGAACCCTTCCACGAAGGCGATCTGGACGTCGCCCACCCCTCCACTGCCCGACCGCCAGTCCGCCCCGCTGAGATCGAGCTCGCGCCTGCTCCAGGCGGCGAAGGGTCGTGAAACCATGCTCTCGGCCACGTGCGTGCTCCTCCCGGTACGTCGTCCGGGGGCCCAGGGTAGCCATCGCAGCGCGTGCCGGACAGGCCACGGTGCGTCACGCCTGTCGGGCGCGAGTGACGCTCGTGTTCAGGAGGTCGGCGGCTCGGCCCCGACCAGCCACATCGAGAAGAACTGCGCGCCGCCGCCGTACGCGTGCCCCATCGCCCGGCGGGCGTTCGGGACCTGGTGTTCCCCGGCCCGGCCGCGTACCTGGAGGGCCGCCTCCGCGAAGCGGATCATGCCGGAGGCGCCGATCGGGTTGGTGGACAGGACGCCCCCTGACGGGTTCACGGGCAGGTCGCCGTCGAGTTCGGTGACCCCGGCCTCGGTGAGTTTCCAGCCCTCGCCCTCCTCGGCGAAGCCGAGGTTCTCCAGCCACATCGGCTCGTACCAGGAGAAGGGGACGTACATCTCGACGGCGTCGATCTCGCGGCGCGGGTCGGTGATACCGGCCTGCCGGTACACGTCCGCCGCACAGTCCTTGCCCGCCTGCGGGGAGACGAAGTCCTTGCCCGCGAAGAGCGTCGGTTCGCTGCGCATCGCCCCGCCGTGCAGCCACGCCGGGGCCTTGGGCGCGCGGGCGGCGCCCGCCCGGTCGGTGAGGACCATGGCGCAGGCCCCGTCGGAGGAGGGGCAGGTCTCGGAGTAGCGGATCGGGTCCCACAGCATGGGCGAGGCCTGGACCTTCTCCAGGGTGATGTCGTGCTCGTGGAGGTGCGCGTAGGGGTTCTTCAGCGCGTTGCGGCGGTCCTTGTAGGCGACGAGCGAGCCGACGGTGTCGGGTGCTCCGGTGCGTCGCATGTACGCGCGCACGTGCGGGGCGAAGAACCCGCCGGCGCCCGCCAGCAGCGGCTGTTGGAAGGGGACGGGCAGGGACAGGCCCCACATGGCGTTGGACTCGGACTGCTTCTCGAAGGCGAGGGTGAGCACGGTGCGGTGGACGCGGGCGGCGACGAGACCGGAGGCGACGAGCGCCGTGGACCCGCCGACCGAACCGGCCGTGTGCACGCGCAGCATGGGCTTGCCGACGGCTCCCAGGGCGTCGGCCAGGTACAGCTCCGGCATCATCACGCCCTCGAAGAAGTCGGGGGCCTTGCCGATCACGACGGCGTCGATGTCCGCCCAGGTCAGTTCGGCGTCGGCGAGGGCGCGGACGGCCGCCTCGCGAACCAGGCCCGCGATCGAGACGTCGTGGCGGGCGGCGACGTGTTTGGTCTGGCCGACGCCGACGACGGCGACGGGCTCCTTGCCCGAGGTGCTCATGCTCGGTCCCCTTCCAGGACGGCGACCAGGTTCTGCTGGAGGCAGGGGCCGGAGGTCGCGTGGGCGACGGCCCGGTCGGAGGCGCCCCGGTGGATGCGGGCGGCGGCCTCGCCGATGCGGATCAGACCGGCGGCCATCATCGGGTTGGCGGCGAGGGCCCCGCCGGACGGGTTGACGGTGACCTCGTCGCCGAGGCCGAGGGCCTTGCGGAGCACGACCTCCTGGGAGGAGAACGGCGCGTGCAGCTCGGCCGTGTCCACCGGGGCGTCGAAGAACCCGGCCCGCTCGGCGGCGAGCCGGGTGGAGGGGGAGTCGGTGAGGTCGCGCAGGCCCAGGCCGTGCGCCTCGATGCGGTGGTCGATGCCGGTGATCCAGGCGGGCCGCTCGCACAGCCGCCGCGCGCTGTCGCCGGCGGCCAGGATCACCGCCGCCGCGCCGTCGCCGACGGGCGGGCAGTCGCCCGTACGCAGCGGGGCCACCTGGTAGTCGCCTTGCGCTACGGAGCCCCGCAGTTGGGCGTGCGGGTTGTGCCGGGCGGCGGCCCGGCTGCGGGCTCCCACGGCGGCCAGCGCGGCCTCGTCGGTCTGTCCGGCGTCGATGAGCGCCCGCGCCTGGAGGGCGGCGAGGGCCACCGAGTCGGGCCACAGGGGGGCGAGGTAGTACGGGTCGAGCTGGCGGGTGAGGACGTCGCGGACGGAGCCCGGGGAGGACTTCCCGTAGGCGTAGACGAGCGCGGTGTCGGCCTCGCCGGTCTGGATCTTGACCCAGGCCTCGTAGAGCGCCCAGGCGCCGTCCATCTCGACGTGGGACTCGGAGATCGGCGGCCAGGCGCCGACGCCGTCGAGGGTCATGGTGAAGGAGAAGGCCCGGCCGGCGAGGTAGTCGCTGGAGCCGGAGCAGGTGAAGCCGATCTCGCCGGCCTTCAGACCGGTGGCGGCCAGGACCTCGTGCAGGACCGGCATGACCATCTCGACTTCGCTGAGTTCGTCGGTGCGGCGCAGGTGGTCGCTCTGCGCGAACGCGACGACGGCCACGTCGCGGGCGTACCTGCTCGTCGTGGGCATCAGATGAGCTCCTTGTACGCGTCGTAGTCGGCGTCCGGCTCGCCGGTGGGCCGGTAGTGGTCGGGGTGGCGGCCGCCGTCGGTCCAGACCGGTTCGACGCGCAGGCCCATGCGGACCTGGTCGTACGGGATGCCGCCGATCCGGCCGTGGAGGGCGAGGTCGGCGCCGTCGAGGGCGATGTGGGCGTAGACGTAGGGGACCTCGATGTCGAGGTTCTTCGCTTTGATGTTGACGATGCAGAACGTGGTGACCGTCCCGGCGGGGCCGACCTCGACCTGGTCGGTGGTGGCGACGCCGCAGGTGGGGCAGGCGCCGCGCGGGGGGACGTACACCTTGTGGCAGGAGGGACAGCGCTCGCCGACGGTGCGGCGCTCGGCGAGGGCGTTGATGTAGGCGGTCTGGGCCCGGCCGGGGCTGTAGGTGTAGTCGAGGCGGGCCTCGGCGACGATGCCGGTGACGGGGTCGGCGAAGGTGCCGGAGTGGGGGACGGGGGCCGCTGCGGGGTCGGCGGAGCCGGTCGGGTCGGTCGGGTCGGTCGGGTCGGTTCGGTCGTCGGCGGGTTCGAAGCAGGCGATGTCGGTGATGGCGCCGACGCGCTCGGCGGCCCAACGGATCCGGACCCGCATGCCGGTGGTGACGGCCTCGGGGCCGGGGGCGTCGAGGGCGTGCAGGATCGCGGTGTCGGCGCCGTCGAGCCTGACCAGGACCCAGGCGAAGGGGGTGCCGAGGGGCTGGTGGGGGCGCGGGGAGCCGTTCCAGGCCCAGGTGGTGACGGTGCCGGTGGGCGCGACCTCGACGAGTTCGCGCAACTCCTCGGCGGTGACGGGGTCGTACTCGACGGGCGGCACCATCACCGTTCCGGCGGAGGTCGTGACGCCGAGGACGACGCGGTCGCGCAGGCCGCTGAGGAAGGCGCTCTGGACGGGCCCGAGCGAGCGGGTGAAGGGGAACTCGACGACGAGAGGCGCGCGGAGCACCTCGGGTGGCGACGCGGCTGCGGTCATGGACGGCTCTCCGGTGTTCGGTGGCGGGCGCACTCGTGCCCCGCCGTCGTCGGGGGCGTTCGGGTGGACGGGCCCACGCCGGCCACGCCGGCGTGTCGGCCGGGGGCCTGGTCCGGCCCCGGGGGTGCGGGGGCCGGGGGCCCGGGTGCGGGAGTCGGGGGCGGGTCGGTGGTTACTCGCGTCGGTATACCGCGGGCCGCTTTTCCGCGAAGGCGCGTGCCCCCTCCTTCGCGTCGGCCGTGTCGAAGATCGGCCAGCCCCGCAGGAGTTCCGAGGCCAGCCCTTCCTTCTCGGTCAGCTCGGCGGTCTCGTAGACGGAGGCCTTGACGGCCTCGACGGCCAGCGGCCCGCACGCGTTGATCTGCTCGGCGATCTCCAGGGCCGTCTCCAGCGCGGTGCCCTGCGGCACCACCCGGCCGACCAGCCCGATCCGGGCGGCCTCCTCGGCGGAGTACGGGCGCCCCGTCAGCAGCATCTCCAGTGCGTGCGTCCGGGGGATCTGGCGGGGCAGCCGGACCGTGGAGCCCCCGATCGGGAACAGGCCCCGCTTGACCTCGAACAGCCCGAACGTGGCCCCGGCCCCCGCGACGCGGATGTCGGTGCCCTGGAGGATCTCCGTCCCGCCGGCCACGCAGTAGCCCTCCACCGCCGCGATCACCGGCTTGCGCGGGCGGTGGTGGCGGAGCATCGCCTTCCAGTGCAGGTCGGGGTCGTCCTTGAGCCGGTCCCGGTAGCGCTCGCCCGCCATGCCCTTGCCGGCCAGCGCCTTGAGGTCCATCCCCGCGCAGAAGTCGCCGCCCGCGCCCGTGAGGACCACGGAGCGGATCGATTCGTCGGCGTCCGCCTCCAGCCAGCCGTCGTAGAGCCCCACCAGCAGGGGAAGCGAGAGCGCGTTCTTCGCCTCCGGCCTGTTCATGGTGAGCACCAGCGTGGCGCCCCGGCGTTCCACGGTCAGGTGTTCCGTCCCGCCCATTGCCGTCCTCCCGTCTCAAGACCTAGAACAGGTTGCAGGAGGGGAGGGTGCAGTTCAATAGTTTTCTGACACTCAGTCAGATTTCTTGGCGTGCACCCTTCCCACTTGGACCGGGCGGCGCTCTAATGACCGCCGAGCAGCCCAGCCATGGGATTTTTCGGGTCAGGAGGAACGGTGGAGTACAACCTTGCCGACCTGTTCGAGTCGGTCGTGGACGTGGTCCCGGACCGCGAGGCCCTGGTGTACGTGGACCACCCCGGGACCGGCGCCGAGCGCCGCCTGACGTACGCGGAGCTGGACACCGCCGCGAACCGCGTCGCGCACCACCTGATGGACAGCGGGCTGCGGCCGGGCGAGCACGTGGGGCTGCATCTCTACAACGGCATCGAATACCTCCAGACCGTCCTGGCCTGCCTGAAGGCGCGCCTGGTGCCGGTGAACGTCAACTACCGGTACGTGGAAGAGGAGCTGGTCTACCTCTACAACGACGCCGACCTCGCCGCGCTCGTCTTCGAGGGCGAGTTCACCGAGCGGGTGGCGGCCGCGCTGCCGCAGACGACGAAGCTGCGGCACCTGATCCGCGTCGGAACGACTCCGGACGGCGCCCCGGAGCCCGCCGTGGCGCCGGTGGCGTACGCGGACGCGGAGGCGGCCGGGTCTCCCGAGCGCGGGTTCCCCGAGCGCAGCCCCGACGACCTGTTCATCATCTACACGGGCGGCACGACGGGCATGCCCAAGGGCGTCATGTGGCGGGCCGAGGACCTGTTCTTCGCGGGGCTCTTCGGCGGCGAGCCGTCGGGCGAGCCGGTGAAGCGGCCGGAGGAACTGGCCGAGCGGGTGGCGGCGCGGGGCGCGGGCCTGACCTTCTTCCCCGCTCCGCCGCTGATGCACGGCACCTCGACCCTGACCTCGTTCATCGCCTTCAACTACGGCCAGCGCGTGGTCGTCCACCGCAAGTACGTGCCGGAGGAGGTGCTGCGCACCATAGAGAAGGAGAAGGTGTCGAGCGTCTCGCTGGTCGGCGACGCGATGCTGCGGCCCCTCATCGACGCCCTGAACGGGCCGCTCAAGGGGACGGACCTGTCCTCGCTGTTCAGCGTCTCCTCATCCGGCGCGATCATGTCGGAGACGGTGCGCGCGGAGTTCCAGCGGCTGGTGCCGAACGTGGTGCTGCTGAACAACTTCGGCTCCTCGGAGTCCGGTTCGAACGGCCGGGCCACGGACGACTCGGGGCCGGAGAAGGGCTTCCGGCTCCAGGTCAACGACCGTACGCAGGTGGTGGACCCGGTGACGCACGAGCCGGTGGCGGTCGGGCAGCCGGGGCGGCTGGCGCAGCGCGGACACGTACCGCTCGGCTACTACAACGACCCGGTCAAGACCGCGGAGACGTTCTTCCAGAAGGGGTCCGAGCGGTGGGTGCTGCTGGGCGACATGGCGACGGTCGACGAGGAGGGCATCGTCACGGTCCTGGGGCGGGGCTCTCAGTGCATCAACACGGGGGGCGAGAAGGTCTACCCGGAGGAGGTCGAGCAGGCGCTGAAGTCGCATCCGAACGTGTACGACGCCCTGGTCGCGGGGGTGGCGGATCCGACGTGGGGCAGCCATGTCGCGGCGGTGGTCCAGGTCCGGGCAGGGGCGCCGGAGCCCACGCTTGAGGAGATCCAGCTGCACTGCCGGACCCGGCTCGCCGGGTACAAGATCCCGCGCCAGCTGGTGATCGCGCCGACGATCCAGCGCTCGCCGAGCGGCAAGGCGGACTACCGGTGGGCGAAGTCGGTGGCGACGGAGGCCGACGCGGCGGCACGCTGAACATACGGGTGGTGGTGCGGGCCGGGGCCCGAGCGCACCGCCGGGCTGCCCGCTTACCGCTGGGCGCGCAGTTCGGCCGCGAGGGCGCGGGTCCAGCCCGCGAGTTCCGCGCGGTCGGCGCCCTGACCCAGGACCGCCACCTGTCCGTCGGTCAGGCGCTCGGGGCCCGCGTCCTCCAGGAGGTGGGCGGTTTCGGCCAGCATCCCGGCCAGCCGGCGCGCTTCGGAGGCGCTGAGCCGCACGGACACCGCGGGGTCGATGACGGACATGACGGCCGCCTCCCATCGCGCTTCGGACAGCGGACGGCACGCGTCGCGCCTCGCGCTCGCCCGCTCCTCCTTCGACCGTACGCCGCCGGGCGCGCGGACGCCGCTCGGCCGCCGGCGGCGCGGGCGCCCGCGGCTCAGACGCCGGCAGTTCAGACGCCGGCGGCCAGGAAGCGTTCGACGCGGGCGGCGAACCAGGCCGGGTCGTCCAGCCACGGGAAGTGGCTCGCGCCCGGCTGGACGTCGATCAGCCCGTGCGGGAACAGCTCGGCGAGGCGGGCGGCGTGCGCGGGCGGGGGATTGCCGTCCAGCTCCCCCGCCAGGACCAGGACCGGGGCTGCCACCCGCCGCAGAGCGGCGCGGGTGGCGGGCGGGTCGAAGGCGTCGGGGTGGGCGAAGACGGTTGCGGCCTTCTCGTTCTGTTCGTGGGGGTTCGCGGCGTGGTGCGCGCGGGCGGTCTCGTCCCAGCGGCCGTAGAAGAGCGGGGCGGCCAGGTCCCAGACCTCGTCCGTGTCGACGCCGGCGAGGATCCGCTCGTAGGCCTCGATCGCACGGTCGTAGAGGGCGACGCCCGCCCGCAGGCGCGCCGCCGTGAGCTTCTGCTCGGCGGAGACGGGCAGGTCCACGGCCCGGGCCGTGGGGGTGATCAGGGCCATCCGGCCGACCCGTTCGGGGTGCGCGGCGGCGTAGAGCAGGGCGAGGTTGCCGCCGGCCGAGTGGGCGAGGAGGTCCAGGCGTTCGAGGCCGAGGTGGAGGCGGAGGGCCTCGACGTCGGCGACCTGGTGGTCCACCCGGTACGTCGCCTCGTCCGCCGGGATCGCGGAGTCGCCGGTGCCGCGCAGGTCGAGGCGGACGAGCCGACGTCCGGCGGGCAGGCCACCGAGGTCACCGAGGTAGGTCGAGGCGCGCATGGCGCCGCCCGGCAGGCAGACCAGTGGGGTTCCCTCGCCGTCCGGGTGGTAGGCGAGTTCGGTTCCGTCGAAGGTGGTGAAGGCAGGCATGGGCGCCATCCCATCAGATGATCACTCGTTCGAGTCATTGATTTAGCCGGCCGGGTCCGGCAATCTGCCGAATGAACGTTCGGTTGGTGGGGTTTCCGGTGAGGTGACGAGATGACGGCATACACGGCGGACGCGGCGGACGCGGATTTCCGGGACGAGGGCGAGCGGCTGAGCGCCGACGAACTGGCGGCGCTCCAGCTGAAGCGGCTGCGGGACACCCTGTACCGGGTGTACGAGCACGTGCCCTTCTACCGTCGGGCCTTCGAGAAGGCCGGGGTGCACCCCGACGACTGCCGCTCCCTGGCCGACCTGTCCCTCTTCCCCTTCACCACCAAGGCCGACCTGCGCGAGGAGTACCCCTTCGGGATGTTCGCGGTCCCCCGCTCCGAGGTGCGCCGCGTGCACGCCTCCAGCGGCACCACCGGCCGGCCCACGGTGGTGGGGTACACCGAGCGGGACCTGTCCACCTGGGCGGATGTCGTCGCCCGGTCGATCCGCGCGGCGGGCGGCCGCCCCGGACAGATGGTGCACGTCGCCTACGGGTACGGCCTGTTCACCGGCGGGCTCGGCGCGCACTACGGGGCGGAGCGGCTGGGCTGTACGGTCGTGCCGGCTTCCGGGGGCATGACCGACCGGCAGGTCGCCCTCATCCAGGACTTCCGGCCGGAGGTCATCATGGTGACCCCCTCCTACATGCTCACCCTGCTCGACGAGATGGAGCGCCAGGGCATCGACCCGCGCGCGACCTCCCTGCGGACGGGGATATTCGGCGCGGAGCCGTGGACCGAGGAGATGCGCCGGGAGATCGAGGAGCGGCTCGGGATGGACGCCGTGGACATCTACGGCCTGTCCGAGGTGATGGGACCGGGGGTGGCGCAGGAGTTCGCCTCCCACAAGGACGGCCTGCACATCTGGGAGGACCACTTCTACCCCGAGGTGATCGATCCGCTGACGGGCGCCGTCCTGCCGGACGGGGAGCCGGGCGAGCTGGTCTTCACCTCCCTCACCAAGGAGGCCATGCCCGTCGTCCGCTACCGAACCCGGGACCTGACCCGGCTGCTGCCGGGGACGGCCAGAGCCGCCTTCCGCCGTATGGAGAAGGTGACCGGCCGCACCGACGACATGATCATCCTGCGCGGGGTGAACCTCTACCCGACCCAGATCGAGGAGATCCTCCTGCGTACCCCGGGCCTCGCCCCGCACTTCCAGCTGCGCCTGACCCGGGAGGGCCGCATGGACGCACTGACCGTACGGGTGGAGGCTCGCCGCGAGGCCGACGCGGAACGCCGTCGCACGGCGGCCGCCGAGCTCGTCCGGGCGGTGAAGGAATCCGTCGGGGTGTCGGTGGCGGTGGAGGTGGTGGACCCGGAGACCCTGGAGCGCTCGCTCGGCAAGATCAAGCGCATCCGCGACCTCCGCACCCCACGCGAGTGAGCGTCACCCCCGCCCGCCCCGAGAGGTCCGGGCCGAGCGGGAACTCCCGAGCCATCCCTTCGGCCCCACTTCGGTGCGGCCTCCGGGACTCCACCGGCCCGTCCGGGTAGTCCATGGGGCGTGACCTCGCATCTCCGGCGGCTCCACGACCGGCTCCTGGGCTCTCCCCTCGGGCTGGCCTGGAGTCGCGGCCGGGAGATCGAGCTCATGCACCGGGCGATGGGCTTCGCCGCCCTCGGGTTCCTCACCCTGGTGCCGCTCCTGGTGGTGGTGGCGGCGGCCGCTCCCGGCAGTGGTTCCGGCTTCGGCCGCTGGCTGGGTCAGGCCCTCGGGGTGTCGGAAGCCTCCCGTGCCCGTGTGGAGCTGCTGTTCGGAGCGGCGGACCTGGCACTGGAACGGACCACCGCCTTCGGGTTGGCCGCCCTCGCCGTGTTCGGCCTGACCTTCGGCTCGGCCGTGCAGACCGGGTACGAGAAGGTGTGGGACCTGCCGACCGCCCGCTGGCACACCATGTGGCGGCACGTGGTGTGGCTGGCCCTGCTGGTCTGCTACCTGGCGCTGCTCGTCGGCATCCCCGCCCCGTCCGACGACTGGGTCGGCACGGCTCTGGGCACCTCCGGCGACGTGCTCGGCACCTGCCTGTTCTTCTGGAGCTCGGGCCGGATCCTGTTGGGCGGCCGGGTCCGGTGGCGGGCCATGCTGCCGGGGGCGGTGGCGACCAGCGTCGGCCTGCTCGGGCTGCGGACCTTCTCGCAGGTGGTGTTCTCCCCGCTGATCGCCTCGAACGCCGTCACGTACGGCCCGTTCGGCACGCTGCTGGTCGTGCAGTCCTGGCTGGTCGGCGTCGGGTTCGTGGTCTACGGCGGGGCCTTGGTGGGCCGCCTGGTCCACGAACACCTCGTCCAACGCCGGCTGCGACAGGACGGACTCCTGCCGGCTTGACCCCTTCCCCCCTGCCCGCCGCAGCCCCTGCCCCCTCGACCCCGGGTCGCCCCGTTCAGCCCGCCGTGAAGCGGGCGCGCAGCTCGCGCTTGAGGATCTTGCCGCTGGCGTTGCGCGGCAGGGTGTCCACGAAGAGGACCCGCTTCGGGGCCTTGAAGTGGGCCAGCCGCTCGCGCGCGTACGCCAGCAGCTCCGCCTCGGTGACCTCCCCGCGCGGCACCACCACCGCCGTGACGGCCTCGATCCACCGCTCGTCCGGCAGTCCGACCACCGCCGCCTCCGCCACCCCCGGGTGCGCGTACAGCGCGTCCTCGACCTGCCGGGAGGCGACGAGGACCCCGCCCGAGTTGATGACGTCCTTGACCCGGTCGACCACGGTGAAGTACCCGTCGGTGTCGCGCACCGCGAGGTCCCCGGAGCGGAACCACCCGTCGCGGAAGGCCTTCTCGGTGGCCTCGGCGTCGTTCCAGTAGCCCAGGCACAGTTGCGGGGAGCGGTAGACGACCTCGCCGGGCGTGCCGTCCGCCACGTCGGCGCCGTCCTCGTCGACGATCCTCGCCTCCACGTGGCGTACGGGCCGGCCGCACGAGTCCATCCGGCCCTCGTGTTCGTCGGGCCCCAACACCGTGGCCAGGGGGCCGATCTCGCTCTGCCCGAAGCAGTTGTAGAAGCCCAGATCGGGCAGCCGGGCCCGGAGGCGTTCCAGGACGGGGACGGGCATGATCGAGGCGCCGTAGTACGCCTTGCGCAGGGACCGCAGGTCCCGGTCGGGGAACTGCGCGTGGTTGGCGAGCGCGATCCAGACCGTCGGCGGGGCGAAGAGGCTGTCCGCGTCGCCCGACTCGACCAGGTCGAAGATCACCTCGGCGGCCGGCCCGTCGAGGATGGTGTTGCGGGCGCCGACGGCCAGGTAGGGCAGCAGGAAGACGTGCGTCTGCGCCGAGTGGTAGAGCGGCAGCGAGTGCAGGGGCCGGTCGTCCTCCGCCAGGTCGAGCGCGTCGATCGCGCTCTCGTACTCGTGCGCGAGCGCCCGGTGCGTCATCATCGCGCCCTTGGGCAGGGCCGTGGTCCCGGACGTGTAGAGCAGTTGCACCAGCGCGTCGGGGTCGTCCCCCGCCGCCTCGAAGGGCAGGGGCTCGGCCAGGCGCGCGAGGAACGAGTCGGGCGCGTCGCGCAGCGGGCGTGCGGGCCACCCGTCGGGCACCCGCCCCGCCAGGTCCGGATCGGCCAGCACGAGGGCGCTCGCGCAGTCGCCGAGGATGTGCGCGAGGTCCTCGCCGGTCAGGTTCTGATTGACCGGCACGTGGGTGAGGCCGGCGCGGGCGCAGGCCAGGAAGGCGATGAGATAGGCGTCGGAGTTGTGGGCGAAGGTCGCGACCCGCTCGCCGGGCGCGAGCCCGTATCCGTCGCGCAGGACGGCGGCTCCGGTGGACACGGCCGCGTCGAGTTCCGCGTACGTCCAGCTCCGTTCGCGGTAGCGGACGGCGACGCGCTCGGGCACCCGCCGCGCGCTGTCCCGTACGAGTCCGTCGACCGTGTTGTCCCGCACTGGCGTCATGCCCGCGATCCTCGCCCGGCCCCTCCGGCGGGGTCAACATCGCCGCGCCGTCCGGCGATGCGGCCGACGCCGGGTCAGGGGCTGACGGCGAGGAAGAGGTAGGCGGCCAGGAGGACGAGGTGGACGCCGCCCTGGAGGAGGGTGGCGCGGCCGGGGACGATGGTGAGGGCGCTGACCACGACGGTCAGGGCGAGCAGCACCATGTGGATGGCGCCGAGGCCGAGGAGCAGGGGGCCGGTGAGCCAGATCGAGGCGAGGGCGATGGCCGGGATGGTGAGGCCGATGCTGGCGATGGCCGATCCGTAGGCGAGGTTGAGGCTGGTCTGTACGCGGTCCCGGCGGGCGGCGCGGACGGCGGCCAGGGTTTCGGGGAGCAGGACGAGCAGGGCGATGATCACGCCGACGACGGCGTGGGGCAGGCCCGCGTTCGCGACGCCCGACTCGATGGTCGGGGAAACGGCTTTGGCGTTGCCGACGACGGCGACGAGGGCGACGAGCAGCAGGCCGAGGCTGATCAGGGCGGCGCGGGAGGTGGGGGGTTCGGCGTGGCCCTCGTCCTCGCCGGCGGCCCGCGCGTCACGGGCGGGCGTGGTGCCCGTGGCCTGCGTGGTGTCGACGGGCAGGAAGTAGTCCCGGTGACGGACCGTCTGGACGGTGATGAACAGCCCGTAGAGGGCGAGTGAGGCCACGGCGGCGAAGGTCAGCTGGGCGCTGGAGAACTCGGGGCCGGGCTTGCTGGTGGTGAAGGTGGGCAGGACGAGGCTCAGTACGGCGAGCGTGGCGACGGTGGCCAGCGCCGCGCCGGATCCTTCGGCGTGGAAGACGGCGACGCGGTTGCGCAGGGCGCCGACGAGCAGGGACAGGCCTACGATGCCGTTGCAGGTGATCATGACGGCGGCGAAGACGGTGTCCCGGGCGAGGGAGGAGGTCTTGTCGCCGCCGTCGGCCATCAGGGTGACGATCAGGGCCACTTCGATGACGGTGACGGCGACGGCCAGGACGAGCGAGCCGAAGGGTTCGCCGACCCGGTGGGCGACGACCTCGGCGTGGTGGACGGCCGCGAGGACCGCGCCCGCCAGGCACAGCGAGACCAGGACCACCGCGAGTCCGGGCAGTTCGCGTCCCCAGCTGAAGACGAGCGCGAGGAGCGCCACCACGGGGACCAGGACGGTCCAGTCGGTCAGGGGGGATCTGCGCGTTGCCGTACTCATACCGGCCAACTTGCCAGAACCGCTCCCCCGGTGCGGCGCCTGGACGGCTTTCGGGGCCCTGACGTGGTACTTCTCACCAAATATCCGGGCGTGGCGGACATCGTCCGCCCGACCTGCCGCCGCCCGGCCTTCCGGGTGAGCCGCCCGATGGTTCATGATCCGGAGCATGGAGAGCCTGACGCGAAGAGCGGAACTGTTCCCGGGCGCCGGCAGCGAGCAGCGGTTCACCGGTCCCGCGACCGGGGACGAGCGGCCCCTGCTCGCCGCCGTCCTCGCGGCCCAGCGCAGGACCCTGGAGCTGAAGTGCGCCGGTCTGGGGTCGGAGTTGTCGCGGCGGTCCGTGGAGCCGTCGACGCTCTCCCTGCTGGGCCTGGTACGGCACCTGGCCGATGTGGAACGCCGTTGGTTCCGGTCGGTAATGGCCGGTCAGGACGCGCCGCCGCGCTTCTCCTCGGCGGCCGCGCCCGACGGCGACTTCGAGGGTGCCGGGGACGGCCCGGAGGCCGTGGCGGAGGCGTGGGAGGCGTGGCGCGACGAGGTGGCGTTCGCCGAGCGCTTCGCCGCCGAGGCCCCCGACCTGGACGTCGAGGGCGACGACGGGTGGCGGGGGACGGTGTCGCTGCGCTGGGTGCTCATCCACATGGTCGAGGAGTACGCGCGGCACAACGGCCACGCCGACCTGCTGCGGGAGCGGATCGACGGAGCCGTCGGCGTGTAGGCCGCACCGTGCCCCGGGCCCTCGCCAGGGGCCGGCGCCGCCACGTCACATGGCGCGTTCGCGGCCTTCCCAGTAGGGGTCGCGCAGGCGGCGCTTGTAGAGCTTGCCGTTCGGGTCGCGGGGCATGGTGGCGATGAAGTCGACCGACTTGGGGCGTTTGTAGCCGGCGAGTTGTCGTTCGCAGTGGTGGAGGATCTCGGCGGCCAGGGCGTCGCCCGCTTCGAAGCCCTCGGCGGGTTCGATGACGGCCTTGACCTCCTCGCCCCAGGAGTCGTGCGGGATCCCGAAGGCGGCGGCGTCCGCGACGGCCGGGTGGGTGAGCAGGGCCGATTCGATCTCGGCGGGGTAGATGTTGACGCCGCCCGAGATGATCATGTCGATCTTGCGGTCGCGCAGGAAGAGGTAGCCCTCCTCGTCGAGCAGGCCGAGGTCGCCGACGGTGAAGAAGTCACCGATGCGGTTCTTGCGCGTCTTGCCCTCGTCCTTGTGGTAGCTGAAGCCGCCGGTGTTCATCTTGATGTAGACGGTGCCCACTTCGCCGGGGGCCAGCCGCCTGCCGTCGTCGTCGAAGACGGCGAGTTCGCTGATCGGCCAGGCCTTGCCGACGGTGCCCGGCCGCTTGAGCCATTCCTCGGCGGTGGCGAAGGCGCCGCCGCCCTCGCTGGCCGCGTAGTACTCCTCGACACAGCGGCCCCACCAGTCGATCATGGCCCGTTTGACGTGGTCCGGGCAGGGGGCGGCGCCGTGGATGGCGTGCCGCATGGAGGAGACGTCGTAGGCGTCCTTCGTGTGCTGCGGGAGGGCGAGCAGGCGGTGGAACTGGGTGGGGACCATGTGGGTGTGCGTGCAGGAGTGGCGGTCGATCAGGCGCAGCATCTCCTCGGGGGTCCACTTGTCCATGAGGACCAGCGGGTGGCCGATGTGCAGCGACGCGCCCGCGAACTGGAGTACGGCCGTGTGGTAGAGCGGCGAGCAGACGAGGTGGACGTTGTCGTCGAAGGGCCGGATGCCGAAGATGGCGAGGAACCCGCCGAGGTACGTCTCCTCCGGGAGGCGGCCGGTCAGGGGGCGGCGGATGCCGCGCGGGCGGCCGGTGGTGCCGGAGGTGTAGTTCATCACCCAGCCGAGGGTGCGCCCGTCGGGGGGCGTGGTGGGCTGCCCGTCGAGGAGGGCCGCGTACGGGGCGAAGCCCGGGACGGCTCCGACGGCGTAGCGGCGCTCCCCCGGGAGGCCCGCCTCGTCGGCGGCGGCGGTGGCGGCCTCGGCGAAGCGTTCGTGGGCGATGAGGACCTTGGCGCCGGAGTCGGAGACGATCCAGGCGATCTCGGGGCCGACGAGGTGGTGGTTGACGGGGACGAGGTAGAAGCCGGCCTGGGAGGCGGCGAGGTAGGCGGTGAAGAACTCGACGCCGTTGGGCAGGACGACGGCGAAGGCGTCGCCGCGTTCCAGTCCGGCGGCGCGCAGGCCGTGGACGAGGCGGTTGACGTCGGCGTGCAGGCGACCGGCGGACCATGTCTCGCCGTCGGGGGCGACGAGGACGGTGCGGTCGGGGTCGGCGGCCGCCTGGGCCCAGAACCCGTTGGGGCGGGTGTTCTGCTGCTCGCTCATGTCGGTCGCGGTCCTCCCTCGGGTCCGCCGGCCGGTGCTCGGCCGGCGATGCGGTTGATGCGGTCGACGGCGCGCTCGAAGCCGGCGGTGAGTTCGTCGAAGACGGCCCGGACGGGGCGTTCGGCGTTCATCCGGCCGACGATCTGGCCGACGGGGGTGCCGAGCAGCGGCTGGACCTCGTACTTCTGGATCCGCGAGACGGCCTCGGCGACGAGCAGGCCCTGCAGTGGCATCGGGAGCGCGCCGGGGCCGGCGGGGTCGTCCCAGGCGTCGGTCCACTCGGTGCGCAGTTGGCGGGCGGGTTTGCCGGTGAGGGCGCGGGAGCGGACGGTGTCACCGGAGCCGGCGGCGAGGAGTTTGGCGGTGAGGGCGCGGGAGTGGAGGTCGGCCTCGGTGGTGGTGAGCCAGAGGGAGCCGAGCCAGACGCCCTGGGCGCCGAGGGCGAGGCCGGCGGCGATCTGTTCGCCGCTGCCGATGCCGCCGGCGGCGAGGACGGGCAGGGGGGCGACGGCTTCGGCGATCTCCGGGACGAGGACCATGGTGGCGATGTCGCCGGTGTGGCCGCCGGCCTCGTAGCCCTGGGCGACGACGATGTCGATGCCGGCTTCGGCGTGCCGGCGGGCGTGTTTGGCGCTGCCGGCGAGGGCGGCGACGAGGACGCCGTGGGCGTGGGCGCGGGCGATGACGTCGGCGGGCGGGGAACCGAGGGCGTTCGCCAGGAGTTTGATGGGGTAGTCGAAGGCGACGTCGAGCTGGTTGCGGGCGACCTGTTCCATCCAGCCGGTGATGCGCCAGCCGGAGGCCTCGCCCTCGGGCAGTTCGGGTACGTGGTGCTTGGCGAGGGTGTCGCGGACGAAGGCGCGGTGCCCGGCCGGGATCATCGCCTCGATCTCGGCCTCGCCGATGCCGTCGACGGCCTTCTTGGCGGGCATGACGACGTCGAGCCCGTAGGGCTTGCCGTCGGTGTGCGCCTGCATCCAGTCGAGGTCGCGTTTGAGGTCGTCGGGAGCGGTGTAGCGGACCGCTCCGAGGACGCCGAACCCTCCCGCGCGGGTGATGGCCGCGGCGACCGCCGGGAAGGGCGTGAAGCCGAAGATGGCGTGCTCGACTCCCAGTTTCTTGCTCAGCTCCGTCTCCATGGGCGTGAGGATGCCGCAGCGCGGCGGGTGAGGGAAGGGGTTTTCTGATGCTGCGTCAGATTCTTTGACGGCCGGGCGGTGCGGAGGGTCCGCGGTGGGCGGGCAGATACCCAGTAGCGTGCGCGGACGGGGACAGGAGGGCCGGGACATGGGTGGTTACGGGGCCGGGACGGACGGTACGGGAGCAAGGGGTGGGATCGGCCGCAGGCGGCTCGGGGCGCGGCTGTTGACGCTCGGCGGGGTCCTCGTCCTGCACGCCGCGCTGCCCGGCCGGTCGGCGGGGGCGGCGGGCGGCGCGGGCGGCGGCCGGCGGGGCGGGGCGGCGGCGGGGGCGGCGTACGGGCGGGACGGGTGGGACAGGCGGGGCGGGTGGCGCGGGGGGCGCGGGCGGGGGCCTCGGGCGCGGTGGGGGCGCCGACTTCGGCGGGAACCCGGTCGAGCGGCGGGCCCTACAGGGGCTGCACTTGCGGTACGGCTCCGCGCGCCAGGCCGGACTGGTGGAACGGCACCTGGAGGCGGTGGCCGAGGAGGCCCGGCGCTTCCTCGGCCCCTCCCCCACCCACCCCTACTACGCCGGCGCGGTGGTCCTCGCGGGGCGCGGCCGTACGGTCGCCCTGCACCGGGCCATGGGCGACGCGGTGCGCTACGCGGACTACGACGGCCGCACCGACCGGCCGAGGGAGCTCCCGGCCGCCGAGCGGATCGCGGTGGCGGAGGACACGGTGTTCGACCTGGCCTCCCTGAGCAAGCTGTTCACCTCGATCCTGGCCGTGCAGCAGATGGAGCGGGGGCGGCTGGAGCTGGAGGCTCCGGTCGCCCGGTACCTGCCGAAGTTCACGGGCGGCGGCAAGGAACGGGTGACCGTCCGCCAGCTGCTCACGCACACCTCGGGGTTGCGCTCGTGGGCGCCCTTCTACAAGGAGTCCACCCGCGAGGGGCGACTGCGGCTGCTGTGGGCGGTGCGACCGCAGGACACGCCCGGGACGGTGTACCGGTACTCCGACCTGAACCTCATCGCGTTGCACCTGCTCCTGGAACGGATCACCGGCCGTACCTTGGACGCCCTGCTGCACGACGAGATCACCGCTCCGCTCGGGATGCACCGCACGCGCTACAACCCCCCGCTTTCCTGGCGCCGCGTCACCGCCGCCACCGAGGTGCAGCGTCCGCCGTGGTCGGGCCTGGACCGGGGGCTCGTCTGGGGCGAGGTCCACGACGAGAACGCGTACGCTCTCGGCGGGATCGCGGGACACGCCGGCGTCTTCGGCACCGCCTGGGACCTCGCCATCCTCTCCCGCGCGCTCCTCGACGGCGGGGTCTACGCGGGGCGGCGCATCCTCGGCCCCGCCTCCGTCGAACTGCTCTTCACCGACTACAACACCGCCTTCCCCGGCGATGACCACGGCCTGGGCTTCGAGCTCTACCAGCACTGGTACATGGGCGCGATGGCCACCCCGCACTCCGCCGGCCACACCGGTTTCACCGGCACCTCGCTGGTCCTGGACCCCTCCACCGACTCCTTCCTCATCCTGCTCGGCAACTCCGTCCACCCCGTACGCACCTGGCGGGCCGGCAGCGCGCCCCGCGTCGCGACCGGCAACCGCTTCGCCCGCGCCGTCCCCGTGCGCACGAGGCACGGCGGCCCGGCCTGGTACTCGGGCATGGACACCGGCGGCGCGGGCGTCCTCACCCTCCCGCCGCTCACCCCCACCACCGCGCGGGCCCGGCTGCGCTGCGCCGTGTGGTGGGACACCGTGCCCGGTGCGGGCGCCTTCCACCTGGAGGCCTCGCCGGACGGGGTGGACTGGCATCCCGTGCCGTTCACCACCGTCCGCACCACGGGCGGCGCCCCGGAGCGGTGGCCGGACGGCAGCGCCGGCGGCTGGTCGGGCCGCGTCTGGCACCGCCTCGAAGCCCCCCTGCCCACCTGGGCGGGCCGCCAGGTCATCCTGCGCTTCCGCCACGCCTCGACCGGCCGCTACGTCGGACGCGGGATCTACGTGGACGTCGTACGGGTGGCCGAACCGTCGGCCCTGCTCTTCGCCGAGGACCGCCCGACCGACGCCGCCCGCATCCAGGCCACCGGCTGGACCCGCTCGTCCGACTGAGCCCGCGCGAGGAGGAGGCGGGCGAACCCCCGGAACCCGCCTCAGCGGAAGGTGTGGACCAGCTCGATCTCGCCGACGATGTGCTCGTTGAACACGTCGAGCTCCTCGGCCGGCACCCACAGCTCCAGGATCGTCCGCCCGCCGGCCTGCTGGACGGGATAGCGGCTCAGGAACTCCGAGTCGACCTCGAAGCGGGTGACGAAGCCGACGCCACTGTGCCGGACGTTCCAGTCCCGGGCGATACGGATGGCGTAGTCCTCGTTGAGGACGGGGTAGAAGATCGGCTGCTCGGGCAGCCGGGGCGGCCACGCACGCCAGTTCGACCCACGGACCAGCTCCAGTTCCTCGGGGCCCGTCGGGCGGCAGAGGGTCGTCGTGTCCTGTCGGCCGGTCATGGCATGCGCTCACTCGTCGTCGGGGCCGCCGTAACGGCTGGTCAGAGGCCCGACCCTAGCCGCGGCCGCGACCTCGCGGCCACGCATTTCCACGCCGGCCCTCAGGCGGCGCCGGGTGCCGCGTGGCGGACCAGGCAGAACGGGTGGCCCGCCGGGTCGGCGTAGACGTCCCAGCCGCGCTCCGGCGGGCCCTCCTCCAACGGGGTCGCGCCCAGGGCGAGCACCTGTTCCCGGGCCCGTCCGAGGTCGGGGACGCCGAGGTCCAGGTGGAACTGCTGGGGGTGGGCCGGGTCCGGCCACCGGGGCGGGCGGTGGTCCGCGACCCGCTGGAAGGCGAGGACCGTCCCGGCCGGGGTGTGCAGGGTGGTCCAGTCCGCGTCCAGTGACCAGCGCGGGTCGGGTCGGTTGACCTCGCCGCCCAGCAGGGCCGCGTAGAACTCGGCGAGCGCGAGCGGGTGGGGGCAGTCGAGGACGACGCACTGGAGTTCGGCGATCACGGTGCGATCCTACGTCCGCGCCGCGCCACGCGGCATCGCGAAAGGCTGTTCACGCGACCACACCGGAATGCCGAGCGTGCCCACCGGCGTTGACGCTCGTTGTCGGGAACGTTGACTCTTCAAAGACGAAGGCAGGCCACCACCATGACCACCGACATCGACTGGGACCGCCCCAAGGACCCGAGCTCCGGCTGGCAGCTCGACCACACCCGGCAGTACGTCGCCTCGAACGGCGCCGAGGGCCACGCCTGGAACGGCACCCACACCCTGCTCCTGACCACCGTCGGACGCGTCTCGGGACAGGCCGTGCGCACGCCGCTGATCTACGGTCAGGCCGACGGGAACTTCCTGGTCGTCGCCTCCAAGGGCGGCGCCGCCGAGCACCCGCTGTGGTACCGGAACCTGACGGCCCACCCGGACGTGCGCATCCAGGTCGGCCCCCGCGTCATGCGGGCCACCGCGCGCACCGCGACGCCCGACGAACGCTGCGCCTACTGGCCCCTGATGGTCAAGGAGTGGCCGGCGTACGACGAGTACCAGACGAAGACGGACCGGGAGATCCCGATCGTCGTCATCGAGCCCGTCTGAGGTTCAGCGAGCCCGTCTGAGGTCGGCGAACCGTCCGACGTCAGCGGCCCAGCGCCGCCATCGCCGCGTTGTGGCCCGGAATGCCGCTGACGCCGCCGCCGCGCACCGCCCCGGCTCCGCACAGCAGGACGGTGGGGTGGGCGGTTTCGACGCCCCAGCGGCCGGGGCCGCCGTCCTGGCCGGCGTAGGGCCAGGACAGGTCCCGGTGGAAGATGTGGCCACCGGGCAGGCGCAGTTCCCGTTCCAGGTCCAGCGGGGTCTTGGCCTCGATGCAGGGGCGGCCGTCCGCGTCGAAGGCCAGGCAGTCGGTGAGCGGTTCGGCGAGGTGTTCGTCCAGTTGGGCGAGGGTGGCCGTCAGCAGCACCTCGCGCGCCTGGTGGTTGTCGTGTGCGAACAGCCGCGCGGGGGTGTGCAGTCCGAACAGGGTGAGGGTCTGGTAGCCCTGTTCCGCGAGGTCGGGCCCGAGGATCGAGGGGTCCGCCAGGGAGTGGCAGTAGATCTCCGAGGGCGGTACGGACGGCAGTTCCCCGGCGGCCGCCTCCCCGTGCGCGCGGCGCAGTTGCTCGTACCCCTCGGCGATGTGGAAGGTGCCGCCGAAGGCCTCGCGGGGGTCCACCGAGGTGTCGCGCAGCCTGGGCAGCCGCCGGAGCAGCATGTTGACCTTGAGCTGGGCGCCCTCGGGAGCCGCGGCGTCCTGCGGATCTTCCCCGAGGAGGTCGGCCAACGCCTGCGGGGAGGCGCCCACCAGGACCGTCCGGCCCCTGACGGAGCCCTCGCCGTTCGCCGTACGGAAGGCCACCTCCACCGGCTTCGTGCCGTCCGGGTGGATCCGTAGCGCCTCGTGCCCGGTGACGATCTCGGCTCCGGCCGCCCGCGCCGCGTCGGCCAGGGCGTCGGTGAGGGCGCCCATGCCGCCGACGGGCACGTCCCAGTCCCCGGTCCCGCCGCCGATGACGTGGTAGAGGAAGCAGCGGTTCTGCGCCAGGGAGGGGTCGTGGGCGTCGGCGAACGTGCCGATCAGCCCGTCCGTCAGGACCACGCCCCGCACCAGGTCGTCGGCGAAGCGTTCCTCCACCGCCCGCCCGAGCGGCTCCTCGAACAGCATCCGCCACGTGTCCTCGTCGTCGACCCTGGCCCGCAGCTCCGCGCGGGTGGGGAGCGGCTCGGTCAGGGTGGGGAAGACCGCGCGGGCCAACCGCCCGGTGGCCCCGTAGAACGCGCGCCAGCTCTCGTACTCCCGCTCCGAGCCGGTCAGTCGGGCGAAGGATTCACGGGTACGGGCCTCCCCGCCGCCGACGAGCAGCCCGCCGCGCCGACCTCCGGGCCCGCCGGCGGCGTAGGGCGTGTACGAGGACACGGTGCGCCGGCGGACCCGGAACCGCAGGCCCAGGTCCTGGACGAGCTTCGCGGGGAGCAGCGAGACCAGGTAGGAGTAGCGCGACAGTCGGGCGTCGACCCCGGCGAACGGCCGCGTGGAGACGGCGGCGCCGCCGGTGCGGCCGAGGCGTTCGAGGACCAGCACCGACCGGCCCGCACGGGCCAGGTAGGCGGCGGCGACCAGGCCGTTGTGACCGCCTCCGACGATCACCGCGTCGTACACCTCGTGCGCGAAACCCCGGGAGCCCGTGAGGGAAGTCATGGCTCTTGGTAACACACCTGGCCCAGCCGCTCCAGACAGTGCGCCTCGTCGGCGTGGGCGAGGACGGTGTCGGGGTGCTCGTCGCCGAGGGAGCGCTCGCGGATGCCCGACAGGTCGCGGTAGATGGGCAGCGCCTCGTCCCAGCGGCCCAGCCGGCCCAGCCCGACGGCCAGTTCGCGGCGGCTGACCAGGGTGTCCGCGTGCTCGGCGCCCAGGACCCGGGCGCGGGCCTCGCCCACCGCGCGGGCCTCGGCCACGGCTTCCTCCCACCGTTCCAGGCGGCCCAGGTTGACGCCGAGGACGTGGCGGGCGCGCAGGGTCTCCGGGTCGCCGGCGCCGTAGGCCCGGGTGCGGTCGCGGACCAGGGCCCGGAAGAGGTCGAGGGCCTCGGCCGCGCGGCCGGTGCGGCCGAGGGCGATGCCGATCTCGTAGCGGGCGGCGAGGACGTCGGGGTGGTCCCGGCCGAGGAAGCGTTCGCGTACGGCGGCCACGTGCCGGAACCCGGCCAGTGCCTCCTCCCAACGGCCGAGCCGGCCGAGGGCGTACGCCGCCTCGTAGCGGGTGTGCAGCGTGTCCACGTGCTCCGCGCCGAGGACGGCGGCCCGGTCGGCGGCCACTTCGGCGGCGGTGGCGTGGGCCTCGGCGTGCCGGCCGAGGGCGCCGAGCGCGCAGGCCAGGTTGTGGCGGCAGCGCAGGGTGTCGGGGTGGCGCGGGCCCATGGTGCGGACGCGGGCGTCGAGCACGGCCTCGTAGCGCTCGTACGCCTCGCCGTGCCGGCCGAGCCGACCGAGTTCGTACGCCTCCTCCTGGCGGGCCGCGAGGGTGTCGGGGTGGTCTGGGCCCAGCACTTTCGCCCGGCCCCGCGCGACGGCCGCGTACACGGCCAGGGCCTCTTCGGGGCGGCCCGCGCGGCTGAGGGCGAAGGCGCGGGTGTGTCCGGCGGCGAGGGCGCCGGGGCGCGCGGAGCCGGCCGCGAGGGTGGTCGGCGCGAACCCGTGGGCGACGGTGAGGCGGGGGTCGTCGGTGGGCGCGGGGCGGGTGATCGACCGCGTGCCGGGGTCGGTGGGCGGGTCGTGCGCGGGTCGGGGCCGCCGTCGGGCGGGCCGCCGTCCAGGAGCCGGTGAGCACCGCCCACTCACCGCTGGCCGGCCGGGCGTCGATCCCGGCCTTGCGTCCGGCCGTCATCCCGGCGGCCCACGCGGGCAGCGGAGGGTGCGCGCCCGCGGCGCGGCCCGCGCCGAGCCGTGCCTCGACCAGGCGCCGGTGCACGTGGCGGGCGTCGCCGGGGCGGTCCTCGGGGCGCTTGGCCAGCAGTTCCAGGACGATCCGCTCGAAGTGGTCGGGCAGCTCCGGCCGGTGCGCGCGCGGCGGTACGGGCGCGGTGTCGCGGTGGCCGACCAGCACGGACCAGGAGTCGCCGAGGTCGAAGGGCGGGGCGCCGGTGGCGATCTCGTAGAGGACGCAACCGAGGGAGTAGAGGTCGCTGCGGTGGTCGACCTCACCGCCCGCGATCTGTTCGGGGGACATGTAGTGCGGGGTTCCCATGGCCATGCCGCCGCCGGTGAGCTTGGCGGTGAAGCCGATGTCGTGGGCGAGGCGGGCGATGCCGAAGTCGCAGATCTTCACGGTGCCGTCGGTGAGCCGCATGATGTTGGCGGGCTTGAGGTCGCGGTGGACGACGCCCTGGTCATGCGTGTAACCGAGGGCGGCGGCCATCTGCTCGGCGATGTCCAGGACCACGTCGACGGGGAGCGGGCGGGCCTCGTTGTCCTCCATCAGCTGGCTGAGGTTGCGGCCTTCGAGCAGCTCCATGACCAAGTAGAGGGGTCCGCCGCCGGCGCTGTCGTCGCCGAAGTCGTGGACGACGGTGACCCCGCGGTGCTGGAGCGAGGCGGCGACGCGCGCCTCACGGCGGAAGCGTTCGCGCAGGACCTGGGTGAAGTGCGCGTCCTGTTCGGCGCCGATCGGCTTGAGGCACTTGACCGCGACCTGCCGGCCGAGCGACTCGTCGCGGGCACGCCAGACCTCGCCCATACCGCCTCGCCCGATCAGATCGAGTGACCGATACCGGCCCTGGATCAGTCTGGACTCCGCCATGTCTTGAAGCCGCCCCCGTCGTCGTGCCGCGCCCTCCCCGGGCGGTCCAGTATGGCCGCTGATGTACGCAGTGTGTACGTCGAGGGGCGACTCCCGGGGCCCAGGCGACGTATCGCCTTCAAGATGTGACCTGGAGGCAGTTGCCAGCGTAGACCTGCGGGAATGCTGCGCAGCACGCGACCGGTGAGGCGTAGCCGCCGGGTGACGGCCGGCGGGGGCGGGGCGGGGCGCCCGTAGAGGCGGTGCGCCCAGTCGGGGAGGGTGTCGTAGGCGAGTGCGGCCAGGGGACGCCACAGCAGGTTTCGGCCAGGGACGAGGAGGGGGTGGACGGGCGGGGCGCGCAGGAAGTCGTCCACGGCGCGGGCGTCGGCCCCGGCGGCGAGGTGGGGTCGGACCTGCTCGAAGTAGCGGGCCAGCTGCCGGGTGTCGGCGGGCACGCCGGCCGGGTCGAGGCCGACGACGCGGGCGTTGACGCGGTTCTCGTCCACGTAGCGGTCGGCCTGATCCGGGGTGAGCGGGACGCCGGAGCGGCGCAGGACGTGCAGGAAGCTGTCGATCTGCGCGCAGTGCACCCACAGGAGGAGCTCCGGGTCGTCCACGGAGAAGCGCTCGCCAGTGTCCGGGTCCTCGGCGGAAAGTCGCCGGTGGATCGCGCGGACCCGCTCGCCGGCGCGTTCGGCGGCCTCGGTGGTGCCGTAGGTGAGGGTGCCGACGAAGTCGGCGGTGCGCAGGAGCCGGCCCCAGGGGTCCTGTGTGAAGTCGGAGTTCCGGACGACGCCGCGCACGGCGCGCGGGTGCAGGGCCTGGAGGTGGAGCGCGCGGACGCCGGCGATCCACATGACCGGGTCGCCGTGGCACTGCCAGGTGACCGACCTCGGGCCGTAGAGCCCGGGGTCCGCGCCCTCGTTCGGGGATCCGTTCATCCGCCCGCCGCCTCCCTGCCGGTGCCTGCCCAGTGGGACGTTCACATCATCTCTCCCTCATCCCGGTCCGGGGTACGATCCGGGAGTGAACAGTCCCGACTCATACCGGTCGATCAGGACGGCGCGGGCGTACGACGCCATGGCCTCCGCGTACATCGCCGTCGCGGAGGACTCCCTCGCCTCCCTCCCGCTCGACCGGTCCGTCCTCGCGGCGTTCGCGGAACTCGTACGGCGTACCGGGACCGGCCCCGTGGCCGACCTGGGCTGCGGACCCGGTTACATGACGGCCCACCTGCGCGACCTCGGGCTCGACGTGTTCGGTGTCGACCTGTCGCGGGCCCTGATCGAGCACGCCCGCCGGGTCCGGCCGGACCTGCGGTTCACCATCGGCTCGATGACCGCGTTGGAGGTCGCCGACGGGGCACTCGGCGGAATCGTCGCGTGGTACTCGATCATTCACGCGCCACCGACCGAAGTCCCGTCGTATTTCACGGAGTTCCATCGCAGCCTGGCCCCGGCCGGCCACCTCCTCCTCGCCTTCTTCGCCTCGGACGGCGAGCCGGTCGCACCCTTCGACCACGCGGTCACCACCGCCTACCGGTGGCCGATCGACGACCTGGCACGGATGGCGACGGACGCCGGCTTCGAGGAGGTGGCCCGCATGCGGCGCCGCCCCCTGGAGGGCGAACGCTTCGAACGGGGACACCTCCTGCTGCGCAAGTCCTGACGGGGAGGGTCAGCCGGGGGCCGAACGGAACCAGTGCTCCTCGCCCGGAGCCACGGTGACCTGGCGTTCTCCCGGCAGGATCAGCGGCAGAGGGCCTTGGGGCCCCTCGGGAACCATGATGCCCAGGCGACCCGGCAGGACCCGGATGCGGATGCCGTGCCGGCCGCGGTAGCAGAACGTGAACGAGAGGCGCGGGATCTCCCGAAGCGGCACCGGGTCGATACGCAGGCCCTCGCCTCCCGCCTCCAGACCTGTGAGGGCGCGTTCGACGAGGTCCAGGGTGCCGGCCATCGCCCCGAGGTGGATCCCCTCGCCCGTGGTCCCGCCCTGGATGTCGGTCACGTCGCTGAGCAGGGCCTCCTCGCAGTACCGCCAGGCGTCCTCCCCGCCCTGGCGGGCGAGGACCCAGCCGTGGACCAGGCTGCTGAGCGTGGATCCGTGGCTGGTGCGCCGGAGGTAGTACGCGACGGTCGCCCGCCACACGGCGTCGTCCAGGCGGTAGCCGAGGCGACCGAACAGGTCGCGCAGGTCGGCGGGCCGAAAGAGGTAGCCGAGCATGAGGGCGTCGGCTTGCTTGGACGCCTGGTAGCGGTTGACCGTGTCGCCCTCGGCTTCCAGGATCCGGTCGAGGCGGCGGATGTCGGAGTAACGGGCGCGGTAGGCCTCCCAGTCCAGCTCGGCCAGCTCCCCGTAACCCTCGAACTGGCTGATCACGCCGGCGTGGAAGGGCACGTACAGGCGACGGGAGACGTCCTCCCACCGGTCGAGCGCCCCGCGGTCGAGGCCGAGGCTGCTGCGGAGCTCCTCGCGTCGGGTGGCCGGCAGGTCGTCGATCAGGTCGAGGCCGCGCGCCAGGACCCACGCGGCGGTCACGTTGGTGTACGCGTTGTCGTCGATGCCGGGCAGCGCCGCGTCGGGGTAGGCGTCGTGGTACTCGTCCGGGCCCAGGACGCCGCGGATCCGGTAGCGCCCGTACGACACGTCGTAGGCGGCGGCCGCCGCCCAGTAGCGGGCGGTCTCCAGGAGCAGTTCCGCCCCGGGGCCGTGCATGAAGCCGGTGTCCCCGGTGGTGCTCCCGTAGCGCCAGACGTTCAGGGCGATGGCCGATCCGACGTGGCGCTGGAGGCGCGAGTGGTCGGGCAGCCAGCGGCCCGACCGGGGATTGAGGTGCAGGGACTGCGTCTCCTCTTCCCCTGAACTGCCGCTCTGCCAGGGGAACATCGCACCCCACATCCCGGCGCGGCGCGCGGCGGTCCGGGCGGCGGGCAGGCGCCGGTGGCGGTACATGAGCAGGGCTCGCGCCACCTCCGGGAAGTGCAGGGTCAGATAGGGCATGACGAAGAGTTCGTCCCAGAAGACGTGACCGCGGTACGCCTCCCCGTGCAGCCCCCGCGCGGGCACGCCGGCATCGAGTTCCGCGGTGTGCGGGGAAAGGGTTTGCAGGAGGTGGAAGTGGTGCAGCCGCAGGATCCGGCCCGCCTCGCCGGGGACACGCGACTCGGCCTGGCTCCACAGGTGTTCCCACGCGGCCCGGTGGGCGGCGAGCAGGGCGGGGAAGGCGGGCGCCGCCTTGACCCGGTCGACGGCGAGGGACAGCGGGTCACCGGGCGGCCGGTCCAGCGAGGTGTACAGGGCGGCCGTCTTCACGACGGTGGCGGAGTGCTCGGGGGTGAGAGGCAGTGCGTACGCCTGCACCGTGGTGGTGGGGGTACAGCCGCTCCGGGCGGAGACGAGCGGCCGGGTCGTGGTCCTGACCGCGAGGCCGATGCCGATCAGCGACGAGGAGGTCCGGCAGGACAGCCACGCCACGCCTTCCGGCTCGACTCCGGAGCGGTGACCGGTGAGGTGACGTCCGTCGAGATGCCGGTACCGCTCGACGCCGGCGTTGATCACGTCGCCGTCGAGGATCGACTCCACCTCGATGTGACCGCTCCACCCGTACGCGCGGAACGTGGTGCGCTGCGCGGCCAGGTGCGCGTCGCCCAGGTGGACGATCCGGGTGTGCGCGACGCCGAGGCGGCGGCCGTTCTCGTCGCGGAACTCCATGCGTCGGGTGAGTGTCCCGGCGCGCAGGTCGAGGACGACGCGGTAGTGCCGCAGCCCCGGTGCGTCCGGCGTCAGCCAGTCGCCCGGTGGACCGTCGTCCGGGAGGCAGCGGTAGCGCAGCCGCGTCCAGTTCGGCAGGTTGACCATGTCCTCGTTGTCGAGTCGCTTCCCCGCCACCTCCGATGTGAGGCGGTTGTAGCAGCCCGCCACGTACGTCCCCGGGTAGTGGACCGGGTCGGCGGACGCCTCCGGCGCGGCGCCGCGGGTGGCGAACCTGCCGTTGGCCAGGGTGCACAGGGCTTCCACCACCCGTTCCGTCTTCGGGTCGTAGGCGTCGTACTCCCACCTCCAGGGGGAGGTCATGGTCGCCCCCGCGACATCGGGCCCGACATCAGGCCCGACACCAGGTCGGGCAGCGGGCTCAGATCGGCGGCCACCACGTCGGCGCCGTGCTCGCGCAGGGCCGCACCCCCGCCGGGCGTCCCGGCGCGGTCGATGCCGACGACCAGGCCGAAGTGGCCGCGCCGGCCCGCGTCCACGCCGGCGAGGGCGTCCTCCACCACGGCCGCGTGCGCGGGCTCCACTCCCAGGCGCCGGGCCGCTTCCCGGAATTCCGTCGACGACGAGCTCGAACGACCCGAGGAGCCCGGCCGCCTCCAGCAGGGGACGGGCATGGCGGGAGGCGGACACGGCAGCGCACCTCACCCCTGCCGCCGAGAGGGCTGCGAGGACCGGCTCCGCGTCGGCGAACGGCTCGACGGCCCGGTCCCGCAGGATCTCCGTGAAGGCCCTTTCCTTGCGGGCCGCGACCGCCCACACCGTGGCGCAGCCGGGTTCGTCGTCGGGTGTGCCCGGGAGCAGGCCGATCCCCCGCGCCGCCAGCAGGTCGGCGGCCCCGCCGTACCGGGGCTTGCCGTCGACCAGTTCCCGGTACTCCCGCTCGGCGTCGAAGGGCGGTTGGCGCGCTCCGCCGGTTCCCCACACCTCCAGGCAACCGTCGAATGCCGCCTTCCAGGCGGCCGCGTGCAGCACCGCGGAATCGAGCAGGACCCCGTCGGTGTCGAAGACGACGGCCCGGATCCGCATCACCGACGCACCACGCGGCGGCCGGTGATCCGGACGAGGGCGACCGGCATCCAGTGCGTACGGCGGCCGCCCGCCCAGGGCAGGGAGCGCGCCACGGCGTCCAGCCGCCGGATGTCCTCGCCGTCGGTGACACCGACGACTTCAACGACTTCCTCCGGCACGTAGCCCTTGACGATGTGCGGGTCGGTGCCGCGGATGGTGCCGGCTTCGACACGGACCACCGCGTCGGCGGCGTCCTTGATGTCGGGGTCCGGAACGTCCTGCCAGGAGATCTGTCCCGGACCGTGGAAGACGAGTGCCTTCATGACGTCGCCCTCCCTTCCTGTCTCGCCGGGTATCGGTCACCTCCGGCCTGACGTCGTGGAACGCGGGCGGGCATGGGCCGGACGGTCAGCCGGCGTTCTGCTGGCCGACCCGGCCGACGTCACCGCGTCGGGGCCCGGCGTCACTCGACAGGCACGTCCGGCCGGACGATCGTCACCGGGCAGGGAGCATGGAGCGCCACCTGCTGGCTCACCGAACCGAGCAGGGCCCTGCGGAAGCCGCCGCGGCCGCGACTGCCCACGACCAGGATGTCGGCGCCCTCGGCCGCGTCCACCAGGACCTCGGTGGCATTGCCACGCACCAGGCGTTCGTGGACCAGGGAGCCGCCCTCCTCGCCGAGGACCGCACGGACCTCCTCGACCAGACGCCGCTCCGCTTCTTCCTCGTCGAATGCGGTATCCACCGCCGGGGCCGACCACGACGCCGTGCCGGGTACGTCCCACGCCGCGACCGCCTCCACTCTCCCGCCCACGAGGCCCGCGTACCGGACCGCCCAGCGCAGCGCGGCCTGGGAAGAGGGCGAGCCGTCGACGCCCACCACGACCCGTGGAGCCCCATCCTGCCTGTCCATCGCCTTCACCTTCCGACGCCCATACCTCCACAGTGTCCGAGCCGCGAACACACCGCCATGCGAGGTTGGCAACCGTTTGATGCCGCTGCCGGAGGAGCCGAAACCTCACTACGACCCGGCGACCACGACGCTGACTCCTTCGGGACTCCACGCGGCCTCTGCCGCACCATCGTGCAGCGCGAACGGGCACATGCGCTTGAAGCGAGCGAGGGGGCCGACCGCTACGGGCTACGCTCACGCAGGCGGAAGCCGGTGACCACGTCGGGCCTGATCCGGACGGCACCTGAAGCCGTGCCCTCGACCCAAGGTCGCAGGAGATGCGCGTAGCGCTCGATCTCGTCCTGATCGGTGACGGCGGTGGCGTAGCCGGTGGCGACCACGCTCCACCCGAGGTGTTCGTCCGGATCGATGTCGTCGGCTTCGTAGGCGACGACGACTCCCGGGCCTTCCTGGGCCGCGAGCAGGGCCGTCAGCGTCGAGCCGTCATGGACGCGGATGATGATGTCGCCGGCGTCGAGGAGGTGGTGGACCGGGCGGACGACGGGCAGCGCGTGGCGGGTGAAGACGATGCGGCCCAGTTCCACGGTGCCGAGCAGTTCCAGCGCCTCAGCCGCGGCGAGTTCCTCCGTCTGCCGCTCCGGCCTGCGGGGCCAAGCCGGACTGCTGATCGTACCGGCCGCATGGATCTCCATCACGGGCACCTTGGTGTAGCGGAGGGACGGCGGGACCGTACCCGCCGATGGCATCTCACGGGGACGTGGTCCCGGGGGCGTGGCTGCGGAGTACCGCGAGCCGCCGGGTGTACTCCTCGTCGTCGATCTCGCCTCTGGCGTAGCGGTCCGCCAGAAGGGTCTCGGCCCCCTTGGCGGAGGCAGTAGGCGGGGCGAGTGCCGTTCGTCCGTCCGTAGCGTCTCGTCTGAGGGCGCGAATTACGAGGGCGGCCGCTGCGATGATCAGGGCCCAGACGATCAGTGTCGTGAGGGAATTGCGAACCAGCCCCAGGCGCCCATGCCGTGACCGTTCCAGTACATCTCACACCTGCCGGATCGAGGGGGCGGGGGCCGCTGTTGGGCCGTCCGCTGCCAGGATCTCCGGCTGCGCCGAGCCGGGGCATGGGCCGATCGGCCCCCGGAGGGGACCAGAGGGTCCCTACATGGATGGGCACCGGCTGCAGAGACTGGAAACGGACTCGACCAAGGAGGCCCGTCATGAGCACCCCCTCCCCCATCCGCTTCGCCGCGGCCATGCCTGCCGACTGCCGGTCCCGCCTGATGGAACTCGCCCGGGAGGTGAACTTCGCCGAAGGTACGCGTCTCTTCCGCGAGGGCGGTCACGCGGACCGCTTCTGGATCGTCCGGTCCGGCACCGTCGCCTTGGACGTCCACGTGCCCGGTCGGCGCGCGGCCGTCATCGAGAGCCTCGGCGCCGGCGAGCTGGTCGGCTGCTCCTGGTTGTTCAAGCCCCCCACCTGGCGGCTCGGCGCCGAGGCGATGACTCCCGTACGCGCGTACGAGTTCGACGCGGCGGGCGTTCGGACGCTGATGGACGCCGACCCCCGCTTCGGCTCGGCCCTCGGGCAGTGGGTCGCGCAGGTCCTCGCCCACCGGCTGCAGGCCGCCCGGGTCCGTCTGCTCGATCTCTACGCGCCCTACGGCAGCGGCAGCTTCCTCTGAATCATTCGCACGGCGAGGAGCCGGTCATGCCCGCATTCCGCTACACCGTCAGTGACGTCATGACACATACCGCCGTCGCGATCGGTCGCGAAGCGTCCTACAAGGAGATCGTCGAGCTGATGCACCAGTGGAAGGTCAGCGCGGTCCCCGTTCTGGAGGGCGAAGGCCGGGTCGTCGGCGTCGTGTCCGAGGCGGACCTGCTGCCGAAGGAGGAGTTCCGCCGTACGGATCCCGCGCTTCCCGACCAGCTGGACGAGGCGTCGAAGGCCGGCGCGGTGCCGGCCGAGGAGCTCATGTCGAGCCCGGCGATCACCGTGCACCCCGACGCTCCCGTCGCCGAAGCCGCCCGGATCATGGCCCGCAGGCGCGTCAAGCGCCTGCCCGTGGTGAACGACCTCGGCATGTTGGAGGGCATCGTCAGCCGCGCCGACCTCCTGAAGGTCTTCCTCCGCACCGACGACGAACTCACAGCCGAGATCAGCGAGAGCGTCGTCAAGCGCCTCTTCCCGCTCTCCCACGAGTCCGTCAAGGTCACCGTGTCCCACGGCGTCGCCAGCCTGACCGGCCAGGTCGGGGACAGCAGCCGGATCCCCCTGGCCGAACCGTCCGGACCAGACACGGCGCGATCGAGCGCGCCACGGCACGCGGTCTGATTCAGGCTAAGTTGCGTCCACAGTCGCTCCACGAGGTGAGGGAACTGATGGGCCGACGACGTCTCCTCGGGAACCTGCTCCAGCGGTACGGCGAGAACGGGCGCCTGCGGCACGCCGTACACGATGCCATCAGCATTGCCGAGCACACTCATCCCGAAAAACCCCTCCTTGTGGCAGCGGCGCGCGAGGCCCGCGAGGAGCTCGGCCGTCGGCATCCCGATGTTTACAAACTCATCCGCAACCTTCTCGAACCACATCTGACGCGGTATGGACGGCTGCGGCTACGGAGCGCTCAAGACAGACAGCAGGTTCGCCGCGAAGTCATGCCGGCCCTCCTGGAACTGGACAGGACCGCAGCTCCACCGAGGCAGCTCCTACACTGATCCTCCCGTCTTCGGCGCCCGGCTACTCGGTCATGAGACCTGCTCAGAGGGCTGGATCGTGGCCCATGACGCGTTGCCAGTCCCGATAGGCGGCAACGGCTGTGGGGAGCGTGGGGAAGATGCGCTCCGGGCCGATCTTCGCTGTCATGCCGTAGGCGTCGAGGGGCCGGCGCAGGTCCTGCTTGACGCGGGCGAGCGCGAACACGATATCCCGTTGGGTAAGTTCGGAGCGCAGG
Source organism: Streptomyces sp. RerS4 (assembly GCF_023515955.1). Classification (GTDB taxonomy): domain Bacteria; phylum Actinomycetota; class Actinomycetes; order Streptomycetales; family Streptomycetaceae; genus Streptomyces. The sequence continues at coordinate 919,884 of NZ_CP097322.1, forward strand.
GCCTCGACGGCGTCGAGGGCGGTGATGTCGACCTCGACGTTGGCCTCGGTGTTCAGGACGAACCAGTGCACAGGTTCGTCCTGGACCGCCACCGAGGCCAGCGCCCGGCGGCGGAAGTCCTCGGCGTTCGCGAAGAACAACGGTGAGTCGTAGCGGTAGATGAGGAGGCCGGGAATGGTGCGCGCGCTCGGATAGTCGTCGACGTCGTGCATGCCGGCCAGGCCCGGGACGATTCCCTCGACGGCGTCGTGGGGTCGGGCGACCCGCGTGAGGAGTTCGGCGACGGACAGCGCCACGGCGAGGAGCACGCCGTACAGGATGCCGAGGGCGAGGACGCCGAGTCCGCAGCCGAGGGCGAGCAGGAACTCGCGGCGTCGGAAGGCTGCCAGCCTGCGGAATTCGCTCACCTCGACGAGGCGCAGGGCGGCATAGACGACGATGGCGCCGAGGGCGGCGGAGGGGGTGTGGGCGAGCACCGGGCCGAGGAAGAGGAGGACGCCGGCCACGCAGGCGGCGCCGACGAGGGAGTACACCTGGGTACGGGCTCCCGAGGAGTCCGCGAGGGCGGTGCGGCTGGCGCTGCTGCTGACCGGGAAGCCGTGCAGGACTCCGGCGCCGAGGTTCGCCGCGCCGAGGGCCAGCAGCTCGCGGTTCGCGTCCAGGGGGTGTGGGTCGTCGTGCCGGGCGAAGGCGCGTGCGGTCAGGACCACGTCGGTGTAGCCGACGAGCAGAACGCCGAGAGCCGGGAGCACCAGGGCGGTGAGGTCAGTCAGCCGGGGCAGAACAAAACCCGGCAAGCCGGTCGGGACCGCGCCGATGATGTCGATTCCCTGGTCCTCGTCCAGTGCGAAGACCGTCACCACCGCTGTTGCGAGAACGAGGACAACGAGTGGTCCGGGCAGAGCACGCCACAGCAGAGGCAGGGTGAACAGAAGGAGCAGGCAGCCCGCGGCCATTACGGTCGTGGGCCAGTGCAGGTCGCCGATGTGCCGGAGGAACGAGAAGAGCTGGGGGAAGAACCCCGATCCGCTGCCGCTGGTCCCGGTGAGGCGGGGCAGCTGATCCACGATCATGATGAAGGCGACTCCAGCCAGGTAGCCGACTAGCACGGGCCTGGAGAGAAGGTCGGCCAGGAAGCCGAGCCGGATGGCCCACGCGACCAAACAGAGCAGGCCGACGACGAGGGCCAGGGCTGCGGCGAGCGCCGCGTAGCGCGTGGGGTCGCCGGCTGCGAGCGGCCCGACGGCCACGGCGGTCATGAGGGCGGTGGTCGACTCCGGTCCGACGGACAGCAGGCGCGAGGTGCCGCTCGCGGCATACAGGACCATGGCCGGCAGGACGGCCCACAGGCCGACGACCGGGGGAAGACCTGCCACGCCCGCGTAGGCCATGACCTGGGGGACCAGGTAGGCGGCGACCGTGATCCCGGCCAGGACGTCGCCGCGTAACCAGTTCCTCCGGTAGCCACGGAAGGCGGGCGGGATCGCAGCGATCCGTCCGTGCTTCGGCATGGCACCTCCGGAACTCCATTCGGGCCTGTGCCTCACCATGGTGCCGGGCGGAGGGCTGCAAGGAGGTGAAGCGCGCGAGTGGGCCGACCTCTACGGGCTGCCCTCACGCAGCCGGAAGCCGGTGATCAGGTCGGGCCTGATCCGGATGGCGCCCGATGCGGTGCCCTCGACCCAAGGCTGCAGGAGGTGCGCGTAGCGCTCGATCTCGCTGGGGGCGGTGACGGCGGTGGCGTAGCCGGTGGCTACCACGCTCCACCCCAGGCGTTCGCCTTGATCGATGAAGTCGGCTTCGTACGCGACGACCACGCCCGCATCCCCCTGGGCCGCGAGCAGGGCTGCCAGCGTCAAGCCGTCCTGGACCTGGACGATGATGTCGCCGGCGTCGAGAAGGTGGTTGACGGGGCGCACCGCGGGCAGCGCGTGACGGGTGAACACGATCCGGCCCAGTTCGACGGTGCCCAGCAGCCGCAGCGCCTCGTCAGCGCTGAGCTCTTCCATCTGCCGTCTCGGCATGCTGACGGAAGGCGAGCTGGTGATCGTACCGGCCGGGTCGCTCTTCATCGTGGGCATCCTCGGTCAAGCGGGCGGGACGCCGGTGCCCTTGCCCGCTGTTGGCTTCTCAAAGGGGCGTGGGCCCAGGGGCGTGGCTTCGCAGCACCGCAAGCCGCCGGCTGTACTCCTCGTCGTCGATCTCGCCTCTGGCGAATCGTTCCGCGAGAAGCCTCTCGGCCCCCCTGTCGGAGGCTGCGTACGGCGCGGCTGTTGTGCGCCCGTCCGCACCATCTCGCCTGAGAGCGCGGACCACGAGGACGGTCGCTGCGACGATCAGGGTCCAGACGATCAGCGTGGTGAGGGACATGGCGAACCATCCCCAGGCCCCCATGCCATGGCCATTCCAGTACATCGCGCACCTGCCAGGTGGACGGGTCGACGGCCGCGAGCCGGCCATCTGATGCCAGGATCTCTGGCTGCGCCGTCCTCGGCATGGGCCAGTCGGCCCATAGACGGGACCGGAGGGCCCATGCCTGAGCCGGCGGGAACGCCAAGACTGAAGACGGACTCGAACAGGAGGCCGTTCATGAGCACCCCTTCACCCACCCGTATCTCCGAGGCGCTGCCCGCCGACTGCCGCTCCCGTCTGAATGGAACTGGCCCACGAGGTCAATTTCGACGAGGGGGCCCATCTCTTTCGCGAGGGTGGCCACGCCGATCGGTTCTGGATCGTCCGGTCCGGAACCGTGACCTTGGACGTCCATGTACCTGGGCGGCGCGCCGCCGTCATCGAGAGCCTCGGCGCCGGCCAGTTGGTCGGCTGCTCGTGGCTCTTCAAGCCGTACTCCTGGCGCCTGGGCGCCGAGGCGATGACACCTGTCCGTGCGTACGAGTTCGATGCGGAGCGCGTACGGACGCTGATGGACGCCGACGCCGCCTTCGGCTCTGCCCTGGGCCACTGGGTCGGGCAGGTCCTCGCCAACCGGCTGCAGGCCGCCCGCGTGCGCCTTCTCGATCTGTACGCGCCCTACGGCAGCGGCAGCTTCCTTTGATCGTCCGTACCGCGAAGGAGCCGGTCATGCCCGCATCCCGCTACACCGTCAGTGACGTCATGACGCACACCGCCGTCGCCATCGGCCGCGAGGCGTCCTACAAGGAGATCGTCGAGCTGATGAACCAGTGGAAGGTCAGCGCGGTTCCCGTCCTGGAAGGCGAGGGACGGGTCGTCGGCGTGGTCTCCGAGGCGGACCTGTTGCCGAAGGAGGAGTTCCGGCGTGCGGACCCCGCGCTGCCCGAGCAGCTGGAGGAAGCGTCGAAGGCCGGAGCGGTTCTGGCCGAGGAGCTCATGTCGAGTCCGGCGATCACCGTGCACCCCGACGCGCCCGTCGCCGAAGCTGCAAGGATCATGGCGCGCAAGCACGTCAAACGCCTGCCCGTGGTGAACGCGCTCGGGATGTTGGAGGGTGTGGTCAGCCGCAGTGACCTCCTGAAGGTGTTCCTGAGGCCTGACGAGGAGCTCGAGGAGGAGATCCGCCAGACCGTGCTCACCGAACTGGCACCCGGTGTGACCTTGGAATTCGTCGTACAAGACGGCGTCGTCGCTCTTCGCGGCCCGCTGCGGGATCGGGCCTTGGTCCCCCTGCTCGCACGGGCGATCCGCGCGGTCGAGGGCGTCGTGGACGTCCGGATGGAGCTGGAAAGCACCATCACTGCCTAGCGAGCCTGCTCGTCGGCCACGGGTGCATTGTGCGTCTTCCTGAGACAATTCGGAGGGAAACGCACAGCACGGACCGAGCCAGGGGCGATCATGTCCGAGGATTCGAACACGTCCGCCGGGGCGCCTATCAAGGTGTTCCTCCTCGACGACCACGAGGTGGTCCGGCGCGGGCTGCGGGACCTCCTGGACGCAGAGCCGGACATCACGGTCGTAGGCGAAGCCGGAACGGCCGAGCAGGCGCTCGCCCGCGGGCCGGCGCTCCGTCCGGACGTCGCCGTACTCGACGTGCGGCTACCCGACAGTGACGGCATCACCGTCTGCCGCGAGCTGCGCTCACGCATGCCGGGCCTGGCCTGTTTGATGCTGACCTCGTTCGACGACGAGGACGCCCTCTTGGACGCGATCATGGCAGGGGCTTCCGGCTACGTCCTGAAGCAGATCAAGGGCTCCGATCTGGTCTCGGCCGTACGCACGGTCGCCACCGGACAGTCCATGCTGGACCCTGCGACCACCGCCCGCCTGATGCACTCCCTGCGCGACCCGGAAACGGCGAAGGCACCGGAGGACGCCCGCCTGGCGGCTCTGTCCGAACGGGAGCGTGCCGTCCTGGAGCTCATCGGCGAGGGCCTCACGAATCGACAGATCGCCAAGCAGCTCTACCTGTCCGAGAAGACGGTCAAGAACCACATCTCACGGCTCCTGGGCAAGCTCGGAGTGGAGCGGCGGGTCCAGGCGGCCGTGATCGCCGCCCAAGTGCGCGAGCACGGTGCCAGGACGGCGAAGTAGGCAGGAACCCGGCGACGGTCAGCGCGGTGGCGAGACCAGAGGTACCTGCCACTCCAGGCGAGTGCCCCGCTCCCCATCGCGCCGCGCCGCGGCCTCCATCTGGCCGCTGAGCCGTTCGGCACGCTCGGCCAGGTTCCGCAGTCCGCTGCGCCGACCGCCTGCGGGCAGGCCGACGCCGTTATCGGTCACGGTGACCGTCAGGTTCCCGTCGGCCGCAACGATCGAGACCTCCGCCCGCGTCGCCTCGGCATGGCGGGCGACGTTGCTGAGAGCTTCCCCCACCACAGCGAGGGCCTCGTCCGCGACGGCCGACGGTACGTCCGTGTCGATCAGCCCCTCCACCCGCAGAGCCGGGGCGAAGCCGAGGGCTGCCGAGGCCTCATCCAGGGCTTGGGCCAGGCGGGAGCGCATCTTGGACGTTTCACCGGGGGCCTCGTGTTCGCGGAGTCCGAAGATGGTCGATCGGATGATCTTGATGGTGGCGTCGAGGTCGTCCACGGCGCGCGCGAGGCGCTCGGACGCCTGGGGGTGGTCGACGAAGCGCTGGGCGCTCTGGAGGGTCATGCCGGTGGCGAAGAGTCGCTGGATGGCCAGGTCATGCAGGTCACGGGCGATGCGGTCGTGGTCCTCCAGCAGACTCATCTGCTCGGTGTCGCGGCGCCTGTCGGCAAGCTCCAGTGCGAGGGCGGCCTGGCCCGCGAACCCCGGAAGCGCGGCGACCTCCGTGGTGGCGAATACGGGGTGACCGTGCCGCCGGGCGAGCATCAGGACGCCACTGAGCTTTTCCTTGGTGCCGACAGTGACGGCCACGGCCGGGCCGAAGCCCGCCCACCGCTCGGGTTGCACGGTGACGCGCTCATCGATCGCCACGTCGGGGACGGTGATGAGGCCGTTGCGTGCCAGGGCGGCCTCGGCGAGAGTGCCCTGAGTGCTGGGCAGGACGATCCCGCGGTGCGCCTCGGCTCCCTCCCCGAGGGCAAGCGAGCCTCGCAGTTCACCGGCGGGGCCGAGCAGGTAGAAGACGCCCATATCGGCGCTGGCGATGTCCTTGGCCCGCTCCAGCATGCCTTCGAGGACCTCCTCCTCGGGCGCTCCGGAGAGCAGGGCGCTGGTGATGTCGGAGCTGGCCTCCAGCCAGCGCTCCCGCAGCCGGACCTCCTCGAAGAGCCGGGCATTTTCGATGGCGATGCCGGCCGCGACAGCGAGGGTGGACAGGACCGCCTCGTCCTCGGCGTCGAACTCGGCTCCGCCGCGCTTCTCGGTCAGATAGAGGTTGCCGAAGACCTCCTCGCGAATGCGGATCGGGACACCGAGGAAAGAGTGCATCGGCGGGTGGTGGTCCGGGAACCCGTAGGAGGCCGGATGCTCGGACAGCTCCGACAGTCGCAGCGGCTCGGGGTGGCGGATCAGCTCACCGAGGATGCCGTGGCCGGAGGGCAGGTCTCCGATCTGTGCGCGGAGGTCGTCGCTGATGCCGACGGGAAGGAACTCGGCCAGCTTTTTGTCGTTCCCGATGACGCCGAGAGCCCCATATTCGGCGTCCACGAGCACCACGGCAGCCTCGACGATCCCGCGCAGCACCTGCGGCAGGTCAAGCTCCCGGCCCACGGACATGACGGCCTCGAGCAGACCGTTCAGCCGGTCCCGCGTGCCTCTGACCTCGTCGATCCGTACCTGCAGCTCATCCAGCAGTTCGTCGAGCCGCAGTCGAGGAACACCGCTCCGGGTGGGCTGTTCCCCTGTGCTCATGCCCACCTCCGGCCGGAAGTGATGGCGAGACGGCCATCGCTTCCACGGTATCTCCGGCCGGATGGCCCGGCCTTCCCACTCAGGGGGAGGTCATTGCCCCATTCGGGCTCTCCTCGTGCCCGGGCGTACCGGTTTCGTCGTGCAGGTGCCGGACGTGGGCGTCCGGGCCGGGGAAGAACACGGTGGTACGGCCTGTGTCCGACCAGCGCACGTCGTACGGCGGGGTGCCGTCGTCGTGGTGCAGGGCGATGACTTCGCCGTCGCGGCCCGGCGTGCCGACGGTGGGGCCTCCCACGACGATCTGGTCGCCCACCTCGGCGTGGATCCCGTGCCCGTGGGCAAGCGGATTCGCGTTCATGTTCATGCCTTTCTGTGGAATGCGCCTCTCAGGAGCCGGGCGGCTACGAATGCCGCGAGGGCTGCCGCGGTGGCGAGCCCGGTGCCGGCCCAACCCACCGGCTGGGTGTCCAGCAGCGACCGCAGAGCGGGAACGTGCAAGGCGGCCATCGCAAAGAAGGCGGAAGCCGCCACGGAGGCGGGGAGGAAGAGGTTCTGGGTGGTGAGCAACCGGGCCCGCAGCCCCAGGGCCACGCCCAGCTGGGCCCCGAGCAGAGACAGGAAGAGCACGCTCTGCCAGGGCAGGCCCATGGAGCGCGCGCCGATGCCTGCGATCAGGCTGAACGCCGTCACGGCTGCGGCGAGGACGAGGAGGCGCTGCCACACGCCTGCGGCCAGGATGTGCTGTCCGGGCGGCCTGGGCGGGCGCCGCATGGCCTCCGGCGCGGCCGGTTCGGCGCCCATGGCCACGCCGGTGAGGCCGTGGGTGAGGAGGTTGATCCACAGGATCTGGCCCGCCCGCAGCGGCAGGGCCAGGCCGAGCAAGGGGCCTGCCAGCATCACGAGGATCTCGGCGGTTCCGCCGGCCATGGCGTAGACGAGGAAGCGTCGGATGTTGTCGTAGACGCGGCGGCCTTCCTCGACGGCCGTGACCACGGTGGAGAGCTCGTCGTCGGTGAGGACGAGGTCGGCGGCCTGGCGGGCCACCTCGGTGCCGCGGGCGCCCATGGCGACGCCGATGTCGGCCTGGTGCAGGGCGGGGCCGTCGTTGACGCCGTCCCCGGTCATTGCGGTCACGGCGCCGCGGGCTCGCCAGGCGTGGACGATGTCCAGCTTCTGCTGTGGATCGGTCCGGGCGAAGACGCGGACCGCGGTGAGGTCGGTGTCCGGTGCTGCGGCCAGCTCGGGTCCGGTGACGACCGCATCGGCTGGGCCGCCCTCGACGAGTCCGATGCGTGCGGCGATGGCGTGGGCCGTCGCAGGGTGGTCGCCGGTGATCATGACCGGTGTGATGCCGGCGGCGCGGCAGGCTGCCAAGGTGGCCGCGGCTGCCGCTTTCGGCGGATCGCTGATGGCGATCAGGCCGAGAAGGCTCAGTCCGTGTTCCGCCTCGGCGGCGGGCAGGCTCCACTGGAGCCGTTCGGCGCCTGCCACCGCCAGGACCCTGAATCCGTGCGCGGCCAGCTCGGCGGCCTGCCGACGGGCCTGGTCCAGGACTCCGGGCGGCTCGGCGAGCACCGCGGGCGCCAGGACGGTCTCCGGTGCTCCCTTGAGGCAGACCAGGACGTTGCCGTCGGGCAGGTGGTGCAGGGTGGTCATCCGTTTGCGCAGGCTGTCGAAGGGTGCTTCTCCGATCCGAGGGCACGCCTGGTGCAGATGGGCGGGGTCGGGGCAGCCGGCCTTGGCAGCCGCTGCCAGCAGCGCGGCCTCCATGGGATCGCCCACGGCAGTCCACGCGCCGGAACCGCTCTGGGGCGGTTTCAGGCTCGCGTCGTTGCACAGGGCTGCCGTGGTGAGCAGCTCCTGCAGCGGGCGGAACTGCTCGGGCGTCAGGGAGCGTCCGGCCCGGGTCAGGTTTCCGTGGGGTTCGTATCCGCTGCCGGATACGTCTGCGGCTCCCGACGCCGTCCATACGTGCTGGACGACCATGCGGCCCTCGGTGAGGGTGCCGGTCTTGTCCGTGGCCAGGACGCTCACCGATCCGAGCGTCTCTACCGCCGGCAGGCGTCGGATCAGGGCGCCCCGGGCCGCCATGCGGCGGGCCCCGAGGGCAAGTGCAAGGGTGACCACGGCGGGCAGGGACTCGGGCACCGCGGCGACCGCCAGGCTGATGGCCGTGACCGCCATCGTGCTCACGCCGAGGCCGCGTACGAGGCCCAGGGCGAAGAACAGCACGCACAGAGCCAGGGTGACGGCGGCCAGAACACGGCCGAGGGACGCGAGGCGGCGCTGGAGCGGTGTCGGGCCGTGATCCCCGTCGAGGAGCGCCGCGATCCGACCGAGGGCACTGGCAGATCCTGTGGCCGTGGCCGTTGCGACACCCCGACCGCGTACCACGACGGTGCCGGCGCTGACCGTGTCACCCGTGATCTTGGCGACGGGTTCCGATTCGCCAGTGAGCATGGACTCGTCCATCAGGAGAGCGGACGCCTCGGCAAGATCGGCATCTGCGGCGACGATGTCTCCCTCACCGAGCAGCAGGCTGTCACCCGGCACCACGAGCGCTGCCGACACCTCGTAGGCCGCGCCGTCACGCCGTACCCGGGCGTGGGGGGCCGAGAGAGCGGAGAGCGCGGCGACCGCGCGGTCCGCCCGGACCTCCTGGGCTACTCCCACCGTCGTGTTGAAGACGACCACCAGTCCGATGACGACGGCGTCCGGGTGGTCGCCGATCGCGATGGTCAGGAGTGCGGCACCGAGCAGCACCATGATCAGTGGATCACGCAGCTGGGCCAGCACGCGGCGGTGGAGGGGGGTGGGCGGCGGAGGTGCCACCTCGTTGCGGCCGTACCGGGCCAGTCGGCGTTCGGCCTCGGCCTGCGTCAGCCCCGCCGGAGCTGAGGAGCCGGCGGACGGCACTTCGATCGCGCGGCTGGTCATGGCGGGCTCATCCAGTGGGGACGGTGATCACGGGGCAGTGTGCACGGTGCAGGAGGCCGTGGACGACGGATCCGATCCGCATGCCGGTGTATCCGCCGCGGCCGCGGCGGCCCACGACGACGGCCAGGGCGTGCTCGGCGGCCCGGGCCAGTTCCTCGACGGGGTGGCCGGTGAGGACCTCGTGTGTCACGTGCACGTCCGGGTACTTCTCGGCCAAGCCGGCGGTGGCCTCGGAAAGCAGAGTGCGCTGGGCCCGCAGCGCCACCTCCTCGTCGTCCAGCATGATGAGCGGTGGCTGCCACACGCAGACGACCCGCAGCGCCGCCCCTCGAAGGTCGGCCTCGTCGAAGGCGAAGGCCAGCGCGGCCGTGGCGGACGCGCTTCCGTCGATACCCGCGACGAAATAGGGCGGCTGCTGGCTGATGTGCTCGGCGTCGCCCACGACGACGACCGGGCAACGGGCCTGGGCGGTGACGGGGACCACGAGCGAGCCGGCGCTGAAGAACTCGGCGGTGCGGCTCAGGTGCCGGGAACCGAGGACGACCATGCGGGCCTCTCGCGCCGCGCCGCCCAGCACGGGGGCGGGGAAGCCGCTCAGCAGGTCACCGGTGACAGCCACCTCGGGGTGGCGGTCACGTACCCAGTCGCACGCTTGTTCGAGTCTGTCGGATCCGGCCTGCCGCAGGGCGATCTGGCCGGGGGCGTCATCGACGTGATGGGTGTCGTGCTGGGGCGGTACGGCGAGCACCAGGCGCAGCGGGAGCCTGCGCCGTTGTGCCTCGTCGGCGGCCCAGGCCAGGGCGAGGTGCCAGTCCCTGTCCGGGTCGATGCCCACGACGATGTCACGGCTTGCTGACGGGTGGCTGGTCATGACTGACTCCCGAAGTCGCTGCCGGTCCGGGGGATGAGGAGGACGGGGCAGTGGGCGTGGTGCAGCAGGCTGTGCGTGGCCTTGCCCAGGTTGGGGGCGAGTCCGAGGGGCCCCGGGATCCGGCGTCCGCCCATGACGAGCAGGTCTGCGTGTCGGGACGCCTCGACCAGGACACCGGCCACGGAAATGCTCTTCTCCGCATCGGCCTGTACCTCAAGGTCGGGGAACTCGCCGCGGATCACGTCCGTGACGGCCCGCAGGGTCTCTGCGTGCCCGCCGGCGATTTCATCGACGCCGTCGAGCATGGTGACCGCCTCACCGACGGACTGGAGCACGTTCCACACGTGCAGCAGCCGCAGGGAGGCCTTGTGCAGCTCGGCTTCCCGGGCGGCGTACCGGGCGATCAAGAGGTCGTGTTCGTCGCGTACCGCGGCGAGCACCGTTCCGGTCTCCTCGGTCCCCTCGATGCCTCGGACGACTATGACGGGCGTCATGGCGATGGCCGCGGTGCCCAGTCCGACCGATCCGAGCATGAGGGAGTTGAACCCGCCCAGGCCGCGGTTGCCCACCACGACCGTGCCGTGGAGCCCGCCGGCCCGGTGCAGGGTGTCGACGGCGCCGGCGCGGCTGAATTCGGTGGTCACGGTCAGCCCGGGGTACTCGGCCGACACAGCCTCCGCCGTGTCGTCCAGGAGCGCCCGGCCGTTGACGCGGACCCGTTCGATGGTCTCCGCCGACAGGTACAAGGCTCTGCCGTCGGTGTCGGCGCCGTAGACGATGTGCAGGGGACGGTCACGGCGTACGGCCTCTTTGGCCGCCCACAGAGCAGCGACGCGTGCCGACTCCGAGCCGTCCACGCCGACCGTGACCGAGCTGGTGTCCGGGGTGCGGAAGGTGCTTTCCACGATTCCTCCCAACCGAGAAGCCGATGAGGGACACCACTCACGCTGGCACCGTGGACGCATAAGGAAGAGGGCCGCCCGGGACCGCCGACGGGACCAAAGGTCCCCATCGTCCCGGGCTCGGCAACCCCGGGCCCTTACGGGCCCTCGGACGGGACCGTTCGGCCCTCGATCACGGGCAGTCGCCGGCGGATGGTGGGGGCACACCCCACACCGGACATCAGCCTCGCGCGACTGGGCGGAGCAGGAGGGCCCCATGAAGCACATCAAGGTGGCGGACCTGATGACCGACGAGGTCGTCTCCGTGGCCCCCGGCACCGCCTTCAAGGACGTCGCGAAGCTCCTCGCCCAGTACGACATCTCCGGAGTCCCCGTCCTGGACGACGAGGACCGCGTGGTGGGCGTCGTCTCGCAGACGGACCTGCTGGCCCACACGGTGCCGGGCCCCCATGACCTCGAGCAGAGCAGGACGGCAACTGGGCCGCCCACCGCGGGCGAGGTCATGTCCGTACCTGCGGTCACCGTCCACGCCGAAGAGACAGCGACTGACGCCGCACGGCTGATGACCCGCCGGAGTATCGAACGCCTCCCCGTCGTGGACGTGGAGGACCGGCTCGTCGGCATCGTCACCCGCCGGGACCTGCTCCGCATGTTCCTGCGCCCGGACTCCGAGATACGCCGACGCGTCACCGACGAGGTCCTCACCGAGGTACTCGGTGTGCCACCCGGTGACATCGACGTCCACGTGGTGGACGGCATCGTCACCCTGGACGGCCATGTCGAGCGCCGCAGTCAGCTCCCCGCACTTCTCAGCCTCGTCGAACAGCTCGACGGGGTCGTCGCCGTGGCATCACGCGTCACCGCCCGCACCGACGACACGGCAACCCACGCGGACCACGCCCGGCACGCAATGCCGTGGTGATGAGCACCGGACCGCGCGAAGGGAATCGCAGCCATGCAGAAGCACGTGACCGTCGGAGTCGACGGCTCCCCGGAAAGCCGGGCAGCAGCACGCTGGGCCGCACAGGAGGCCGTCCTGCGGCAGGTGCCGCTGCGCCTCGTGCACGCCGTCGACTGGCCCCTGGACCCGGTGTTTCCCGGACTGGGCCGCCAGGACGTGGACCGCTGGGCCGACCAGGCCCTGACCGAAGCCGGGCAAGAGCTGCACGGGCGCCACCCGAACTTGGAGATCACGACCCGCTGCCTGACAGCACGGCCGGCCGCCGCCCTCGCGGCCGAGTTCGCCGACGCCGGGCTGCTGGTCCTGGGATCGCGTGGCCTGGGCGGTCTGGTCGGTTTCATCGTCGGCTCGGTGGCGATGTCCACCGTGGTCGCGACCGACACCCCGGTTGTCCTCGTTCGCGTCGCCGACGACCCGGCCGGCCCGGGCACCGGCTCCAGCGGCGAGGTCGTCGTCGGCGTTGACATCCACGAAGCGTGCGACCGGGTACTCACCTTCGCCTTCGAAGAGGCGGCCCGGCGCGACTGCCCACTGCGGGCCGTACACGGCTGGAAGTTGCCGCCCGCCTACAGCTACGTCCCCTTCTTCGACCCGGACAACGAACGGGACATCGGCAGGAGCGTCACACACATGGTGGACGACATGCTGCTGCCTTGGCGGCACAAGTTCCCCGACGTGAACGTCAGCCACAGCGTGTTCATGGGATCCGCGGGTGATCATCTCGTCCGGGCCGCGCAGGGCGCGCAACTCGTCGTCGTAGGACGCCATGTGCGCCGCTCCGCCCTCGGCGCGCACCTGGGCTCGGTCGCCCACGCGGTCCTTCACCACGCAGCAGCCCCCGTGGCCGTCATCGCCCACGACTGAAGGAGCGCTACCGGTGAATCGGACGTATGCCGCGCGCAAAAAAGGGCGGAAAGAGTCCGCCCGCTTCTCGCGGATCCCGATTGTGCGGTGCGCGGCACTCGGCCGCTTCTCCGCATCCTCGCAAGGACCCTTTCCGCACTTTCATGGAACCACCCCCAGGCGGAGCCCACCAGGGCCGGGCGGACCGCCTAGAGGCCCCGGACGGCCCTACCCACGGACGGGTCGCCCTGCACACCATCGCGAGTACCGGCCGTCCCGTCGAGGAGGAAGACCATGAAGCACCTGCGCACCATCGATGACGTCATGACACACGCCGTGATCTCCATCGACCGAGGAACCGCGTTCAAGGACATCGTGGAAGCGCTGCGGATGTGGAACGTAAGCGCGCTCCCAGTTCTGACCCAGGACGGACAGGTGGTCGGCGTCGTCTCCGAAGCCGATCTGCTGCTCAAGCCCCAAGGCGCCGACACGCCCCACGACACCACCGCCGAGCAGCTGATGACCCGCCCGGCCGTGACCGTCACGAAGGACGCCACCATTCCCACCGCGGCGCGTTTGATGGCCCGCGGGCACCTCAAGCGCCTTCCCGTGGTCGACGGCGACGGCCGCCTCGTCGGCGTCGTCAGCCGCGGCGACCTGCTCAAGGTCTTCCTGCGCCCCGACGAGGACATCGGCGCCGAGATCCGCGAGATGATCACCTACCAGCTGATCCCGCACGCTTCCGCCGAGGTTCACGTCCACGTCGCCAACGGCATCGCCTACCTCAACGGGTCGCTGCCGGACCCCGCGATGGAAGACGTCGTCGTACGTGCCGCCGGCACCGTACCGGGCGTCGTCGACGTCAAGGCGGATTTCACCGTCCCCGTATCCGCATGAGGGCACGACCGTCATGCGGCACCGCAGCGTCTCGGACCTGATGACGCACACCGCCGTCACCGTCCGGCGTACGACCGCGTTCAAGGAGATCGCCCGGCTCCTGAAGGAGTTCGACATCACCGCCATGCCCGTGATCGACGAATCCGGGCACCCGGTCGGCGTCGTCTCCGAAGCCGACCTTCTCCGTCGGCGGCCCGCCGGTGGTGCGGCAACAGCCGAGGAGCTGATGACCAGCCCGGCCGTCACGGCCCGACCCGAGTGGAGCGTGGTCCGCGCGGCCCGCGTCATGCAGCGGCACCGGGTCAAAAGGCTGCCGGTCGTCGACGCGGAAGGCCGGGTGGTCGGCGTACTCAGCCGCAGCGATCTGATCCAGCTCTTCCTCCGCCGCGACCACGCGATACAGGAAGAGATCCTCGAAGACGTCCTGACCCGGACACTCCACCTCCCTCCCTCGGCCATCACCGTCGAAGTCGACGACGGCCTGGTGACCCTCAGCGGCACCGTGCCGCGGCCCGGACTGCTGCCCGTGGTGATCCGCCTCTGCCAGAGCGTCGACGGGGTCGTCGACGTCGACAACAGACTCACCTGCACGGAGGCTGAACAGAGCTGACCGGGCAAGGAGGGCCGGTCGGTCCCAGGTTGGGCCGCTCGGTCCTTTCCAAGGACCTCGCAGGAGGCAGAGCCTGAAAGCAGCCGACTATCGGGCCCCACCGGTCGCCGTCGTGGCGCACGACTGAGGCCACATAGACAGGACCAGTCCCATGACCGCAACACACCTCGACCCCGACACCGTCATCCAGCTCGTCGGCGACGCCGTCACTGCCCCGTCCATGCACAACGCCCAGCCGTGGAAGTTCGTGTTCCATGTCGGCAGCGGCGCCCTCGCTCTTTACGGCGACCCGGAACGCGCCATGACCCGAACCGACCCGAACCACCGTGGCCTCCACCTGGGTTGCGCCGCAGCACTGTTCAACCTGCGCGTGTCCGCGGCCTGGATCGGTCTGCCGGTTCGCGTGCAGCTCTTGCCCGACGACGCCGAACCATGGCTGCTCGCCACGGTGACCATCGACGAAACGACGGGCGTGGACCGCGAGCTGGCCTCCCTGCACGCCGCCATCCGGCGTCGGCACACCAGCCGGTACCCCTTCAGCGAGGAGCCGGTGCCGACGGCACTGCTGGACGGTCTGTGGGCTGCGGCCCACTTGGAGGGCTGCCGGCTGACCGTCCCTGATACGTGGCATATCGACACCGTGCTCGGGCTGGTCCGGGACGCCGAACACCGCGAGGAGATCGATCCGCTCGCGCAGGCGGAAACCGCGGCCTGGACCTCCCACCCCCAGAGTGCTGCAGACACACGTCGGGACGGCATTCCCGCCTCCGCATTCGGACCCAAGGGCTCCGGCGGTCCCACCCCCGTACGCGACTTCGGTTGGGCCAACCCGATACCGGATCGCGGCTGGGCCGTGTTCGAGAAGCGGCCGCAGCTGGCTCTGCTGAGCACCGAGGTGGACACCAAAGCCGACTGGATGCGCGCCGGTCAGGCAATGGAGCGCGTCCTTCTGCAGGCCACCGCTGACGGACTTGCCACGTCGATGACGTCCCATCCCCTGGAATGGCCGGAGCTGCGGTGGACGGTGCGAGACCCGGTCGCGGCCATGGGGCACGTGCAGATGGTCTTCCGCCTCGGCTACGGCCCCGCAGGCCCCGACACGCCCCGTCGCCCGTTGACTGAGGTCCTGGAACTCCGGGAGTAGAAACCCGCGGAAGACGCGTAGACGCTCGAATGGCGAATCCGCTCAGGGCGCGAGGTCTCGGCGTTGGAGCAGCACATGAGCCAGCAGGATGCCCAGCACTCCCGTTCCGACAAGGATCCCGAGCTGGGGCCAGAGCACGTCGCCTTCGGCCAGGGCGTCGCCGGGGGCGTAGTAGTGGAACGGGCTGAGGAACCTCAGCGATGCTGCGGGCGACCAGGCCAGGGCGATGAAGTTGACGGCGAAACCGACGGCCCCGATCGCGATGGTGGCGCCGACCACCTGAGCCCGCCGTCGTCCCGCCGCCGATACGGCCATCGCCGGCCCGATCAGGCACAGGGCGAAGCCGAGGCCCATGACCCCGGCGGCGAACACCCCGCCGATCGGCACCGCACGGTCGATGTCCGGGGACAGCGCCACCCCCACCGCGACCGTGAGGGTCGCTGCCAGGTTCAGGGCCAGCGCCGCGAGCACCAGCGCGACGGTCCGCTCCGTCAGAAGCCGGGTACGGCTGACGGGACGCACCATGACGAGTTCCACCGTCCCGGATTCCACGTCCGCGGCGACGGCGGCCGCAGCGAGCGACCCGATCGCGGTGAGCTGCATGGCGATCCAGAACGGGTGGGTGAGGCCGGCGCCCAGCAGCCCGGGGTAGCTGGCGATCGACACGTCGCCGCTGGATCCGCTGAAGGCCCGGTAGGCCGAGGGCGGTCCCTTCCCGCCCGAGGAGAAGAGCTGCCCCGGAGGAATCGCGTTGGCGACCACCACGATGAGCGCCTCGAAGACGACCATCCCGACGAGCAGGGCGGCCAGCATCCGGCGCCGCCGGTACAGGGCGAGCCACAGCAGCGGCCACTGCCGTCTCACGGCTCCTCCCGCCCGGCGCCGTTGCGGTACAGGTCCATGAAGGCCTCGTCCAGCCCGGCCTCTTCCACCGTGACGTCGGCTACCGGCATGTCGAGCAGGGTGCGCAGGGCGCCCACCACCTCGCTCGGTGGCACGAGCAGCTCCACCCGGTCCCCCTGCCAGCGCGGGGCCCAACGTTCTGCGCCGCCCAAGGGCCGTGGCCCCTCTCCGTCCGCGAAGGACAGCCTGATCCGCCTGGCACGGGCCTCGCGCAGGCGGGCCACGCTCTGGACCGTGACCAGCCGTCCGTCCCGGATGATCGCTACCCGCCCGCATGTGCGCTGCACCTCCGGCAGGATGTGGCTGGAGAGCAGGACGGTGCGTCCGGCGTCGGCCGCCTCGCCCAGCAATTCGAAGAACGTCTCCTGGACCAGAGGGTCGAGTCCTTCGGTCGGTTCGTCGAGCACCACCAGATGTGGGTCGTGCTGCATCGCCTGCACCAGCCCGAGCTTCTGCTTCATGCCCCGCGAGTAACCCCCGACGAGGCGGGCGAGGATCGCGGACGTCAGCCCCAGCCGATCGCACAGCTCGCCGCGGCGCGGTACGGGTGCTCCTTGGAGCGCGGACAGCAGATCGAGGGTTTCCGCTCCGGAAAGTTCCGGGTAGAGGCGCAGTTCACCCGGCAAGTACCCCAGCTGGGGGGCCACCCGGCGGTGATCGGCGATCGGTTCCAGTCCGAGCACCCGCACACGTCCCTCGCTCGGCCGGAGCAGCCCGGTCAGGCACCGCAGTGTGGTTGTCTTCCCCGCGCCGTTAGGGCCGAGGAAGCCGAACACCTCACCTGGTCTCACAGTGAGGTTCAGGCGGTCGATTCCCGTCACCGGCCCGTACCTCTTGGTCAGTCCGGTCAGCTCGATCGCCGGCCCGTCACCCATGGGTCCAGTCTGAGCCTGATGCGTGAGACCCGCCTGCTGATCCAAGGCTGTAGGCAGGGAGGGGGTCGTGGCGCGGTGCGGTTCCTGCTGCTGCCATGTCGCCGTAGGCGGTGCGCTTGAGCTGCATCGCCAAGTTTTCAAGCGCCCGGGCAGTTGCGAGTTCGTCGCCGATCTCAGGCACGTCCTTGTCCGTGGGGTTGCAGCGCGCGGTGCCGTGGCCCGTGAGACGGGTGGTGCCGGTGTCGAGTTCGACGCGAACCTTCGTCGTGTGCTCTTCCTCGAAGAGGTAGACGTGGGTCTTCCATTCGGCCGTGTGCGTCATCGTGTGCCTCCGGTGGGTTCAGGAGCGGTGGTGTCGGCGTCGGGCCCAGCGCCGGACCTCGTCGGTTCCCCAGACCAGCGGTGGGAAGACCGAGATGAGAAGGATGACGTCCAGCGGGAGGGCGGCGGTACCGAAGAGGTTCTGGAGCGGCGGCGCGTACACGAGCGCCGCGGTGAAGACGAGTTCGAAGGCGATGCCGGCCAGGAGCAACGGGTTGCTGAAGAAGCCGATGTCGCGCAGGGCGGCGTGGTCGGTGCGGGCAGCGATAGCTGTGCCGACCTGGCAGGTGACGATGCCGGCGAACGTGGCGGTGGTCGCGGTGAGGTAGGCGTGGTGGAGCGGGGTTCCGGGTCCGGTGGGGTCGCCGGGGTGCCAGCCCGCGCGCCACAGGACGTAGAAGAAGGCGGTCATGACGAGGGCTGCGGAGATGGTGCCGAGCCAACCCCAGCTGCGTACGAGCATGTCTTTGTTGATCACGCTTTGGGAACTGGGGCGGGGCGGGCGGGACATGATTCCCGGCTCGGCGCGCTCACGGCCGAGGGCGAGGGCCGGAAGGGTCTCGGTCCCCAGGTCGATGGCGAGGATCTGCAGGACGGTCAGCGGGAGCGGTACGGCCCCGGCTGAGAGGGCGAACACGAGGAAGGGCACGACCTCGGGGGTGAGGTGGGCGAAGATGTAGACGATGAACTTCCTGACGTTGTCGTAGACGCGGCGGCCGGACTCGATGGCCGTGACGATGGTGGCGAAGTTGTCGTCGGTCAGGACCATGGTCGACGCCTCGCGGGCGACGTCGGTGCCCGAGAGCCCCATGGCGACGCCGATGTGGGCACGGTGCAGGGCCGGAGCGTCGTTCACGCCGTCGCCGGTCATGGCCACGATCTGTCCGTGGGCCCGCAGGGCGTCGGCCACCTTCAGTTTGGTCTCGGGCGAGGAGCGGGCGAAGACGATCTCCGTGCCTTCCAGGCGCAGGAGATGGTCGAGCTCGTGGTCGTCGATCGCCTCGGACTGGGCGACCACGTGCAGGTTCGTCGTACCGATACCGACGGCGCGGGCCACGGCGGCGGCGGTGGCACCGTTGTCGCCGGTGACGATGTGGACGGTGAGACCCGCCTCGTGGCAGCGCCCGACCGCGTCGGCGACCTCGGGGCGCGGCGGGTCGTACAGTCCGACCAGTCCGAGCAGGTGCAGGTCCCTCTCGACGTCCTGCCGCTGCAGCGGTGCCGTTGTGCCGGGCGGCAGTTCGCGCACCGCGACGGCCAGCACGCGCATGCCGTCCGCGGCTAGTGTGTCGGCGGCGGTCTGAGCTTGCGCAGTCGGCTCTCCTTCGGCCAGTAGTGCCAGGACGCTCTCCGGGGCGCCCTTGACGATCACGCCGAGGCTGTCGTGGTCGTCAGTGCGGAGCACCACCGACATGCGGCGCAGGCGCGGGTCGAAGCGGAAGCAGGCGCGGCGGTGGGTGTCCCGGTCGGCCAGGTCGACAGGCGCAGCGTGCTGTGTGGCTCCCTCCACCAGCGCGATCTCGGTCGGGTCACCGTGCAGCCCGCCGTCGCTCTCGAGGGTGACGGTCGTGCACTGCGCGGCGGCGTGGACCAGTTCGGCGGTCTCCGAACCGCTCGGCGTCTCGTGCGGTGGTGTCCAGGTGGAGTGCAGGCGCATCTGGTTGCGGGTGAGGGTGCCGGTCTTGTCAGTACAGATGACATTGGTGGAGCCGAGGGTCTCCACGGCGCTCAGCCGCTTGATCACCGCGCCTTGGCGGGCGAGGACTCGTACGCCGACGGCGAGGGCGAGGGTGATGGTGGGCAGCAGCCCTTCCGGCACGTTGGCCACGAGCAGACCGATCGCGAACATCAGCGAGTCGGTGAGTGGCAGCCCCACTGCGACGCCCAGCACGAGGAAGACGACTCCCATGGCGACTGCGGCTGCAGCTATCAGCCAGGCGACCTTCTTGACCTGAGTCTCCAGTGGGCTCGGTTCGCGGCGGGTGCGCTGGCTGAGGGCGGCGATCCGGCCGAGTTCGGTGTGGTCTCCGGTGGCGAAGACGATCGCCTGCGCTTGCCCCTCGGTGGCGGTGGTGCCGCTGAAGACGAGGTTGGGCTCCTGCAGCAGCGAGAGGCCTTCAAGAGCCGGGCCGGCAACACGCTCGACGGGGGTGGCCTCGCCCGTGAGCATGGAGAGGTCCGCCTCGACTCCCCCCTCGGTCAGGCGGGCGTCGGCGGGTACCCGGTCGCCCTCGTCGAGGGCGATGAGGTCGCCGGGGACCAGGTCCCGGGCCGGGACGTGCTGTGGCTGTCCGTCGCGGATCACCTTGGCCTGGGCGGGAAGGTAGCCGGCCAGGGTCTCGACAGCCCTCTCGGCCTGCCGCTCCTGCACGAGGGCGAATCCGGCGTTGACGAGGATGACCGCGACGATCGCCCAGCCGAGCACCTCGATGGCAGCGATGAAGGCGAGGGCCGCCGCAGCCCACAGCAGCAGAGCCAGTGGGTGGACCAGTTGCCGCAGGAGTTCCCTCAGGACGCTCGTACGGGTGGTGCGGCGGACCTCGTTCGGGCCGTAGACGGCCAGTCGGCGTGCCGCCTCCCGGCTCGACAGGCCCAGAGGGCCGGTGTGCAGTTCGCGACGGAGCAGGGGCAGGGGTTCGAGAGGATCCGGCGCGGTGTCCGGTGTGAGGTCCGGGCCGGCAGCGGTCTTACTCATCGCCGGCTCCCTGGCCGGGGCGCAGGCGGCCGGACCAGAGGGGCTCGATGCCCGCCCACTCGGATTCCCAGGCCCGTGCGCTGCGCGCGTCCACGATGCGGAGGCGCACGGCGACAAGGGCGCCGCCGGCGAGCACGATCCCGGCCAGTGTTCCGGTGCCGATGGCTACCGCGTTCAGAGCGATGTCGGCCTGGCTGGGCGGAGCGGCAGCCGCACTGCCGTTGTCGTCGACCCACACCCGGACCGTGTCACCGTTCCGGGTTCCTGCCGGAACGGGGATGGTTTCCGTGTGCGGGCGCCGCGAGGGGTAGTGCCACGTGGCGGTCGCGACGGTTACGGGCCGACTGCTCGGCTGGTCCCCCGCTCGGTAGCCGGTCTCGCCGATCGTGGTGGCCGTTACGTTGTGTCGATGGCGCGCGATGTCCTCGGCGGTGCGCTGGCCGTCCGTCCAAGCGGCTCGCCCAAGGGCGAAGCCGGTGATGACTGCCAGCAGGCAGGTGAGCGCGAAGGCGGCACGCAAACGGGTCCGGGCGCGGTCGGCATCACGCCTGAGCGGGTTGGCCCCCGTCCCTGTCGTCCGGTGGTGCATGGCACGCCTCCGTGCTGGTGCGAGCCGGGGCCGTCCCTTCAGGCGGCGAGCTCGGCGCTGATGTGGTGGGCCCACTTCTGGATCCGCTCGGGGTTGCGGAAGTCTCCGCCCTTGCCCTGGCGGGTCAGCGCCTTGGCGAGGAAGCCTGGGGTGTGGGCCGTGATGCTGCCGCCGAAGGTCATGTGCTCGCGCGCTCCGACCAGTTGCATCTGCCGGGCGACCGCGGAGACCGGGGGGATGTCGTGTTCCTCGGCGGAGCGGTCGAGCGGGCCGCTGCTGAACATCCACACCGGGCGGTGCCGCAGGGAGTCGGCGTTGCGTTCTGCGCAGTGCTTGGCCTTGCTGCTCCAGTGGCCGGCGTAGAGGGATCCGCCGAGGACAACGGCGTCGTAGGCGCGGACGTCGTGGACGTCGTCGGCGGGCAGGACGACGGCGTCGAGACCGTCCTCGCGGAGGGTCTTTCCGATCTGCTCGGCTATGCCTGCGGTGGCACCGTGCTTGGTGCCGTAGGCGACCAGGACTCGCTTGGTGCTCATGGCGGGTGCTCCTTGGTTCCATGGTGCGTTGCTGATGCCACTGTCACGCGGTCGACGGCTGCTCCGCTTGGGCCGGACGGATCCCTGCTGGGACCATTCGGTCCTCCCCATAGCGCCGCTCCTCGGCGACGGCGACGTGCTGCTTGACGGCGGCGAAGCTGTCGGGGGCGACGGACATCGAGTCGATGCCGACATGGACGAGGAAGGCGGCGTAGGCCGGGTCGTCGCTGGGCCGCTGTCCGCACAGGCCCACTGGACGTCCCAGGGCCTGGACCCGTGGGAGGAGGATCCGGATGAGGTCGGTGACGGCCGGGTCGTTCTCGTCGAAGACGTGGGCGAGGGCTTCGGAGTCCCGGTCGACGCCGAGGGTGAGCTGGGTGAGGTCGTTACTGCCGATGGAGAATCCGTCGAAGCGTTCGGCGAAGTCCTGGGCGAGGAGGATGTTGGCGGGGATCTCGGCCATCACGTAGACCTTGAGGCCGCTCTCGCCGCGCCGGAGTCCTTCGGCCGCCATCACCTCGAGGACCTTGTCGGCCTCTTCCAGAGTGCGGCAGAAGGGAATCATGACGATGACGTTGGTCAGGCCCATCTCCTCGCGCACCCGGCGAAGGGCCTGGCATTCGAGGGCGAAGCCTTCCCGGTAGCCGTCGCTGTAGTAGCGGCTGGCGCCGCGCCATCCGATCATCGGGTTGGCCTCGACCGGTTCGAAGGGGCGGCCGCCGAGGAGCTTGGCGTACTCGTTGGTCTTGAAGTCGCTAGTGCGGACGACGACGGGGTCGGGCCAGCGGGAGGCGGCGATCCGGGCGATGCCGTACGCGAGGCGGTCGGTGAAGTACCGGCCGCGGTCGAGGTAGCCCTCGGTGAGCTGGTCGATGGCGCAGCGGTCGGCGGCATCCAGGCGTTCCGGGTGCAGGAGGGCCATGGGGTGGACCTTGACCTGGTGCGCGACGATGAACTCCAGGCGGGCCAGACCCACGCCGTCCGCGGGCAGCCGCCACCAGCGGAAGGCGGCCGACGGGTCGGCGAGGTTGAGCATCACCTGGGTACGAGTGGTGGGCAGGGCGGACAGGTCCGTCTCGGTCTCCTCGTACGGGAGGCGGCCCGCGTAGACCTTGCCCCGGCTGCCTTCGGTGCACGAGACGGTGACGGCGTCGCCGTCACGCAGCGCCTCTGTGGCGTTCCCGGTGCCGACGACCGCGGGTACGCCGAGTTCCCGGCTGACGATCGCGGCGTGTGAGGTGCGGCCGCCATGGTCGGTGACGATGGCCGCGGCACGCTTCATGACCGGTTCCCAGTCCGGGTCGGTGATCGAAGTGACGAGCACGGCTCCGGCTGGGAAACGTTCCAGGTCCGTAGGGGTGTCCATGCGACATACGGCACCGGCTCCGATGGCTTCGCCCACCGCGATGCCTTCGACGAGCGCGTCGCCCGGGGCGGCGGTCAGGCGGCAGCGGCGCAGGGTCTTGGGGCGCCGGCGGGACTGCACGGTCTCGGGCCGCGCCTGGACGATCGCCAGGTCGCCGGTGATGCCGTCCTTCGCCCACTCCAGGTCCATCGGGCAGCCGTAGTGGTCCTCGACGGCGACGGCCCACTCGGCGAGCTGCCGCACTTCGGCGTCGGTCAGGACCCGCCGGGCCTGCTCCTCGGGGGTGGTGTCCACGGTGTCAGTCAGCCCGCGCTTCGCGTAGACGGCCTTGCGGCGCTTGGCGCCGATCCGCACGTCGATGACGGGGTCCAGGGCCGGGTCCTTGAGGCCGGGCTTGAAGACGGTGTACTCGTCGGGGTCGGTCTGGCCACTGACCACGGTCTCGCCCAGGCCCCAGGCCGCGCTCACCACGACGACGTTCGGGAAGCCGCTCTCGGGATCGAGGGTGAAGATCACCCCGGCTCCGGCGAGGTCGGAGCGGACCATCACCTGGACACCGACTGACAGGGCGACCTGGAGGTGGTCGAAGCCCATCCGCTCCCGGTAGTCGATCGCACGGTCGGTGTAGAGGGAGGCGAAGCAGCGGTGCACCGCGTCCAGCAGCTGCACGGCGCCGCTCACGTTCAGATACGTCTCCTGCTGGCCGGCGAAACTGGCCTCCGGCAGGTCCTCAGCGGTGGCGCTGCTGCGTACGGCGACCTCCGGGTCGGAACGCCCCAGCTCGCGGCCGAGGTCCTCGTACGCCGTGATGATCTCGGTCGACAGGGGTTCGGGCAGAGCCTCGCCCATGATCATGGAACGGATGCCCGCTCCCACGTCTTCGAGCGCGACACCATCGTGGAGCCGGTCGAGCTGCTCCCTGATAACGGTGCGCAGCCCGTGTCCGTCGAGCAGTTCCTCGTAAGCGTCGGCGGTCGTGGCAAAGCCGGGCGGCACGCGCAAGCCGACTGCGGTCAGCCGTCTGGTCAGCTCTCCGAGAGAGGCGTTCTTGCCGCCGACCCGGCTGATGTCGCCTCGGCCGAGCTCGGTGAACGGTGCGATGCGTCGCATGTGTCCCATGACGTCCTCCGGGGCTGCGTGTCGGCAGGGATCAGTACGGCAGGGGACGGCCGGACGGCGTGCGCAGATCCAGCGGGGCGGGCTTGTGAGGCTGCTTGGGCCGGGTCTGGATCCGAATGCGCTGCATCGTGGTCACCCTCTTCGGAAGGCGGCGCCGGAATGGCGTCCGGGTTCCACGGTCACGCGGCAGGGCACCGGGGCCGCAGTGCTGAGAGGGCCATTCACAGGGGGCCGAGTGGGCCGCTGCGGTGCGGGGCCGATCGGCCCAGGGCCTGGCGCTGAGCAGGTGCCCGGACCTGGCCATGACTCTGTTCGACCCGCTAAGGGGTATCAACATCGGTGTCGCGCGCAGGAGTCCGGCGTCGCGGGTGGCACGGACGGGGGGTACGGCGACGATGTCGCCGAGGGAGGCGACCCCGCCGGTGTCGGTGCGGCCGGAGTAGAGGGCTCGCGGGCGGGCGGTGGCGGCGTCGAAGGGGGCCCGGCCGTCGATGTCGTCGGCGAGGTAGCGGGGCGGCCGCTGGGTGACCCAGGTCAGCTCGGCCGTGCCGGCGAGGTAGGCGGCGATCTGGGCGCCGGAGTTGCCGCCGCCGACCACGACGGCGCGCTGCCTGGCGAACTCGGCGGGGCTGCGGTACTGCACGGTGTGTAGCTGGCGCCCGGTGAAGTCCCGGCGGCCGGGGACGGCGGGCAGAAGGGCCGGGTCCGGGTTCCCGTCGCGCTTGCCGCCCTCACCCATCAACGAGAACTCGGACCCGGCGGCCTTCGCCGTACGGTCGCCCGCTGGGCGGGCTCTAGGGCTGGAGCTGGAATGACCGCCGCCGCGGGAAGCGGTGCCAGCCCAGGCGTGACCGGGCTGGTTCAGGGGCGGGGGTTTCCTGCGGCGGTCATGACGAGTCCGGTGACCAGCAGGGACAGGCCGATGGTCAGGACGGTGAAGCCGGGGCCGGGCAGGAAGTACAGCGTGATTCCGATCAGGGTGATCGGGGCTCCGGCGGCGGTCAGGGCGAGGCCGATGCGCCTTTCCGACACAGGTGGGCTGCTTTCCGTAGGGGGCGGGCTGCCGGTGGGCTTCCGCGGGTGGCGGACGCTTCAGCCGTAGGTGCGGCCGCGGCCGGCCGGGCCGCCTGCGGGGGTGCCGGGCTGGTTGTGCTGGTAGATGTCGGGGATGCCGTCGGCGTCGGCGTCGAGGTTCTCCGCCTCGTACAGGCGCCGGTAAAGGGTGTTGCGGCGCCTCACCAGCAGGGTGGCGAGGGCGGCGGCGATGAGGGACCCGACCAGGACCGCGGCCTTGATGTGTGCGGTGACGGCCGGGTCGGTGAAGGCGAGTTCGCCGATCAAGAGGGCGACGGTGAAGCCGATTCCGGCGAGGGCGGCGAGGGCGAGGATGTCGGCCCAGGCCAGGTCGGGGTTGAGGCGGGCCTGGGTGAACCGCGCCGTGAGGTAGGTGCCGGCGAACACCCCGACGGTCTTGCCGACGACCAGGCCGAGGACGACCCCGAGGGGTTCGGGCTGGGTGAACACCGCGCCGAGCGCGGACCCGGACAGGCTCACGCCGGCGGCGAAGAGCGCGAACAGCGGGACCGCGATCCCGGCGGAGACCGGCCGCAGCAGGTGCGCGACCCGCTCTCCGGGGGAGGCGGTCTCGGCCGGGCGGCGACCTCGTGCCGCGTCGCGTCGGGTACGCAGGATGAGGCCCATGGCGACGCCGGCTACGGTGGCGTGAACGCCACTGTTGTACATCAGCGCCCAAACGGCGACACCGAGGGGGACGTACCACCACCAGCCGCGGACCCGGTAGCGCTGGAGCAGGTAGAAGACGCCGAGGCCGGCGAACGCGGCGGCCAGCGCCCAGAGGTTGAGGTCGGCGGTGAAAAACACGGCGATCACCAGGATCGCGCCCAGGTCGTCGACGACGGCCAGGGTGAGGAGGAAGGCCCGCAGAGCCGCGGGGAGGTGGGTGGAGATGACGGCAAGGACGGCGAGGGCGAAGGCGATGTCGGTGGCCATCGGTACCGCCCACCCGCCGGGGCTGCCGCCGCCCGCCCAGACGGTGGCGAGGTAGAGCGCGGCAGGGACGGCCATGCCGCAGACCGCGGCGACGACCGGGAGTACGGCGGTGGCCGGGGTACGGAGCTCGCCGACGACGAGCTCGCGCTTCAGCTCGATCCCGGCGACCAGGAAGAACAGGGCGAGGAGGCCGTCGGCCGTCCAGTGCTGAACGGACAGGTCCAGGCCGAGGGCTGGTATCCCGAAGTGGAAGTCCCGCAGCGACTCGTAGACGCCGGACAGCGGTGTGTTGGCCCAGATCAGGGCCAGGAGGGCGGCGGCCAGGAGGACCATGCCGCCGACGGTCTCGGTCCGCAGAGCCCCCGCGATGGCAGTGCGCTCGGGCCAGGGCAGGACCCCGAAGAGCGGTGCTCGGGAAGAAGAGGAATCGCGCTGATCGGCTGGCATCGCGGTGGCCTTCGGTGTCGGCAAGAAAAGGGCATACGCCCCCAGGGACGCCGACCAGACTTCCCGGCACACCGCGCGCCACTCTTGACGCGTTCCTTACACCGTACACACTGCACGACAGTCGCTCTGCCCCGCCTACTCCCCATGATCAATCGGTGCCGGGTTGTCATCAGCCCTGGCGGGAGGCGCACCGCCAGGCGGCGATCGCGCCCAGGGTGAGTGCGCGGCGGCGACGAGTCCGGGCCGCTCGCCGGGTGTCGTGTAGAGGGCGGCGCCGGTGATCGTGAGGATCGTGCCCGCTGCGACGAGCGGTGAGCCAGGGCAGCGCAGGGGCCTGCGGGTGCCCGACGGGGTCCGGGTGGTGCGGCCGGTGCGGGGCTGGTGGCTCATGCGAGTCTCCGGGCAGGAGGGGGCTTGCGGTTTGCGCAGCCTCCCATGGCCCTTGTGGTTGTGGCCGGTCTCTCGCGAGAACGGTTCCGACTACCGGCGCTCGTCTGACGCACAACGGAAGATCCGTCTCGCCCCAACCCCGCGTGCACAGGCGCAGCAGGCCGCCACCGTGGTCACAGCCAGCGATATGCGCGCCGCGGCTCAGGCCGTGGCCCGCTACCCTTACGCCAGGCATGCCCAAGGCGGGATCACTCGGTGGGGGTGTCCGCCCGGACGATGGTGATCGGGCACGGCGCGTGGAGCGCCGCCTGCTGGCTCACCGACCCGAGCAGCGCTCGGCTGAAGCCGCCGCGGCCGCGGCTGCCCACGACCAGCATGTCCGCACCCTCTGCCGCGTCCACCAGGACGTCGACCGGATTGCCGCGCACCAGGCGCTGGTGCACGGAGGCGGCGCCGTCCTCACCGAGAACCGTGCGAACCTCCTCGACCAGACGCCGTTCGGCCTCCTCCTCGTCGAACGTGGTGTCGACCGCCGGGGCGGACCACGACGCGGCACCGGGCAAGTCCCACGCCGCGACCGCCTCTACTCGCCCGCCCACCAGCCCGGCATATCGGACTGCCCAGCGCAGCGCGGCCTGGGACGAGGGCGATCCGTCGACGCCCACCACGATCCGCGGAGCCTCATGCTGCCTGTCCATCCCGTTCACCCTTCCAACGGCTGATACATCCACAGTGTGCGCATCGGGAACGGCCCGCCACGCGAACATGCGGTGGCTGCTTTGTCAGCTCTTCGGCAACCGGAACCACCGCTCCTGGCCTGCAGCAATACATTCCTTCCGGTCTCCGGGCAGAACCAGGGGCACCGGGCCCAGGAGGGACGAGGGGACGCTGATGCCGAGCCGGCCGGGCCGGAACCAAATACGGATGTCCCGGTGCCCCAGGTAGGAGATCGAGAACGAGGACCCAGGCACTTCGGAGAAGGGCACCGGGTCGATGTGCAGGCCGTCGTCGTGGGGCTCGAGTCCGACGACGCCGCGCTCGACGAGGTCGAGGGTGCCACCCATGGCACCGAGGTGGATCCCCTCACCAGTGGTGCCGCCCTGAACGTCGGTGATGTCACTGAGCAGGGCTTCCTGGCAGTAGCGCCACGCGTCCGGGCCCTGCTCCCGGGCGAGAACCCAGCCGTGGACGAGGCTGCTGAGCGTGGAGCCGTGGCAGGTGCGCCGCAGGTAGTAGGCCGCTGTCCTGCGCCAGCGGTCGTCGTCAAGGCGGTATCCGAGCCGAAGGAAGAGTTGCTCGAGCTCTGCGGGGCGAAAGAGGTAGCCGAGCATGAGGGTGTCGGCCTGCTTGGACGCCTGGTAGCGGTTTGGCGTGTCGCCTTCGGCTTCCAGGATGCGGTCCAGGCGGCGGATGTCGTGGTAGCGGGCGCGGTAGCCGTCCCAGTCGAGCTCTGCGAGGTCCCCGTAGCCGTGGAACTGGCTGATCACGTCGCGATGGAACGGCACGTACAGGCGGCGGGACACGTCCTCCCAGACGGTGAGGTCGTCGGGGCCGATGCCGAGATGCGTGAGGAGCTCTGCCCGCCGGGCCGCCGGGAGTTCCCCGTACAGATCGAGGGCGCGGGCCAGTACCCATGCGGCGGTGACGTTGGTGTAGGCGTTGTCGTCGATGCCGGGAGCGGTGGCATCTGGGTAGGCGTCGTGATACTCGTCCGGTCCGACGACGCCGCGGATCCGGTAGCGGCCGAGGCCGGTGTCCCACGTCGCTGCGTCCGCCCAGAAGCAGGCTGTGTGCAGAAGGAGTTCGGCGCCCGGACCGTGCATGAATCCGGCGTCACCGGTGGCTTGCCCGTACTGCCACACGTTCCAGGCGATGGCAGACCCTACGTGGTGCTGGAGGTGCGAGTGGTCCGGCAGCCAGCGGCCGGAGCGCGGATTGAGGTGCAGCCGCTGCGTCTCTTCGGATCCCGAGCTGCCGCTCTGCCACGGAAACATCGCCCCTTTCGCCCCAGCCCGGCGGGCGGCCTCCCGAGCCGCAGGGAGCCGTCGGTGCCGGTACATCAACAGGGCGCGAGCGGTCTCGGGGAGGTGGAGGGCGAGGTAGGGCAGGACGAACAGCTCGTCCCAGAAGACGTGCCCCCGGTACGCCTCGCCGTGGAGGCCGCGGGCGGGGACGCCGGCGTCGAGCTCCGCGGTGTGCGGCGAGAGGGTCTGCAGGACGTGGAAGGCGTGCAGCCGCAGAACCTTGCCCGTCTCTCCGGGTACCTTCAACTCTCCTGCGCTCCAGAGACGTTGCCAGGAGGCCCGGTGGGACGCCAGCAGGGAGGGGAAGTCCGGGGCGTGCGTGGCGCAGTCGATGGCCCGCCGCAGGGGGTCGGGCGAGGGGCGGTCGAGCGAAGTACACAGGGCGGCGGTCTTCACGACGACGACCGGGGCGGCCCGCTTGATCGGCACGATGAGTGTCTGTGTGGCGGTGGTGGCTGTGCATGCCCTCCCTACCGGTGCCACAGGACGTGCCGATGTCCGCACTGCGAGCCCGATCCGTACCCGGGAGGTGGCGGTAGTGCAGGACAGCCAAGCGGTGCCCTCCGCCTCCACTCCGGCCCGGTGCTCGACGAGATGCCGCCCGGCCAGGGCGCGGTAGCGCTCGACTCCCGCGTTGACGACGTCTCCGTCGAGCACGGACTCGATCTCGATTCCGCCGCTCCAGCCGTACGCTCTGAACACCGTGTTCTGCGCTGCCAGGTACAGGTCGCCCATGTGGACGAGGCGGGTGTGGGTGACGCCCAGGCGGCGGCCTTCGGCGTCGTGGAAGAGCATGCGGCGGGTGAGCGTGCCGGCGTGCAGGTCCAGCGACACGTGGCTGTGGCGCAGGGTCGGGTGGTCGGGTGTGAGCCAGTCGCCGGCCGGTGCGCCCTCGGGCAGGCAGCGGTATCTCAGGGCGGTCCAGTCCGGCAGCCGGACCATGTCCTCGTTGGAGACCGTTCGTCCGCCGATGGTGGAGACGAGCCGGTTGTAGCAGCCGGCGAGGTAGGTACCCGGGTAGTGGACGTCGTCGGCCACGCTTTCGGGGGCTGAACCGCGGGTGGCGAAGCGGCCGTTGCCCAGGGTGCACAGGGACTCGACCAGCCGCTCGGTTTTGGGGTCGTAGCGGGGGTACTCCCAGCACCAAGCGGTGGTCACGAGCGTTCGCCTTCGAGTGCGGCAGGCAGCCCGCCGAGGTCCGGGAGAACGAGGTGAGCACCATGTGCGCGTAGGGCCTCCCCCATCTGGAGGTCGTCTTCGCGGTTGAGTCCCACCACGAGGCGGAAACGGCCTCGGTGTCCGGCTTCGACGCCGACGAGTGCATCCTCCACCACGGCGGTGTGTGCGGGAGTCACGCCGAGGCGGCCAGCAGCTTCGAGGAAGAGGGCAGGGTCGGGTTTGCCTGGCAGGGCGAGTGCGGCCGCGTCCTGGCCGTCCACCAAGGCGTCGAAGCAATTGAGGAGATCTGCGGATTCCAGGAGCGAGCGGGCGTGCCGGGAGGCCGAGACGGCTGCGCACAGGATCGCCTTCTCCCGCAGTTCCCTGAGCGCGGGCCGCACGTCGTCGAAGACACGGACGCCTTCGGTCCGCAGCATCGTGGAGAAGGCTTCCTCCTTGCGGGCGGCGATCGCGTGGACGGTGGCGCACCCGGGCGGATCCTCCGAGCTTCCGGGCGGAAGGTCGATGTGCCGGGCAGTCAGGAATGCGCGTACGCCATCGAGGCGGGAGCGGCCATCGACCAGGTCCCGGTACTCGCGGACTGCGTCGAACGGGCGCGGTCGTGCACCGGCGTGCGATGGCTGCCACTCGGGGAGGCAGCCGTCGAAGGTCTCCTTCCAGGCGGCCGCGTGGCGGTCCGCCGTGGCGAGGAGCACCCCGTCGGTGTCGAAGACGACCGCGCGCAGGTCGCTCATGAGTCGTGCACTACGCGACGGCCGGTGATGCGGGCGGGGGTGACCTTCATCCAGTGGGTGCGCGGGCCGCCGGCCCAGGGCTGGGAGCGGGCCGTGGTGTTGAGGTGTTGAATTTCGTGCTGGTCCGTGACGGCTGCCAGTTCGCCCACGGCCAGCACGCTCCAACCAGTGGCGGTCACGTCGTCGATGTTGTCGATCTCGAAGGCGACCTCGGTTCCGGCGGCCCTGGCCGTGACGGCTTCCGCGGAGGTGCGGAAAGCGATATCGGGTCCTGCGATCAGGTAGTTGACGGGGAGGACGGCGGGGCCGTCGGGGGTGAAGATGGCGATGCGGCCCACGCCGTGCGTGTTCAGCAGGCGCCGGCATTCGGTCTCGTCCAGCGGCACGAGGGTACTGTCGCGCCGGGCGGTGGATCGGCCGGCGACGCGATGGGCGCTGGCGCCGGTCAGGTCGTCGACGGTGAGGCCGAGGGCATCAGCGACGCGAGCGAGGGTGCCAATAGCGGGAGCGGCGGCGTGCTCCTCCAGGTACGCGATGTAGTTACCATCCGCTCCGCACCGCTGGCCCAGTTCCTCTCGGCTAAGGCCGAGGGCTTCACGGCGGGCCGCCAGGCGACGGCCCAGGTCGGTGCGTCCGGTCATCTCGCCGGACGGCTGCTCCGGGGATCGCGGGATGCTCTTCACGGAGATCACTGCTCCTGGGGCGGTACGGCGACGGTGTCGTGCTGCGGTCCGCCGAGTACGACCTTGAGGGCGCCGGTCTCGCCGGCGCGGGAGAAGACGTCGTACGCCTCTTCCATCTGGTCCAGCTCGAACCGGTGCGTGACCATCGCGGCGCCGGGCAGGCGGCCGGCGGCCATCATGCGCAGCAGCATGGGAGTCGAGTGGGTGTCGACGAGGCCGGTGGTGATGGTGACATCCTTGATCCACAGGTCTTCGAGGTGGAGGACGGCGGGCTTGCCGTGCACGCCGATGTTGGCGACCCGGCCGCCCGGGCGGACCATGCGGGTGCACATCTCGAAGGCTTCGGGCACGCCGACGGCCTCGATGACGACATCCGCGCCGAGCCCGTCCGTGAGGTCCCCCACCAGCTGCTCCGGCTCCTCCTGCGCGCTGACGGTCGCATCGGCCCCGAGGTCCCGCGCAGCTGCCAGGCGGGAAGCCGCGAGGTCGACGGCGACGATCCGGGACGGGCTGTATAGCTGTGCCGTGGCGATGGCGGCCAGCCCGATGGGTCCGGCGCCGACCACGACGACCGTGTCGCCCGGGCGCACGTTGCCGTTGAGGACACCCACCTCGTACGAGGTCGGGAAGATGTCCGCGAGCAGTACCGCTGCGTGGCTCGCCAGAGCGCTGGGAAGGGGATGGACGGAGAGGTCGGCGAAGGGAACGCGGACGTACTCGGCCTGGGTGCCGTCGATGGTGTGGCCCAGGACCCAGCCGCCTCCTCCGCGGCACTGGCCGTAGTGCCCTTCACGGCAGAAGCGGCAGCGGCCGCACGCGGAGATGCAGGAGATCAGGACGCGGTCTCCGGGGCGGACGCTGCGGACATCGCCGCCGGTTTCGACGACGGTCCCCACGGCCTCGTGGCCCAGGATCCGTCCGGGTGTCACCTCGGGGACGTCGCCCTTGATGATGTGCAGGTCGGTGCCGCAGATGGTGACGGCGTCGACCCGGACGATCGCGTCGGCGGCGTCCTTGACGGAGGGGTCCGGGACATCCTGCCAGGAGGTCTGTCCGGGCCCGTGGAAGACGAGTGCCTTCATGGCGCGGCCTTCTCTCTGTGTGCTGTGTGGAACGGGGTCACCGTCAGGCTGTGCCTGTGTCCCTCTGTCCCGCTTGGGCCGGTCGGCCCCTACCCGGGACCGGTAGGTCCCCAGCGGAGAGGGCGTTCCAATGCGACGGTGG
The DNA here is from genome assembly GCF_023515955.1 of Streptomyces sp. RerS4. Taxonomy (GTDB): domain Bacteria; phylum Actinomycetota; class Actinomycetes; order Streptomycetales; family Streptomycetaceae; genus Streptomyces. The sequence continues at coordinate 952,399 of NZ_CP097322.1, forward strand.
AGACCGGCATCCGTTCCGAAAGGAGGGCTGCTGCCATGTCCCAGTCAGCCCCGCCCCCGGCTTCCGCCCGCCCGGCCCTGCTGAGGTTCCTCGGCGGGGTGCGGACGGTCACCGGCAGCAAGTTCCTGGTCGAGAGCGACCACGCCCGGATCCTCGTCGACTGCGGACTCTTCCAGGGTGTCGCGGACCTACGACGCCGCAACTGGGACAAGCTGCCCTGCGACGCCTCCGACATCCACGCCGTCGTCGTGACCCACGCCCACCTGGACCACTGCGGGTACCTGCCGCGACTGGTCCGGCACGGATTCCGCGGCCCGATCCTGACCAGCGCCACCACGGCCCGTCTCGCCGAGATCGTGCTCCGTGACAGCGCCCGCCTCCAGATGGAGGCCGCCGAGCACGCCAACCAGCACGGTTGGTCCAAGCACCGGCCTGCCAAACCGCTCTACGACGATGACGACGTCGACCACACGATCAAGTACTTCGACCCGGTACCGGTGGGCAGTGAGGTCGAGATCATGGCTGGCGCAAAGCTGATGCTGCACCACGGGGGGCACATCCTCGGCTCCGCCTGGGCGCACCTGACCCTGGAAGACGGCCATACCCTCGCCGTCAGCGGTGACCTCGGCCGCCCCGGCCACCCGCTCCTCCTGCCACCCGAACCGTTCTCCGGCGCCGACGTACTGCTGATGGAGTCGACGTACGGCAACCGTCACCACGACCAGGAGAGCGCGAAGCGCGAATTCGCCTCGGTGATCACGCGTGCACTGTCCCGTGGCGGGACGGTCGTCATCCCAGCCTTCGCGATCGACCGCACCGAGGTCGTCCTGCACGAGCTGGCCACACTGCGCAGCGATGGCACCCTGCCCCTCCACGTACCCGTCTACGTCGACAGCCCCATGGCCCTGGCGGCACTGGACGTCTACCGCGACGCCGTACGAGCCCACTCGCCCGAGCTGCGCCCCGAGATCCTCGCCCGCGGCGAGGCGGCGATCAGCCCGGAGCCCTTCCTGGCCGCCCGCACCGTCCAGGAATCGATCGACATCAACAGCACCACCGGACCAGCGATCATCGTCTCGTCCGCCGGGATGGCCACCGGCGGCCGCGTGCTGCACCACCTCCACCGGACCCTGCCCGACCCCCGCAACGCCGTGGTCATCGTCGGCTTCGCCGCCGCCGGCACCCGCTCCCGCGACCTCGTGGACGGCGCCCGCACGCTCAAGATGTTCGGCGAATACGTCCCCGTCCGCGCCGAGGTCGCCGACGTCCCGCACTTCTCCGCGCACGCCGACGCCGACCAGATCATCGACTGGCTGCGCTCCGCTCCGCCACCACACACCACCTACCTGGTCCACGGCGAAGAGACCGCCGCCGAGACCCTCCGGGACCGGATCGACCATGAGCTGGGATGGACGGCCGTCGTACCCAAATCCGGGGAGGCCGTCCTGGTCCGCTGACCTGGGCCGGACGGCCCCGGCGGTGTGCACCGCGCGGCCCTCCCGGACACGGTGGGCCACCGAGCAGGGTGGATGCGAAGGGTTGGAGGCACTCCATGAGCACCATGCACAGCATCCTCGAAGCGATGGCACCGGAAGCCCGCGAAGCCCTGCTCGCCCACTCCCACCAGGTGACATTCCCGGCCGGCACCCGCATCTTCAACGAACGTCGACGGGCCGAGAAGTTCTGGATCATTCAGTGCGGCACCGTGGACCTCGACACCCACGTCCCCGGCCACAAGAACGTGGTCGTCGACACCCTCGGCTACGGCGAGCTCCTCGGCTGGTCCTGGATGTTCCCGCCCTACAGCTGGCACCTCGGCGCCACCGCCTCCCACGAGGTGCGCGCCCTGGAGTTCGACGCCGCGGCCGTACGGGAGCTGTGCAACGAGGACTCGGCCGTCGGCCGGTCCGTCTCCACCGCGGTGGCCGCCGTCATCGCCGACCGGCTCGACTCCGCCCGGACCCGCCTCCTCGACCTGTTCGCCCCTCACGGCAGCGGCACCCCGCTCGCCTACGCACGCTGAGGACCCCGCCATGACTTCCACCCCGTACACCGTCGCCGACGTCATGACCACCAAGGTCATCGCCGTCACCCCCTCGACCGGCTTCAAGGACATCGCGACCGCGATGGAGCGGTGGAAGGTGACCGCCCTCCCCGTCATCGAGGGCGAGGGCCGCGTCGTCGGCGTGGTCTCCGAGGCCGATCTCCTACCCAAGGAGGAGTTCCACGAGCACCGCCCGGGCCTGATCGAACAGATGCGCCGCCTCGGTGACACCGCCAAGGCCGGCTCCACCCGCGCCGAGAACATGATGACCACCCCGGCCGTCACGATCCGTCCCGACGCCACCCTGCCTCAGGCAGCCCGCCTCATGGCCGACCGGCACATCAAGCGCCTCCCGGTCGTCGACGCCGACGGCACCCTCAAGGGCATCGTCAGCCGCGCCGACCTCCTCAAGGTCTTCCTCCGCACCGACGAAGAACTCGCCACCGAGATCCGCGGCACCGTCGTCGAACGCCTCTTCCCCCTCTCCCACGAAACCGTCAAGGTCACCGTGGCCCAGGGGATCGCCACGCTGACCGGCCAGGTCCGCGACGGCAACCTGATCCCCCTGGCCGAACGCCTCACCCACTCCGTCGAGGGCGTAGTCGACGTCCACTGCCGACTGGATGCACCGGCCGAGGCCTGAAATCCGACCGCGGAGCCGTGCCCGGGGCGATGCCGCGCAGAACCCGTACCAACGAGGAGCGCGGCGACGCAATCAGCAAGCACCGAGGTCAGCGCCGGATGGTGATGACCTCGACGTCCGCATTCATGGCGCGCAGCCTCCGCACCGCTTGTAGCAGCGAGACTTGAGCGAAGGCGAAGAGCGAGTCCACGGCAATATCCTCGCCGTCCTTCAGCAGGATGCCGAAGACCACGCGGAGCGTGCCAAATTCTTGGATGAGGCGGTGGTTTGGACTATGGGCGGCTACCTGCTTGAGGAACTTGGCTCGCACCTCCGCATCGCTCCGCAAGGTCTCCACAGCGACGACGCCTTGAGCGAAGAGGTGGTTGAGGGGGGCGGTACTCGAGGTGGCCTTCTTGACGCAGATCAGCTGACTATCAGGGCCCAACACGTCGCAGATCTCCAATCCCCCACCCTTGAATTTGCTGGTGCGGATATTCTTCTTGTCGAAGAGGAGGTATCCGTCCTGCTCTGCTGCCCCGTGGTTGAACCAATCTTCATCGTGGGAATCTTGACCGTCTGAGTTGAGCGGTCCCCTCGTCCAGCAGGGCAACGTGATGGTCCGCGGTGCCGCGAAGAGGTTGGTGAGCTCCTCTTCGAGGGTTTCGATGAAACCGGCTCCCACCTCGAACCATTTCCCGTTGCCGTAGAACAGCCGGTCGGGGTTGGCCTGTATGTCAGCTATCAGCCATTCCTTGCCATTGGTGGCGACACCTGCGGGGGTTTGGCAGTCGTCGTCGCTGAACATGGTCACCCGGACGTCAGCGAGTGCCTTGAGTCGCTCGCCTGGCGGCTTGTCCTTCACGAAGGCAAGCAGGTGCCTCAGTTCGAGCTCGCTGGTTTCGATCACTTGGGCTCCGCGTCTGATGCGGAACGCCTGGGCCGAGCTGTGGCTTTCCTGACAGGCGTCGGGAACTCCGGTCGTCAGGCGGGGACTGTCCGGTTCTGCGAGGAGGCCCTCAAGGATCTTCTGGGCTTCGACAGCCTTGCGGCTGCCGTTGTTGAGGGTGTGCACCCTGCTGACGAATCGCAGCTGGGGTAGTGGATCGGGCCTTGCACAGACGTCCTCGATCGTCCGCAGGTCGCTGAGGAACTCCTCCAGGCTGGTGGCAAGGGGGAGTTTAATGGTGGCCTGGGAGCATTCGACGCGTACTCGACGTATCCGGCCCGATTCTAAGGAGGTCAGCGCCAGCCCACTGACGGTGCCGCATATTCGGCGGACGACAGCGCCGAAGCGATCCAGGCCGAAATCGTCGATGCGTTCGCCGCGCGAGACCGAGTACTCGTCGACCCTGCCCCGGCCGTCCATGATCTGGTTGCGGACCTTGATGACTCCGGCGTCGTCGAGGCAGCGGGTTGCGAATTCCAGACCGAGCTCGTCGCCGCGGTAGTAGGGGTCCAGCATGTGGTGCCCCACTCCGTAACTCAGCGCGTAGACCCCACGGGCCGTACGCATGATGACCAGGCCGGCTGCAGCGCGATTCCTCTCGTTGACGTTGAGGCCGGTGATGGACTCGACGGTGTCGCACCAGTCAGCGCGCTCGCGAGGGACTCCTCCCGTCATCAGCAGTCCCTCGATGCCTTCACGGGTGAAGTTCCGGGCCTCATAGTCGGCGCCGTCAAGGTACCTGTCACGCACGAACTCGCTCAGCTCCACGGGATGACCTTCGGTCTTCAACCGGTGGAGCGTGGACTTACGGGTGGCGGGTCGGGATCTGCGGGTATTGCCCAAGGTGACCTCCACGCACTTGCAACGCAGGACCTACCAAGAAAGCAGACAGGAGGTGTCCCCGCCACTGAACTGACCACGTGAGTTTCGCTCGGATGCCGGGTGCGCAAGGGTGCCCGTAGAGGCGGCCAGTCCGTCCAACGCTGCTGCCCCAGATCCAGCAAAGCCCTGCCCGACGCCAGGCACCAGCCGCACGCACCCCTTCCCCGGCTAGCGACCGTTCTGACGCGCGCCCGGTACCGTACGCACGCCATGGCGCGCAGACGCACGGACGCCCGAAACATCGTGCGCTCAGCCTGGTAAACGGGATATCCGGCTCAACGGAGGGTTCGCACGCACGTCCGGTGACAACAACGGCCGTTATGTGCCAACTAACGTTGTGAGTCACATGTACTCAGCGGCGGACCCGTGGCATGCCCAGGCCGATCCAGGAGATGATCTCGCGCTGGATCTCGTTGTTCCCGCCGCCGAAGGTGAAGATCACCGCGCTGCGGTAGCCGCGTTCGAGTTCGCCGTGCAGGACCGCGCCGGCCGAGCCGTCCTTCAGGGAGCCGGCGGCGCCGACCACCTCCATCAGCCAGGCGTACGCGTCCCTGCGCGCCTCGGAGCCGTAGACCTTGACGGCGGAGGCGTCCTGCGGCGTGAGGGTGCCGGACTGGACGGCGTTCACCATCTGCCAGTTGAGCAACTTCATCGCGTCGAGGCGGGCGTGCGTGCGTGCCAGGCGGCCGCGCACCCACGGGAGGTCGATGACGCGGCGGCCGTCGGCGAGTTTCGTGCCGATGGCCCAGCGCTGGACGTCGTGCAGGGCGCGGATCGCCATCGTGCCGTGGGCGGCGAGGGTGACGCGTTCGTGATTGAGCTGGTTGGTGATCAGGCGCCAGCCCTTGTTCTCCTGGCCGACGCGACGGCTCGCGGGGACGCGGATGTTCTCGTAGTAGCTCGCCGTGGTGTCGTGCGAGGCGAGGGTGTTGATGAGAGTGCACGAGTAACCGGGGTCGGAGGTCGGCACCAGGAGCATCGTGATGCCCTTGTGCGCGGGGGCGTCCGGGTCGGTGCGCACGGCGAGCCAGACCCAGTCGGCAGTGTCGCCGTTGGTGGTCCAGATCTTCTGGCCGTTGACGACGTAGGTGCCGCTGTCCTCGTCGCCCTCACGGACGGCCTTGCACTTGAGGGCGGCGAGGTCCGTGCCGGCGTCGGGCTCGCTGTAGCCGATGGCGAAGTCGATCTCCCCGGAGAGGATCCGGGGGAGGAAGTACGCCTTCTGTTCGTCGGTGCCGAACTGCATGATGGTCGGTCCGACCGTGTTCAGCGCCATCAGCGGGAGCGGGACGCCGGCCTGCGCGGCCTCGTCGAAGAAGATGAACTGGTCCATGGGCGACATGCCGCGACCGCCGTACTCCACGGGCCAGCCGACGCCGAGCCGGCCGTCGGCGCCGAGGCGGCGGATGGTCTCGCGGTAGAAACGCTTCTGCGCCGCCGGGTCCTCGTAGCGGGCGTAGACGTCCTCGGGCACCAGCTCGGCGAAATAGGCGCGCAGTTCGGCGCGCAACTGCTGCTGCTCAGGCGTGTATTCGAGGTGCACGGCCCCTCCGAAAGCGTCGCGGTCCGGCCGATCGCCGGTGTGGCGGCGGTCAGAGTAGAACGCGTTGCAAAAATCCGGAAGGGCCGCGCAGGGGCGGTCGCCAGTCCTGCTGTCTGCCGCCGACTGCCGCTGCCGGCACCGGACCGGCTGCGGCGGCGCGGCGCCCGTCAGTTCAAGGCGGTGATCATGGACGCGGCCGTCGCCGCCATCGCCTCGCGGGCGGCGGTCAGGTACGGGCGGGGGTCGGCCGGGGTCAGGTGGGTGCGGATGGCGTCGGTCATGGCCACGTTGAGCGCCGTACCGATGTTGACCTTGCGGATGCCGCCGGCCACGGCGGCCGCCAGCTCCGCGTCCGGCAGACCCGAGGAGCCGTGCAGGACGAGGGGTACGTCCACCGACTTGGCCAGCTTCGCCAGGAGCACGTGGTCCAGCGCCGCCGTCCGGCTGGTCATCGCGTGGCTGCTGCCGACGGCCACGGCCAGGGCGTCCACCCCGGAGTCGGCGACGAACCGCCGCGCCTCGTCGGGGTCGGTCCGCGCGCCCGGCGCGTGCGGGTCCAGCGGCGCGGCGCCGTTCTTGCCCCCGACCTCGCCGAGCTCGGCCTCGATCCACAGCCCGTTGACGTGGGCCCAGTCGGCCGCGGAACGGGTCGCCTCCAGGTTCTCCGCGTAGGGCAGGTGCGCGGCGTCGTACATCACGGACCCGAATCCGGCGTCGACGGCCTGCCGCAACAGGTCCGGGCTCTTGACGTGGTCCAGGTGCAGTCCTACGGGCACCCCCGCCGCCTCCGCGCACGCGGCGGCCGCCCGTGCGATGGGCAGCACGGCGCCGCCCCGGAACTTCACGGCGTTCTCGCTGAGTTGCAGGATCACCGGCAGGCCGACCCGCTCGGCGCCCGCGACCACGGCCTCGGCGTGCTCCAGGGTGATGATGTTGAACGCGGCGACGGCGCGGCCGGCGGAGGCGGCTTCGGCGACCAGGGTTCCGGCGGAGGCGAGGCTCATCGGACCGCCTCCTCGGCGGGAGCGGGGGCCGGCGCGAGGATCACCGAGCGGGTCAGGTTGCGGGGCGCGTCCGGGTCCAGCTGCCGGTGTGCGGCGACCGCCACGGCGAGCCGGTGGACGCGTACCAGCTCGGCGAGCGGGTCCAGTTCCCCGCCCACCCACGTGGCGCCGGTGCCGCGCACCTGCTCGGCGATCCCGTCCGGGGCCACGTCGAGCGACCAGGTCACGGAACCGGATCCGGTGACGCTGACCGGGCCGTGCCGGTACTCCATCGCCGGGTAGGACTCGGCCCAGGACAGGGACGCCTCGCGCATCTTGAGGGCTGCCTCGTGGGCCAGGCCGACGCTCCATCCCCGCCCGAGGAAGGTGAACTGCCGCCCCACCTCCAGCCCGACCGGCAGCGGCACGGCCAACGCCGTCCGCGCGTCGGCCACCGCCGCCGGGGTGTGCGCGCCGACGTGGGCGCGCAGCAGGGTGAGGGCGGTGGTGGCGAAGCGGGTCTGGACGACCGACCGCTCGTCGGCGAAGTCCAGGACCACCAGGTCGTCGGCGAGGCTCGTCACCGGCGTGTCCGGGTCCCCGATGACTGCGGTGGTCGGCGTACCGGCCTCCCGGAGGGCGGCCAGCAGGTCGAGGACCTCGGTGGTGGTACCGGACCGGGTGAGCGCCACGACCCGGTCGTAGCGGCGGCGGTGCGGGAACTCCGAGGCCGGGAAGGCGTCGGTCTCGCCCTGCCCCGCCTCCTCCCGCAGCGCCGCGGCCGCCCGGGCCATGTAGTACGAGGTCCCGCAGCCGACGATCGCGGTCCGCTCCCCCGGCTTCGGCAACACCGCCCGCCGGGCCGGGGCCAGTTCGGCGGCCCGTTCCCAACTCTCGGGCTGGGTGGACAACTCGTACGCGACGTGACTCATGCGGGCTCCCTGCGCGTTGGCGGGCTGGCTGGCTTGCCGACTTGCTTGCTCATTTGCCTGCTTGCGTGTTGCTGCAAGGTAGCGGGCCGTTTCGCGCAACTTCAAGCATCCACGGGGTGACGCCCTCGGTTAGTCTCGACGCCGGGCCGCACGGGCGCCCGGACGACGCACGGGAGGGGCGCCATGACCCGTAAGGAACGGTGGCAGAGACTGTTGGACCTGCTGGTGGAGCGGGGCGGGCTGGAGGTGGAGGCGGCGGCGGCATCGCTCGGCGTGTCCGCCGCGACGATCCGCCGCGACCTCGACCAACTCGCCGAGCAGCAGCTCCTGGTCCGCACGCGCGGTGGGGCGGTCCCGCACGGCGTCTCCTACGAACTCCCGCTGCGTTACCGCACCTCCCGCCGGGCCGCCGAGAAGCACCGCATCAGCGAGGCCGTCGCGGCCCTCATCGCACCGGGTGAGGTGATCGGCCTGACGGGTGGCACGACGACCACGGAGGTCGCCCGCGCCCTGGCGGCCCGCCCGGACCTCGCGACGGGCTCCCCGGCACTGACCGTCGTCACCAACGCCCTCAACATCGCGGGGGAACTGGTGATCCGGCCGCAGTTCAAGATCGTCCTGTCGGGCGGCGTCGCACGGCCGCAGTCCTACGAGCTCACCGGCCCGCTGGCTCAGCAGACGCTGGGGCAACTCACGCTGGACACGGCGGTGCTCGGCGTCGACGCCTTCGACCCGGAGGACGGCGCGGCCACCCGCCACGAGGACGAGGCCGCGGTGAACAGCCTCCTGTGCGCCCGCGCCCGACGGGTGGTGGTCGCGGCCGACTCCACCAAACTCGGCGTCCGCGCGTTCGCCCGCATCTGCGCGACGTCGAGGGTCCACACCCTGGTCACGGACACGGGCGTGTCGGCCGCTCTGGCGGCGGCGTTCGAGGGGGCGGGGGTGGAGGTTGTGGGGGTGTGAGGGGGGAGCGGGGTTCGGGGTGGGGGCGGGGTTTCGGTGGGGCGGCGCAGGCCAGTGCCGAGTCACGCCGGCCTCGCCCGAAGCCGCACAAGATGAGCGGAGGCTGCGCCAAACCTGTCGGTGTGGGCCGCCCCCGGTCAGGCGCCGGTGGTGGCCGGGACGGGGTCCGGACCGGGTCCGGAGCCGATGATCTGTGCGAGCAGGTCGAGGCCGGGACGGTCCACGGGTCGGGTGGTGGCGTTGAGGATGACGACTGCGGCTCCGCGTTCGGGGGCTATGGCCAGCAGGCTGCGATAGCCGCCGGTGCCGCCGGTGTGGAACAGGATGCGGTGCCGACTGCGGGGCAGGTTGGCCGAGATCCAGCCAGGATGGACGGCGGCTCTGGCGTTGACGCGGTGGGCGGTGGTGTGGGTGATGGCGATGGCTTCGGCGAGTTCTTCGGGCGCGGGGCCGATCTGGGCCCGTGCCAGCGTGAGCAGGTCGGGCACGGTGGAGTGCAGGCCGCCGGCGCCGGCGAGGGCGGCCAGGTGCCAGGGTGGGCGGGGGCGGCCGGTGCGGGAGTGGCCGGCGGCCAGCCGTGCGGTGCGTCCGGGGTCGAGGACCACGCGGGTGTCGGTCATGCCGAGTGGCCGGCAGATCTCGTCCTGAACAAGCGTGTCGTAGTCGGTGCCGGTGTGGCGTGCCAGGGCGAAGCCGAGCACCCCGGCGCCGAAGTTGGAGTAGCGGAAGCGGGTACCGGGCACCGACCGCAAACGGGTGCGCCGCAGTCCGTCCATCAGGAGCTCGCCCGTGCAGCCGGCGTAGGGGTCCGACCGGAACAGGCCTCGCGGCAGAAGGCCTTTGGGCAGCCGGGGCAGGCCGGAAGTGTGGCAGGCCAGGTGAGCCAGCTTGATGACCTCACCGCCGCGTTCCGGAGCCGTGATGTCGCGGGGTAGCAGGTCGTGAAGCGGTTGGTCCAGTCCCACGACGCCGCGCACGGTGAGCCGGGCCAGGGCCAGCGCGGTGAACGTCTTGGTGACGGAACCGATTTCGAAGAGCGTGCCGGGGTCCGCGCCGTGCAGTGCGGACTGCCCGCCCCGGACGGCACCCACCACGACGGCGCCACACTGTCGGGCACCGAGCCGCTCCGCCGTTCGTCGTACCAGATCGTCGAGGAGCGAGGTCACGATCGTCAGGCCTCCGTACGGCCGAACAGGCGTCGGCCGCCGTACTTCTTGTGTACGGCCTGCTTTGAGACCCCCAGCGCCTCGGCGATCTGCGTCCACGTTGTCCCTGCCACCCGCGCCCGGTGCACGAGAACCTCTTCCTGTCCTTCCAGGCGGCGGCGCAGTGCGGCTGCCTCGCGCAGCGCTTCGATGGGATCGACGTTCTCGGTGATCGACGAAATATCAACTCCAGCCATGCGTCAACCTTAGTTGACCTTCCCCTCGATCGTCAACCTAAGTTGACGGCATTGGTGAGGTGCCGAACCGCTCTTCTTCGCCCGGCCGAACAACGACCGCAGCACGATGAGCGTGTGCCGTCGCCGGCTGCCGTGGAGGGCATCGAGTCGGGTGAGGACGTCGCGGCGGGTCGGCTCGCGCGTCTCCCCGGCAACGGTGACTCCTTGAACACCTTGCCCGCCGCCTGGGCCTGCGCCGACGAGGTGAAGGCGGCCCGAAGGTCCCCTGAGCGACCCCAAACAACCGCCGGCCGCCGAAATATGAGGAGCGCGTACCGGTCTGTCGCGTCTGGGGGTCCGGAGGGCGGTCTGGTCGTCCCGGCGTGTGGGTAGCCGGCGGCCCCTCGCTGGTCCCTGACGGAGCCGCTCCTTCGCCTTTGCCCCGTGAGCGTTCCACGAGAGACCCCCATACGCTCCCTGATCCCGCCCCACCGAAACCCCGCCCCTACCCGCGCCCCCTCAACACCCGCGCCCCCTCAACACCCCGGTACCCGTTCCGCCTCCCGCACCAGCGCCCCCAGCACCGGCGCGATCAGCGGGTGCGACTGCGCCCCGCGGCGGGTCGCGGCGAAGACGCGACGGGTGGCGGCCGGACCCGTGACCGGGCGGACCGTGACCTCCTTGAGGTCCATGCCCCGCAGCGCCGAGCGGGGTACCAGGGCCACCCCCGCCCCCGCGCCGACCAGGGCGGTGACGGCCCGGAAGTCGTCGGACGAGTGCGCGAAGCGGGGCTGGAAGCCCGCCAGTTCGCACGCCAGCAGGGTCACGTCGTGGCACGGGTTGCCCGGGTACTGGCCCACCCAGTCGGAGTCGGAGAGGTCCGCCAGCTCCACCGCCGGGAGGTCGGCGAGGCGGTGCCCGGAGGGCAGGACGGCGTCGAAGGGTTCCGCGTAGAGCGGGAGCACCGACAGGCGGGCGTCGTCGGCGCCCGGTCCGCCGCGGTACTCGACCGCCAGGGCGACGTCCGCCTCCCCGTCGAGCAGCATCGGCAGGCTCTGGTCGCCCTCCGCGTCCCGGACCCGGAGCCGGATGCCGGGGTGTTCCACGGCGAGGCGGGCGATGGCCGGGGCGAGCACCTCGGCGATGCCCGTCGCGAAGGCGGCCACGGTGACCTCGCCCGACGATCCGCCCGCGTACGCCGCGAGTTCCGCCTCGGCGCGCTCCAGCTGGGCCAGCACCTCGTGGGCGTGGCCGAGCAGGATCTCACCGGCCGCGGTGAGCCGTACGCCCCGGCCGCTGCGGGTGAGCAGCGTGTGGCCGGTCTCCTGCTCCAGGGCGGCGAGCTGCTGGGAGACGGCGGACGGGGTGAGGTACAGGGCTGCGGCCGCGGCGGTCACCGTACGGTGGTCCGCCACGGCCCGCAGGATGCGCAGCCGGCGGGGGTCGATCACCCCTCCATTGTCTCAGCCTGCGGATGTGCCGAGCGCCGCGCGGGCGTCGACGAAGGCGGCCACGGCGCGCTCGACGTCGGCGGTCGAGTGGGCCGCCGAGAGCTGGACGCGGATGCGTGCCGCGCCCATGGGCACGACGGGGTACGAGAAGCCGATCACGTACACGCCGCGCTCCAGGAGCAGCTCGGCCATCCGGGCCGCCTCGGCCGCGTCGCCGATCATGACCGGGGCGATGGCGTGGTCGCCGGGCAGGATCTCGAAGCCGGCCTCGGTCATCTTCGTGCGGAACAGCTTGGTGTTCTGGGCCAGCCGGTCGCGCAGGTCGCCGGCGGACTCCAGGAGGTCGAGGACCTTCAGGGAGGCGGCGGCGATGACCGGGGCGAGGGAGTTGGAGAACAGGTACGGGCGGGAGCGCTGGCGCAGCAGGGCGACGATCTCGGCGCGGGCGGCGACGTAGCCGCCGGAGGCTCCGCCGAGGGCCTTGCCGAGGGTGCCGGTGATGATGTCGACGCGGTCCATGACGCCGTGCAGTTCGGGAGTGCCGCGGCCGCCGGGGCCGACGAAGCCGACGGCGTGGGAGTCGTCGACCATGACCATGGCATCGTAGCGGTCGGCGAGGTCGCAGATCTCGGTCAGCGGGGCGACGTAGCCGTCCATGGAGAACACGCCGTCGGTGACGATGAGCTTGCGACGGGCGCCGCCCTCGGTGGCCTCCTTGAGACGGGCCTCCAGCTCGGCCATGTCGCGGTTGGCGTAGCGGAAGCGGCGCGCCTTGGACAGGCGGATGCCGTCGATGATCGAGGCGTGGTTGAGGGCGTCGGAGATCACCGCGTCCTCGGCGCCGAGGAGGGTCTCGAAGACGCCGCCGTTGGCGTCGAAGCAGGAGGAGTAGAGGATCGTGTCCTCCTGACCGAGGAAGGAGGACAGGCGGGCCTCCAGCTCCTTGTGGACCTCCTGGGTGCCGCAGATGAAGCGGACCGAGGCCATGCCGTAGCCCCAGCGGTCCAGGGCTTCCTTCGCGGCGGTGACGACCTCGGGGTGGTCGGCGAGGCCGAGGTAGTTGTTGGCGCAGAAGTTGAGGACCTCGCCGGGGGCGCCCCCCGCGGTGACCGCGACGGCGGCGTTCTGCGGGGTGCCGATGACGCGTTCGGGCTTGTGCAGGCCCGCGGCGCGGATCTCGTCGAGGGTGGTGCGGAGGTCTTCGCGTACGGACTCGAACATGGCTTCGGCTTCTCCTTGTGCGGAAGGCGGCGGACGGCGGCGGACGGATGGGGCCGGGCCCCGCGGAGGGGGGGGAGGGTGTGCGGGGCCCGGCCGTGGGGAGATGGTCGGAGGGATCGCTGAACGAGTCCGAGCGGATGCGGATCCCGATCGGATGCGGATCCGGCTCGGATCCCGATCCGGATCCGGGCGGAACACCCCGGCGGTTTACGCCGTCCAGTCCAGGATGATCTTGCCGCTGCGGGCGGTGGCGGCCTCGTCGAAGGCGGTCTCGAAGTCGCGGTGCGAGTAGCGGCCGGTGATGACCGGGGACAGGTCGAGCCCGCCTTCCAGCAGGACGGTCATCGCGTACCACGTCTCGAACATCTCGCGGCCGTAGATGCCCTTGATGGTGATCATCGAGGTGACGACCTTCGCCCAGTCGACCGGGAACTCCTGCGCCGGCAGCCCCAGCATGGCGATCCGGCCGCCGTGCGTCATGTTGTCGATCATGTCGCGCATGGCCTCGGCCCGGCCGGACATCTCCAGGCCGATGTCGAAGCCCTCGCGCAGCCCGAGCTGCTGCTGCGCGGCCTGGATCGAGGATTCGGCGACGTTGACGGCGAGGGTGGCGCCGGCCTTGCGGGCGATCTCCAGGCGTTCGGGGCTGACGTCGGTGATGACGACGTTGCGCGCGCCGGCGTGCTTGGCCACGGCCGCCGCCATGATGCCGATCGGGCCGGCGCCGGTGATCAGCACGTCCTCGCCGACGAGCGGGAAGGACAGCGCGGTGTGCACGGCGTTGCCGAAGGGGTCGAAGATGGCCGCGACGTCGAGGTCGACGGCGGTGCGGTGCACCCACACGTTCTGCGCGGGCAGCACGACGTACTCGGCGAAGGCGCCGTCGCGGCCGACGCCGAGGCCGATGGTGCTGCGGCACAGGTGGCGGCGGCCGGCCAGGCAGTTGCGGCACTTGCCGCACACCAGGTGGCCCTCACCGCTGACGAGGGCGCCGATCTCGATGTCCTGGACGTCCGCGCCGAGCGCGGCGACCTCTCCGACGAACTCGTGTCCGAGGACGAGGGGCGTCTTGACGGCGCCCTGGGCCCAGCCGTCCCACGAGCGGATGTGCAGGTCGGTTCCGCAGATGCCGGTGCGCAGCACCTTGATCAGCACGTCGCCGGGGCCGTACTCGGGCTCGGGGACGTCCATGAGCCACAGGCCGGGCTCGGCCTTGTGCTTGACGAGTGCCTTCATGGGGGGTGGCTCCAGGCATGCGGAAGGAAGGCGCTGCGCGCGGGGGCGCACAACGTCGCTTGACGGGCACCAATGTGCCGAGCGGCGTGGTGATCAGTCCATCGAGACTTTCTTAAGCGGGTCGACAGCCCAGCTTCACGCCTATGCTCCTCAGGTGACGGGGCAGGCGCCTTCGGGCGGCGCCCGGGGGTGGGTGAATGGGGAGGTGAGGGGCGTGCCGAGTCTGCGCAGCAGGGCGCTTTCGGCCGCGCTGACGGCGGCGGGGCGGCGAAGACGGTTCGCCACGGCCGAGGCGGTACGGGCCCGGGTGGCCCGGTCGGCGCGGCGGCCGGCGTCGCACCTGCCGCCGCGTTCGCTGGGGCGGGTCGCGGACGTGTCGCGGACCTTCGTCGGGGCCTGGCCGGTGTACGATGCCGCGCCGCGCGGGCGGGAGCCGGTGGCGCGGGTGCTGTACGTGCACGGTGGCGCGTACATCGACGAGCTGGTGCGCCCGCACTGGTCGCTGATCCGGACGCTGGTGACGCAGGCGCGGGCCCGGGTGGTGGTGCCGGCGTACGTGTTGGCGCCGCGCGGGACCGCCGATCGGACGGTTCCGGTGGCGGCGGACCTGCTGAGCGGGCTGATCGAGAGCGGTGGCGCGGGCGGCACGGTGCTGATCGGCGATTCCGCGGGCGCCGGGCTGGCACTGGCGGCCGCGCAGCGGTTGCGGGAACGTACGGGCGCCCAGCCGTCGCGCATCGTGTTGATCTCCCCGTGGCTGGACGTGAGCATGACCCATCCGGGGCAGGCGGAGATCGAGGCGGCGGACCCGGTGCAGGCCCGGCCGGGGTTGGTCGAGGCCGGGCGGCTGTACGCGGGCACGCTGGCGGTGGACGATCCCCGGGTGAGCCCGTTGCACGGTTCCTTCGCGGGGCTGGCTCCGTTGACCGTCTTCACGGGGACGCGTGACGTGCTCAGCACCGACAGCCGGGAGCTGTTGCGGCGGGCGCGGGCGGCGGGCTCCGAGGTGGAGTGGCACGAGGAGGCGGGGCTGCCGCACCTGTACCCGTTGCTGCCGGTACCGGAGGGGCGGGCGGCGCGGGACCGGATCGTGGAGCTGATCAGGGAGACGGCCCACGAGCGCTGAGGACGGCCGGCGACGTCCCGTACCCGCCCCCGCCCCTGCCCCTGCCCCTGCCACCGCCGAGCACCGCCGCACGACATGGTCGGCCACGGCCGCTTCAGGCCGTGCAGGTCATCAGCGAGCTGACCGGCCAGGCGCGGTACGCCGCCCAGTACGCCTCGTCACGGCTCGCGTCCGCCGGTGGCGTGCGGCTCGGCTGCCACCCGACGGTGCTGAAGCCCGCGTCGACGGCGGCTTCGGCGAAGTCGGCGTGCGCCCATTCGCGGTACTCGAAGTGCTGCGGCGGCTCGGTGAGGAACTGGGCCTTGAGCAGGGGCGCGTCGCCCTCCGGCACCCGGTCGAGGATGCGCATCCCGTACGGGGACCAGTCCACGTGCGGGTACGCGCCGGGGTTGCGGACCAGCGTCAGCAGGCGTCCGCCGGGGCGCAGGTTGGCCCGGATCCCCCGGAACATGGCGTGCAGCGAGTCCCGGTCGGGGGCGTGGCTGAACAGGTAGACGGCGGTGGCCAGGTCGAAGGGGCCGAGCTGGGGCATCTCGGCGGCGTCGGCGACGACGTACTCGACGGTCGGGGCGTCCTGCCCGTGTCGTTCCCGGGCGCGGCGGACGCGGTCGGGGCAGCTGTCGACGCCGACCGTGCGGCGGGCTCCGCCGTCGGCCAGCAGGGTGACGGTGTGGCCGTGTCCGCAAGCCACGTCGAGGGTGTCGAGGTCGCGCACCCCGCCGAGGGCGTCGAGGGCGGTGCGCAGGGTGTGGGCGTCGGCCGCGGTGAAGGCCGCGCGGGGCGCGGGGTGCGTGGACGTGTCGTGCTGCTGTCGCATGCGGGGAGCCTCCCCGGGCGGGGCGGTGAGGTGGGCCGTCCGGCGGGTGCGTCCCCCGGACGGGGGAGGCGTTCGGGTCAGTCCGTACGACGTACGACGTACGGCGCGGGGGCCACGTACGGCGCGCGGGCCGCGTAGGGCGCGGCGGTGCGGCCGTGCCGGCGTGCGGGGGGCGACCGGCGGGGCGCATGCTGGCTGTGTGACGGCGAGACCGGACGGCGGCGGCCCGGCGGGCGGTGCCACGGCGCGGGCGTTGGCGCGTGCGACCAGGCGCGCCGTGGAGGCCGTCGGCGGGTACGCGGGCGCGATGTACCTGCGCACCGGCACGCCGGAGCTGCTGTTGATGGCGACGGTCACCGGTCTGCCGGGGGCGTTGATCCGGCCGTGGTGGCGGATGCAGGTGAACCGCCCCTATCCGGTCGCCGAGGCGTACCGGTCGGGCCAGGCGGTGTACCTGCCCGACGGGGAGGCCGCGATGCGGCGCTTCCCGCAGCTGATGGCGGGGCTGCCGTTCCCGTTCGGGTCGCTGTACGAGCCGGTGACGGCCGGATCGGAGCGGTTCGGGGTGCTGGTGGTGCTGCGTCCGGCGAGTGCGGAGGCGACGGTGGACGTCGCCGACCGGGAGCGGATGCGGGAGGTCGCCGAGGGGCTGGCCGGGGAGCTGGTCGCGCTGGCGGCGGCCGGTCATCGGGTGCGCTGGGAGGGCGATCCGCTGTCGGTGCCCTCGCCCGTGCCGGCCGGAGGGGCCGTGGAGGCCGTGGACCGGCTGGAGGAGGCGGTGCTGTCGGTGGACCGACAGGGCACGATCGCCTTCGTCGACGCCACCGCCGAGGCGCTGCTCGGCGTGAGCGGCTCCGAGTTGCGGGGGCGGGCGCTGTGGGAGGTGCTGCCGTGGCTCGGGCATCCCGCGTACGAGGACCACTTCCGCGGCGGATACCTGTCCGACGCGCCCGTGCACTTCACCGCCCGCCCGAGCGGGCCGCCCGAGCGGGACTGGGTGTCGGTGGGCCTGTACCCGGGGCCCGGCGGGCTGACGGTGACGATCGGGGCGGCCGAGACGCCGCCGTACGCGCCCGAATCGGTGACCCTGCCCGGCGCCGGACTCGGCTCCCCTGCCGACCGGGCGGCCTCGCTGTACCGGCCGGTGGCGCTGGCCATCGCGCTGACGGAGGCGGTCACGGCGCGGCAGGTGTCGGCGGTGGTCACCGAGGAGCTGTTGCCGGCGTTCGGGGGCCGTCAGCTGGCGATCTACCTGCTCGACGAGCGGCACCTCTACCTGGCCTGGGAGACGGGATTTCCGCACGGGTTCCTGGACCGCTTCGACGGGGTGTCGTTGGACGCGCGGTTGCCGGGCGTGGAGACGTTGACGTCGGGGCGGCCGATCTTCTTCGAGTCGATGCGGCGCCTGGCCGACGCCTATCCGGGGATCCCGCTCGACGCCGACGTCGGCGCACGCGCCTTCCTGCCGTTGATCGCCTCCGGCCGGCCGGTGGGCTCCTGCATCCTCGGCTTCGACCAGCCGCGCGGCTTCAGCCCGGAGGATCGTACGGTCCTCACCGCGCTGGCCGGGCTGATCGCGCAGGCGCTGGAGCGGGCGCGGCGCTACGACAGCGAGGCGGCGCTGGCCCGGGGGCTCCAGGCGGCGTTGTTGCCGCACCGGCTGCCGGTGTCGCGGCACGTGACGACCGTCGGCCGGTACCTGCCGGGGACGGTCGGCATGGACGTCGGCGGGGACTGGTACGACGTGATCGCGACGCCCTCCGGGCTGCTCGCGCTGGTCATCGGCGACGTCCAGGGGCACGGGGTGGCCGCCGCCGCGACGATGGGTCAACTACGCAGCGCCGTACGCGCCTTCGCGCTCACCGGCCTGATGCCGGAGCAGGTGCTGCGGGGGACGAACCGGTTGCTGATCGACCTGGATCCGGGGCAGTTCGCCAGCTGCTGTTACGTCCTCCTCGACCCGGCGTCGGGCCGCGCCCTGGCCGTACGCGCCGGGCACCCGCAGCCGTTGCTGCGTCACCTCGACGGGCGCACGGAGGTGCTGGACCTGCCCGGCGGGGTGGTGCTCGGCATCGACCCGGAGGCGGAGTATCCGGTGACGGAGCTGCGTCCGGCGCCCGGCGAGGTGCTCGCCCTGTACACCGACGGGCTGGTGGAGCGCGCCGGCAGCGACTTCGACGAGGGGGTCGAGCGGCTGCGGGCGGCGTTGGCCGCCGCCGAGCCGTCCCCGCTGACGGAGACGGCCGACCGCCTGATCGGCGAGGCCGCCGGCATCGCGGACCGACCGGACGACATCTCCCTGCTGCTGGCGTCGCGTACGGGGCTGCCGTAGGAGCACGGACCGCGGGCGCGAGGCGGGCTCGCGGGCCGGGGCGGGCTCGGGGGCTCGGGGCGGGCTCGGGGTCTCGGGGCTCATACCGAGAGCGCGTCTCCGCACAGGACGAGGGCGGTGTTGATGAGGCCGATGTGGCTGAACGCCTGTGGGAAGTTGCCGAGTTGGCGGCGGGCGACGGGGTCGTACTCCTCGGCGAGCAGGCCCACGTCGCTGCGCATGTCGAGCAGCCTCTCGAAGAGTTCCCGGGCCTCCTTCTCCCGACCCGTCAGGTGGAGGGCGTCGGCCAGCCAGAAGGAGCAGGCCAGGAAAGCGCCCTCGTCGCCCGGCAGGCCGTCCACGGACACGCCTTCGGTGCTGTAGCGGCGTACGAGGCCGCTGCTGCCGAGTTCCTCGCGGACGGCGTCGACGGTGCCGATGACGCGCGGGTCGTCGGGGGGCAGGAAGCCGACCCGGGGGATGAGCAGGGTGGCGGCGTCGAGCTCGCGCGAGCCGTAGTACTGGGTGAAGGTGCCGCGCTCGCGGTCGTAGGCGTTGTCGCAGACCTCGCGGTGGACGGCGTCGCGCATGCTGCGCCAGCGGTCGACGTCGCCGGGCAGGGAGGGGTTGCCCTCCAGGGTGCGGACGGCGCGGTCGGCGGCGACCCAGGCCATCACCTTGGAGTGCGTGAAGTGGCGGCGGGGACCGCGTACCTCCCACAGCCCCTCGTCGGGTCGGTGCCAGTTGCGCTCCAGGAAGTCGAGGAGGGCCAGTTGGATCCGCCAGGCGTGCAGCTCGGCGGGCAGCCCGTTGTTGCGGGCGAGGTGGAGGGAGTCGAGGACTTCCCCGTACACGTCGAGCTGGAGTTGGTCGACGGCCGCGTTGCCGATGCGGACGGGTGCGGAGGCGGCGTAGCCGCGCAGCCAGGGCAGTTCGGTCTCGGGGATCCGGCGTTCGCCCGCGATCCCGTACATGATCTGGAGGTCGGCCGGGTCGCCGGCGACGGCGCGCAGCAGCCAGGCCCGCCAGGCGCGGGCCTCGTCGAGGTAGCCGGTGGCGAGGAGCGCGTCGAGGGTGAGGGTGGAGTCGCGCAGCCAGCAGAAACGGTAATCCCAATTGCGGACGCCGCCGATCTCCTCGGGGAGGGAGGTCGTGGCGGCGGCGACGATGCCGCCGGTGGGGGCGTAGGTGAGGGCCTTGAGGGTGATCAGGGAGCGCAGTACGGCCTCCCGGTACGGGCCGTCGTAGCAGCACCGGCCGCTCCACTCCCGCCAGTCGGCGAGGCTCTGCTCCAACGCGTCGTACGGGTCCCCGGGCTCGGGGCGCGGCTCGTGCGAGGGGTGCCAGGTCAGGGCGAACGCCACCCGCTCACCGGGGCCGACGCTGAACTCGGAGCGGGTGCTGTGGCCCACGCCCCAGGTGCGGACGCTGGGCACGCTGCGAAACCACGCCGAGTCGGGCCCGGCGACGGCCACCCGGTCGCCCTCGCTGCGCCGGACCCAGGGGACGACGTGACCGTAGTCGAAGCGCAGGCGCAGCGTGCTGCGGACGGCGACCCGGCCGGAGACGCCCTCGACGATGCGCATGACCTCGGGGGCGGTCTCGCGCTGCGGCATGAAGTCGATGACCTTGAAGGCGCCGTCCGGGGTCTCCCAGTGGGACTCCAGGACCAGCGAGTCGTCGAGGTAGGCGCGGCGGGTGCAACGGTCGCCGTCGGCGGAGGCGGTGGGGGCGATGCGCCAGTGGCCGTTGTCCTTGTCACCGAGGAGCGCGGCGAAACATGCCGCCGAGTCGAAGCGGGGCAGGCACAACCAGTCGATGGACCCGTCGCGCCCGACGAGGGCGCAGGTCATGAGGTCGCCGATGAGTGCGTAGTCTTCGATCGCCTGGGTGAAATGCGTCATCCATCCGCTGTTCCCCCATTCCCGAACCACCAATCAGCCACCGCTGGGGGGCGTGGGTCCCGCGTACGGACGGCGCCCCGCCCACCCGCCCATCCCCGCGGATGCGGGGAGCAACAGAAGGTACCGTCACCCTCAACCCAAACCGCAGGACCATCCCCGCGCGGTGCGGGGAGGAATCACCGCCCGAGAGGAGTTCGACTCCCGATTCGGGGCCGTCCCCGCAGCGCGGGGAGCATCCGATCCCGGACGGACTCGTGATCGACCACCTGGGGTCATCCCCGCGGATGCGGGGAGCAACCCCACCGAGGTACCCGAGTCACCGCCAGGCTCGGAGTCGGGGAGCAGTCGGCCAGGGCGGCCCGGTACGGGTAGCCATTGGGGTCATCCCCGCGGGTGCGGGGAGCAGTGGAGCAGTACGGCGACGCCATCGTCGCCATGGGGGTCATCCCCGCGGGTGCGGGGAGCAGCCCGTGAGGGCTTCGGCTATCTGTCGGGGTGCGGGGTCATCCCCGCGGGTGCGGGGAGCAGTGCGAGCGGCAGGTACTCGGCGCCGATCTTGAGGGGTCATCCCCGCGGGTGCGGGGAGCAGGACCTCGACCTGGCCGGCGTCCTCGCCGACGTGGGGTCATCCCCGCGGGTGCGGGGAGCAGTTGGCCCGGTTCATGTAGAGCCGGTAGGCCTGGGGGTCATCCCCGCGGGTGCGGGGAGCAGCGGAGGACGGTACGCAGCGACGGTACCGCGTGGGGGTCATCCCCGCGGGTGCGGGGAGCAGTCCGCTCGACGTCGCGCCGCCGACTCCTTCCTGGGGTCATCCCCGCGGGTGCGGGGAGCAGGCTTGCTGGCCAGCGACTCTATGCGAGTACTGGGGGGCTTCTGGCTACTTTCGCCGAATCCGGCTAATGCGGCATACCGCCCCACGGGCCCAGGCGATCCTAGGAGCGGGGGCGATCGGGGCGCCAGTGAGGCCCGGGGCACGCCGCAGGCTGGTGGGGGCGAGCCGAACCGGGGCGTTCGGGGGCGCAAGGGCCTCCGCGCTGGGGGCGGAGGCCCTTGCGGCCGGGGCGGCTAGTTGCGGATCAGGAGGGTGAGGGCCGCGACGACCACGCCGAGGGCGAGGACCTGAGCACCGAGGGCGAGGCGATGGTCACGGAGGGGCCGGACCGGCAGGAGGCGGTCGACGGCGATGCGGCCGGGGCCGGAGAGGGTCAGGGCGGCGGCGCCCACGGTCAGCAGGAGTTCGTACTCGATGCCGGTGGGGGCGAAGAAGGAGCCCGCTCCGTGCACGACGATGGCGTTGATCATCGTGCCGACGACAGCCGCGCCGGCGAGCGGCGTCAGCAGGCCGACCGCCAGGCCGAGGCCACCGAGGGTCTCCGTCAGGCCGGCGATGACGGCGAACGCGTCGCCCGCCGGGTAACCGCTGGCCGTGAAGAACTTGCCCGTGCCGCCGAGCCCGCCACCCCCGAACCAGCCGAAGAGCTTCTGGGAGCCGTGGGCGGCCATCGTCAGGCCGAGGACGAGGCGCAGGAGCAGCAGGCCGACGTCGTGCCCGGCGAGGGGTCCGGACCCGCCGGGGGCGGCCGGGGTGGTGGCCGGAGCCTTCGTCGTGGCGGCGGAGGCGCTGGTCATGGGGGGTTCCTTCCGGTCGGCGCGGCCCGAGGGGACTGTTCAAATTCGAACCGCTCGCCCACGACACTAACCACTGATTCAAATTGGAACAACCCCGTGTACGCTGGCCGCATGGCTGATACGAGATGGCTGAACGACCGCGAGATGCGCGCCTGGGCCGGCTTCCTGGCCGCTTCCTCCCTCGTGAACCGCCGTGTCGACCAACAGCTCAAGGACGACTCCGGACTCTCCCACCCGCAGTACGAGATCCTCGTCAGGCTCTCCGCCGCGCCCGACAACGAGCTGCGGATGACCGAGCTCGCCAACGGGCTCGTCAACTCGAAGAGCGGACTGACCTACCAGGTCACGCAGATGGAGAAGGCGGGCCTGGTCCGGCGCCGCAGTTGCCCCTCCGACGTACGCGGGGTCTTCGCCGTCCTCACCGACGCCGGCCGCGCCCGACTGGAGGAGGCCGCACCGGGCCACGTGGCGGTCGTCCGGCAGATCCTCATCGACATCCTCACCCCGGAACAGCTCGACACTCTCGCCGACGGCCTCGGCGAGGTCAGCCGTCGACTGCGGGATCAGAACGCCTGACGGGGTAGAACGTCCTTCATGGACGGAAAAGTCTGGTTGATCATCCTCGCGGTCGTCGCCCTCGGGGCGGCGGTCGCGGCGGCCGTGCTGCTCGTACGGATCCTCCGTGCACGCAAGCTGCTGCTGGACGCGGGGATCCCCCTGCGGGACAAGGCGCTGTTCTGGGTGGCGGTCGTCTACACCGTCTCGCCGGTGGATCTGATCCCGGACCCGGTGTACCTCGACGACATCGGCGTGCTGCTGCTCGCGCTGCGTTCCCTGCAAGCCGCCGCGACGGCGGCCGGGGCGCGCGAAGGCACGCGGTCCGCCGACCGGACCGTCTGAGTGTCTCGCCCCCGGGGACCTGCCGCACCCCGCCGAGGGCGGACAGGCGCGAAGTGGCGGCGACTGAGTTACACGTGCAACGCCCGGCGGGCGTGAGCGGTCCTGGTCCACCAGGTGGAGTTGCCGTCCGAGGTGCAAGAGCATGTAGACGCCGGGCCCGGACGGGGCACACACGCCGTGTTCCCCGTCCGCTCCCGTTCGCCGGCCGGGCGGGAAACACGAGTAACGCGCCGACCGGACCCGTCTCGGCGCAACCCCCGCGTTCTGCCACCCGGGGCGCCCTCCCTCACCTAACGTCGACCCCGAGAAGCCCACCGCCGGCGCACCGGGAGACTGCCGTGAAGATGCTGATCAACACTCCGGACACCGTGGTCGACGACGCCCTGCGCGGGATGGCCGCCGCCCACCCCGACCTGGACGTGGACGTGGAGGCGCGCATCGTCGTCCGGCGGGACGCGCGGGCCGGCGGGCGCGTAGGACTGGTGTCCGGCGGCGGTTCGGGGCACGAGCCGCTGCACGCCGGGTTCGTCGGGTACGGGATGCTGTCGGCCGCGTGTCCCGGCGAGGTGTTCACCTCACCCGTCCCCGACCAGATGCTGCGGGCCGCGATCGCCGTCGACGCCGGCCAGGGGGTGCTGTTCGTCGTCAAGAACTACACCGGCGACGTTCTGAACTTCCGCATGGCGGCCGAACTGGCCGAGGACGACGGGCTACGCGTCGAACAGGTGCTGGTCGATGACGACGTGGCCGTCGCCGACAGCCTCTACACCGCCGGGCGGCGCGGTACCGGCGCCACCCTGTTCGTGGAGAAGATCGCCGGGGCCGCCGCCGAGGAAGGGGCGCCGTTGGAGCGGGTCTCGGCGCTCGCCCGGCAGGTCGTGGCGTCCTCACGGAGCTTCGGCGTCGCGCTCGGGGCCTGCACCACCCCGGCGAAGGGCAGCCCGACGTTCGATCTCCCCGCCGACGAACTGGAGTTGGGGGTCGGCATCCACGGCGAGCCGGGGCGGGAGCGGCGGCCCATGATGACCGCCCGGGAGATCGCGGATGCGGCGGTGGGCGCCGTACTGGACGACCTGGCGCAGACGGGCCCCGGCGACGGTCCGGTACTGGCGCTCGTGAACGGGATGGGGGCGACCCCGCTCCTGGAGCTGTACGGGTTCCACGCGGAAGTTACACGTGTGTTGGCCGCCCGGGGGGTGCCGGTGGCGCGGGCCCTCGTCGGGAACTACGTCACCTCGCTGGACATGGCCGGCTGCTCGGTGAGCCTGTGCCGGGTCGACGACGAACTGCTGCGACTGTGGGACGCCCCCGTGCAGACCGCCGCGCTGCGTTGGGGCCGGTGAGGCGGCCGCCCCCGCCGTAGGGTGAGGCGTAGGACGGCCTGACGGACAGGACAGGGCGGGCAGGGCGGTACGAGGCGAGGAGATCCGGTGCGTGACGCAGACTTCTTCCGAGACTGGATGGACACCACCGCCACTGCGGTGGAGCGGGAGGCGGACCGGCTCACCGAGCTCGACTCCCCCATCGGTGACGCCGACCACGGCAACAACCTGCTGCGCGGGTTCGTGGCCGTACGGGCGGCCCTGGCGGACGCCGAACCGGCCACCCCTCCCGGCAAGGTCCTCCAACTGGCCGGCCGGACGCTGATCTCCACGGTCGGGGGCGCGTCGGGACCGCTCTACGGGACCCTGTTGCGCCGTACGGGCAAGGAGCTCGGCGACGACGCCGAGGTCTCCGACGAGCAGCTGCGCAAGGCCCTGGACGCCGGCGTGGCGGCGGTCGCGCAGTTGGGCGGGGCGGCGCCCGGGGACAAGACGATGCTGGACGCGCTGCTGCCGGGCGTGGCGGCGCTCGCCACGTCCTATCGCGCCGCCGGGGACGCGGCGGACGGCGGGGCGCTGGCGACCGTTCCGATGCTCGCCCGCAAGGGCCGCGCGAGTTACCTCGGGGAGCGCAGCGTCGGCCACCAGGACCCGGGGGCGACGTCGTCGGCGCTGCTGCTGGGGGCGTTGGCGGACGCGGCCGAACGCGCGGACGGGGCGACGGCGTGAGCGCGGCGGACGGGGCGATGAGCGGGGCGACGGGAACATCGGACGCGGTGGTCGGCATCGTCCTGGTGTCGCACAGCGCGGAGGTCGCGCGGTCGGTGGCGGAGCTGGCCAGGGGCCTGGCGGCCGGCGGGGCGGTGGCGCCGGTGGCCCCGGCGGGCGGCGGACCCGACGGCGGGCTGGGCACCAACGCGGCGGAGATCCTCGCGGCCGTGGCGGAGGTGGACCGGGGTGCCGGGGTGGCGTTGCTCGTGGACCTGGGCAGCTCGGTGTTGACGGTGAAGGCCCTGCTGGAGGACGGCGACCTGCCGGCGGGGTGTCGGCTGGTGGACGCGCCGTTCCTGGAGGGGGCGGTGGCGGCGGTGGTCGCGGCGTCGGCGGGCGCCGACCTGGAGGCGGTCGCGGCGGCGGCCGGGGAGGCGTACGCGTACCGCAAGACGTGAGGCGGGAGGGGCGGCAGCCCGGCGCTCGTCGGTCGTCGGTCGCCCATGCCGCGCGGGGCTCCGCCCGCAGGTCCCTCGGGCCCTTCGGGCGCGCGGGACGAAGCACCGGACGCGCCCCGTCCCGCCCCCGTACCGTCAGCCGCGCCCGCGCAGGGTTTCGATCTCGCGGCGTTCCCGCTTCGTCGGCCGGCCCGCGCCCCGGTCGCGGATGCCGACCACACCCGCCTCGACGGCGGTGGGCGGCGGCGGGCTGTTGTCGATGTAGCACTCGGCGGCGACGGGCGGCCCGACCCTCTTGGTCACCGGACGCCGGACCACGACGATCCGTTCCCGGCCCGCGTGGAAGAGCCGTACCTCGTCGCCCGCCCGAACCTGCTGCGCGGGTTTGGCCCGTTCGCCGTTGACCTTCACATGACCGGCGCGGCAGGCGGTGGCCGCCACGGAACGGGTCTTCGTGAGGCGCACCGACCAGATCCACGCGTCCACCCGCGCGGTCCCCGCCTCCATCGCCACCGTCGCGCCGCCCGAGCCCGTACCCGAAGCCTTGTCCGCGCCCGCACCCGTCGTCACGGCCGCCCGCTTCTGCGTATCTGCTTCTGCCATGCCGAAAACCCTATCCATTCGGGGCGGCGGAAGCGGAACGGATTTCGGCAGATGACACAACACCCCTGGCATCTGCTGCGTAGATGCGCCAAAATGAATTGCAAATGCCGGACTAGTGGGCCTACCTTGTCGCACATGCAGTCCTATACCCACGGACGGGCGGCGCGTCTGCCGGGCGTCAGCCCGGATGCAGCACGTCGCCGGGCCGGCGCCGGCCGGGTCGTGACCCCTCGCGACGAAGGCGGCGGTCGCCAGATCGACGGCCGTGACCTGGCCGCTCGCTCCGTGGGGGTGGGCCGGGGCGCCCACACCGAGGCGACCTCCCCGGCATCGTCACGGCCGTCAGGCTCGGCCACGTGCGGGCCACCGCCCGCGTGAAGTCGACCAGCGTGCGCGCCGACGGCACCTGACCCGTCGCACCGCCGCGCAGCCCGCCCGTTACACGTGATACCCACTGCGTCGGGCCACCCCGCCCCCGTCGCACCCCTCCCGCTCGTCCCCACCCGCTCCGCCCGTCACCGGCGCGGGTCACTTCACGCGGTACCGGCGGCCGGCCGCCGACCCGACCGAGGAGCCTCCACCATGTACGTCTCCCTGAACCGCCGCCGCGCGACCGCCGCCGCATTCACCGCCGCCCTGCTCATCCCGCTGTCGGCCTGCGGCGACGGCAAGACGGACCGGGCGGCCGCCTCCCCCTCCGCCGCGAACTCCGCCTCCGCCTCCTCCCCCGCCCAAGCCAAGGCCAAGGCCGCCAACCTCACCGTCCTGGCCGCGTCCTCCCTCACCGACGTGTTCAAGACCGCCGGCGCCGCGTACGAGAAGGCCCACCCCGGCACCAAGGTCACCTTCTCCTTCGCCGGTTCGCAGGAACTCGCCGCCCAGGTCAAGCAGGGCGCCCCGGCCGACGCACTCGTCACCGCCGACACCAAGACCATGGACGGCCTGAAGGCCGAGACCAACGCCGCGACCGTCATCGCGAAGAACCGCCTCGTCATCGCCGCCGGCAAGGCCAACCCGTTCAAGATCGACGAGCTGAAGGACCTCGCCGACTCGAAGATCAAGCTAGTCCTCGCGGCGCCCGAGGTCCCCGTCGGCCGCTACAGCAAGCAGATCCTCGACGCGCAGAAGATCGA
Source organism: Streptomyces sp. RerS4 (assembly GCF_023515955.1). Lineage (GTDB taxonomy): Bacteria > Actinomycetota > Actinomycetes > Streptomycetales > Streptomycetaceae > Streptomyces. The sequence goes on from NZ_CP097322.1 coordinate 979,520, forward strand.
GGTGAAGCCGGTGTCGCAGGAGCCCAACGTCCGCGCCGTCCTCTCCAAGGTCGAGCTCGGCGAGGCCGACGCCGGTCTCGTCTACAAGACCGACTCCGCCAAGTCCGGCGACAAGGTCGTCACGGTCGACATCCCCGACGACCAGAACGCCGTCGCCTCCTACCCGGCCGCCACGCTCAAGCAGTCCAAGAACGCCGAGGCCGCCGCCGCGTTCGTGGCGTGGCTGAACGGGCCCGAGGCCCAGAAGGTCCTCCAGGACGCCGGTTTCCAGAAGGCGTGACGCGGCGCGCCGCTCGGCGCGGAAGGGGACTGCCCGATCCGGGGGGACGGGCAGTCTCCTCCGCGTATCGCGGCATACGGTCCCCCGTGCCTGTACGCCGCCCCCGTACGCCGCTCCCCCCGCCCGGGGCACCCCGTACCCTCCGATCCCAAGACCACGACCACGCCCACGCCCACGGCCACACCCACCGCATCGACCGACCGCCCCCGGCCAGGAACACTCATGAGCAGACCCCGCACCCGCACCCGGCCCCCCGTGACACTGGCGCTGCCCGCGCTGCTCGCCGTCGCGTTCCTGCTGTTGCCCCTCGTCGGCATCCTCACCCGCACCCAATGGGGCGAGCTGGGCGATCACCTGTCCAGCCCCGGCGTGGTCGAGGCGTTGAAGCTTTCGCTGCTGGTGTCCCTCTGGGCGCTGGGCCTCTCGCTGCTCCTCGGGGTACCGCTCGCCTGGCTGCTTGCACGTGTTGCCTTCAAGGGGAAGGCCTTCGTCCGTTCGCTGGTCCTGCTGCCGATGGTGCTGCCGCCGACCGTGGGTGGTGTCGCGTTGCTGTTGGGGTTCGGGCGGCGCGGGCTGCTCGGCCCCTGGCTGGAGGACACCTTCGGCGTCACCCTGCCCTTCCACACCTCGGGGGCGGTCCTCGCGGCCACGTTCGTGGCGATGCCCTTCCTCGTCATCAGCCTGGAGGGGGCACTCGGCGGCCTCAAGCCGAGCTACGAGGAGACCGCAGCCTCCCTCGGGGCCTCGCCGGTCCGGGTGTTCTTCACGGTGACGCTGCCCATGGTGGCCCCCGGCCTGATCGCCGGCGCGGCCCTGACCTGGGCCCGCGCGTTGGGCGAGTTCGGTGCGACCATCACCTTCGCCGGGAACCTGCCCGGCACCACCCAGACCCTGCCGCTCCAGGTCTACCTGCTGCTCCAGGACCGGCCGGAGGCCGCCACCTCGGTCTCCCTGCTGCTGCTCGCCATCGCGATGGGCGTCCTGATCGCCCTGCGCGGCCGCTGGACGGGCACCCCCCTGGACCGCAGGACGCTCGTGGCCCACGCGGTGGCCGACGAGCCGAGCGCAGCCGCCCCCGACCTCGCTCCGGAGCCGCAGGACGCCGCGCCCCACGACGGCGGCCGCTGGTCCCTGCACGCGGACGTGACCGGCTTCAACGAGCTGACCCTCACCGCCGAACCGGGCACCACCATCGCCGTGGTGGGCGAGAACGGCGCCGGCAAGACCACCCTCCTGCGGGCCCTGCTCGGCCTGACCCCGCGCGCCCACGCCGTGCTGCGGCTCGGCGACACCGAGGTCACCTCCCTGCCCCCGCACAAGCGGCAGGTGGCCTGGGTCCCGCAGGACGGGGCGCTGTTCCCGCACCTGACCGCCCTCGCGAACACCGCGTACGGGCTGCGGGCCCGGGGGGTCCCGCGCGCCGACGCCCGTCGTGAGGCGCGGGCTTGGCTGGACCGGCTCGGGGTGGGGCACCTCGCCGGGCGCAAGCCGGGCCAGTTGTCCGGCGGGCAGGCGCAGCGGGTGGCGCTGGCCCGTGCGCTGGCGGCCCGACCCCGCCTGCTGCTGCTCGACGAGCCGTTGGCCGCCCTCGACCAGACGACCCGGGCGCGGGTGCGGCACACGCTGCGGACGCATCTCGCGGACTTCGGCGGGGTGTGCCTGATCGTCACGCACGATCCGGTGGAAGCGGTGTCGTTGGCCGACAGGGTCCTCGTCCTGGCGGACGGGCGGACCCTGCAGGACGCCCCGCCGGGGGAGGTCACGCGGCACCCGCGTTCGCCGTGGGTGGCCCGGATGCTCGGGCGCAACGCCTGGTCGGGGACGGCCTCCGCCGAGGGCCTCGCGCTGCGGGGCGGGGGGCGGCTCGTGGTGGCCGAGGCGCTGCCCGAGGGAGCGCCGGCGCTGGCGATCATCGCCCCGGAGGCGGTGTCGGTGCACCGGGAGAAGCCGGGCGGCAGTCCTCGTAACGTCTGGCCCGGAACCGTACGGGAGATCACGGCGGTCGGCAGCCGGTTGCGCGTGTTGATCGCCTCGTCCGAGGCGCCGGACCTGGTCGCGGAGATCACCCCTCAGGCCGCCGCCGAACTCGGCGTGGCGGAGGGCGCGTCGGTGTGGACGAGCGTGAAGGCCACCGAGGTCACGTTGGTCCGGTTGTAGCGAGGGGGTGGGTGGTGGGTGGGTAACTCGTGTTACCCGCCCCCGGTCCGCCCGCTCGCCGCCCCCTGCCCCCGCTACGGGACGATGAACTCGCACCACACGCGCTTCCCGCCGCCCCGGGGTTCCACGCCCCAGGCGTCCGCGAGGGTGTCCACCAGCATCAGGCCCCGGCCGGAGACCGCCCAGTCCCCCGCCTCCCTGCGGCGTGGCAGGGCGCTGCTGGTGTCCTCGACCTCGACCCGGATCCGGCCGGCGGCGGTCAGTCGCATGCCGACGTGGCCGCCGCCCTCGGTGTGCACGAGTGCGTTGGTCATCAGCTCGTCGGCGGCCAGCTCGATCTCGTCCGCCCGCTCCCCCGCGCCCCACGCCGCGGCGGCCGCCCGGATCAGGTGGCGGGCCAGCGCCGGGCCCTCGGGGTCGCCGGGGCTCAGACGTTGGCGCAGCGGGCCTCCGCCGCGCGGGGCCGGGGTGCCGCGCCGACGCAACACGAGCAACGCCATGTCGTCCCCGCCACCTGCGTCCCCGACGAGGTCGCACAGCACGTCGGCGAGCTCCTCGACCTCGGCAGGCCCCTCCCGGACGGCGTCCAGGAGCTCCCGCATCCCCGCCTCGGGCTCACCGCCGGGCCGTTCGACGAGGCCGTCGGTGCACAGGATCAACGTGTCCCCCGGGTGCAGTTCGAGGGTGGAGACGGGGTAGCCGGCTCCGACCTCCGGCGCCCCCTCGGCCGTTCCCGCACCGCCCTGCGCCTCCCGCGCGGGCAGCCCCAGCGGCAGCCCGCCCGCGATCCGGACGCGGTGGCAGCTGCCGTCCCCGCGCCGTACGACGGGGTCGAGGTGGCCGGCGCGGACGAGGAGCAGCGTGCCGGTGGTGAGGTCCAGTTCGGCGTAGGTGCAGGTGGCGAACCGTTCCGTGGCCAAGTCCCGCAGGAAGACATTGGCACGTGCCATCGCCGTACCGGGCGTGTGGCCTTCGAGGATGTACGCGCGGAGCACGATCCGCAGCTGACCCATGACGGCGGCCGCGTCCGTGTCGTGTCCCTCGACGTCGCCGATCATGACGCCGACCCGGCCCTCGCCCAGTGGTATCACGTCATACCAGTCGCCGCCGATGTCCCGGCCCATGCGCGCGGCCCGGTACCGTACGGCGATCAACGCGCCCGGCACCTGCGGGATCCGGCGGGGCAGCAGGGCCCGCTGGAGGCCCTCGGCGAGGTCGTGTTCCTGTTCGAAGAGCATCGCCCGCTGGAGGCTCTGCGCGATGCCGCTGCCGAGGGCGACGAGGACGTTGCGCTCCTCGTCGGTGAAGTCTCCGTCGCGCGTGTAGAGCAGTCCGATCGCGCCGATGGGCTTGCCCTGGGCGATCAGCGGCAGGTAGACCCCGCTGCGTACGGACAGCGGCTCGATGTAGGGCCACAGCTGCGGGTAGCGGCGTTGGAATTCCTCGCGAGAGGCGATGAGGACCGGCTGCAGGGTGCGGACGGCCTCGCTCATCGGGAAGGGCGCGTCGATGCGCGTGTACTCGATCTCCGGCACGTACGAACCGAGCCGGCCCTCCGCGACCAGGTGGATCCGTGCGCCGTCCACGATGCCGAGCATGACGCTGACGGCGCCGAGGTGTCCGAGGGCGTCCGGGTCCTTGAGGATGTCGGTGACGTCGTGGACGGTGCGGGCGTGGGCGAGGATCGCCGTGGTGCGCTCGACGACGCCGGTCATGCGGCGGCGCCCTTCGTCGCGCTCGCCGGCGGCGCCGGGCTCGCCCGGGTCGTGGTCGGCGTCGCGGAGGATGCCGATGATGCGGTACGCGCGACCGTTCGGCTCGCGCAGGATGTGTCCCTGGACGTGGGTCCAGGCGGTGGAGCCGTCGGGGCGGCGGGTGCGGAAGTAGGCCCCGTAGTGGCTGCGCCCGTCCGTCAGGGCCTGGGAGACGCGCCGGTCGAGGCGTGCCTCGTCGCCGGGCAGGACGCGCTCGCGCAGCCCGGCGGGGGTTCCGTCGAACTCCTCCGGGCGCAGTCCGACGACCTCGGCGGCGGTCGCGTCCAGATGCATGCGTCCGCTGTCGAGGTCCCAGTCGAAGGTGCCCATGCGGTTGAGCGCGAGGCTCAGGTCGGGCCGCGCGGGCCAGTCGACCTCGGGGGTCCGTCCCCGCTGGTCCATGAGGCCAGGGTCTCACCGTTCCCCCGTCGTCGGCACGCGCACGCGCCGGCGGCCGGCCGTCCCGTACGGCGCTCCGTACGCGCTCCGGCCGCCGCTCGGGCCGCCACTCCGACCGCCGCGCCGGCACGTTTCAGCGGCTCGGCCAGGCTCCTGGGCGGCCTCCCGGGGCCTGTGGCGGGGTGGCGTCATGGACCAACAGGGCGATCTGCACGCGGTTGTTGAGGTCGAGTCGGGTCAGGATGCGTGACACGTGTGTCTTCACGGTGGGGAGCGCCAGGTGCAGGGTGCGGGCGATCTCCGCGTTGGACAGGCCGCGCCCCACGGCCAGGGCCACCTCGCGCTCGCGGGCGCCGAGCGAGTCGAGCCGGGCCCGTGCGGCGGCGGCCCGGGAGTCCTGGCCGCCGTCGCCCGCCGCCACCTGCTCGATGAGGCGGCGCGTGACGGCCGGCGACAGCACCGGGTCGCCGGCCGCGACCGTGCGCAGCGCCGCGACGATCTCGCTCGGCGGGGTGTCCTTGAGGAGGAAACCGGCGGCGCCCGCGCGCAGGGCACGTAACACGTGTAGATCGGTGTGGAAGGTGGTCAGCACGAGGACTTCGGGGGCCTCCGGCCGGGCGCGCAGCGCCTCGGTCGCGGTCAGCCCGTCGACACCCGGCATGCGAATGTCCATGAGCACCACGTCGGGACGGTACGCGGCCACGAGCGCGGGCACTTGCGCCCCGTCGGCCGCCTCGGCGACGACGTCGATGTCGTCCGCCCCGCCCAGCATGAGGCGCAGGCCGGCGCGGACGATGGCGTCGTCGTCGACCAGCAGGACGCGGATCACGCGCGCTCCTCTCCGGCGGGGTCCGAAAGGGCCGGACCGGGCCAGGGTAGTCGGGCGTGGACGCGGAAGTCCGCGCCGGCGGGTCCGGCCGTCAGTTCTCCGCCCGCGAGGCGGGCCCGTTCGGCGAGGCCGATCAGTCCGTGGCCGCCGCCCGCGCCCACGCTCGCGGGCGCGGGCGCGGGGGACGACGCGGCCGAACACGTGTTACGTACCTCGACGTCGAGCCCGTGCCCCGGCCCGCCGGTGACGCGGATCCGGGCGGTCGCGCCGGGCGCGTGTTTGCGTACGTTCGTCAGCGCCTCCTGCACGATCCGGTACGCCGTACGCCCCACCTCGGGCGGCGGCGCCTCCCCGCCGGGCGGGCCGCTCAGCTCGACGGGGGTGCCCGCCGCCGCGGTCTCGTCCACGAGCCGGGCCAGATCGGCCAGTTCGGGCTGGGGTCGCTCGCCGCCGCCGGCGGCGGCGTCCGCGGCCCCGGGTTCCTGGCGCAGGACCCCGATCACCTGGCGCAGGTCGCTCAGCGCGAGGTGCGCGCTCTCGCGGATCACCCCGGCGGCGCGGGCGATGTCCTCGCGGGGCGCTCCGGGGTTGAACTCCAGGGCGCCCGCGTGCAGGCTCAGCAGCGACAGCCGGTGCCCGAGTACGTCGTGCATCTCGCGGGCGATCTCCTCGCGGACCTCCGTGCGGGCCTGTGCCTCGGCGAGTTCGGCGCGTTCGCGCAACGAGGTGATGAGTTGCTGCCGGGAGCGACGGAAGAGGCCCCAGCCGACGGCGCCGGCGAGGAGTGCGAAGTACGTGGCGGCCGCGCCGACCCGCTCCTCGGACATCTCCGGCATCCGCCACAGGAACAGGGGCAGCGGGGCGAAGGCCAGCGCCGCCACGCCCGCGGTGACGCGCCAGGGGCGGGTCGCGGCGACCGTGAACACCGCGACCATCGCGGGGCCGGTCAGGTAGTGGGCCTGGCTGCCGGCGAGGAGCAGGACGACGGCCAGCGCGACCGGCCACCGACGGCGCAGCGGCAGCGCCGCGCAGCCGAGCCCTCCGACGACCTGGTCGGCCGTCCGCCAGGCCGGGTGGAGGTCCTCGGGGAGGGGGATGGACTGCGAGCTGACGGCGGCGAAGCAGGCCGCGAAGAGGATCAGCCCCAGGTCGGCGGCCCAGTCGCGGGGGGTACGGGTGATGCGGCGCATGTCCCTGGAATCTACGCGTGCGGGGCGCGGGGCGGTCCGTTCGGATCCGGAACGGATACTTAAGTACGAGCGGCGGCGACGGAAGACCGATCCGCGCGCCCGCGCCGCGGACCTACCGTCGGGGCATGACCTCCACTGCTTCCTCTTCCAAGTCCCCCGGGGCCGCCTTCTCGGGGCTGCTCTGCTTCGTCCTCGTCGTCGGTGGCGGGAGCGGGCTGCTCCACGAGTGGTTCGGCTGGATCCACTTCATGGGCTTCGTCCGTTTCCTCGTGCCGGACGGTTACGAGGTCTTCGGCTACGTCGTCATGGTCGCGCTGGGTCTGGCGGTGGGCGCGGCGGGCGACGCCCTCAGCCGTCGAGGGCGTCGCTGACCTGTGCGTCGGGGTGCGTGCGGCCGGCTCGGCCGTCAGCACTTCAGCGTGGTGGAGGAGGCGGCGACCGTCTCCTCCAGCTTCACGACGTGGGGCCGGATCGCGGTCAGGGTGTTCTGGCCGGTGGTGTCGCCCGGCAGGTCCTCGTAGGCCTTCTTCAGGTTGTCGCCGGCGGCCGTGAGGGCGTCGCGCTTGGCCTGTTCCAGGGACTGAAGGTTGTCGCCCATCGCGTCGAGATCCTCCTTGACGGCGTCGTAGGCTTCCTTGATCTGGTCCTTGGTCGCGTTGGCCGGATCGAGGGCGCGCAGCTTGGCGGTGTCGCCCTTGAGTTCGGAGAAGTTCGTACACAGGGCCTGGGCGGCCTGGGTCGCTTCCTCCTTGGGCGTGGTGTTGTCCTTGTCGTCGGAGCACGCGCTGAGACCGAGGGCCGCGGTGGCGCAGATCAGGGTGGTCGCCGCGAAACGCTTCATGGGTGGTGCCTTTCTCAACTCTCCACTGGATCCGGTGGATCCGGTGAGGGGAGTCCATGGCGGGTATGATCATTTCTGACCAGTTCCGGACAAACCTCGCATACGGGCTCTGGTTCCGCATCCGTTGATACGCCACCTCACTCACCCGTCGGGCCCGCCCGGACGTGCGTCCGCCGCCCGCCGGCGGTTGACTGGGCCGGACGGAGGGCGGATCAGGCCGAGCGAACCCGAACGAGGAGGCGGCGGTGACAGCCGTTACACGTGTTGGCTGGACGCGAAAGGTATGCGGAACGGTGCTCGCGGTCGCGCTGGCCGCGGGGGCGACCGGATGCGGGGACGAGGCCAAGGAGAAGGTCACGGACGTGGCCTCCCAGGCGGCGTCGGCCGCCTCCCAGGCCGGCGACGCCCTCCGGTCCGCCTCGGACGCGGCCCGGAAGAAGCTGAGCGAGGTCAAGGGCGGCGTGGACGCGAAGGACGCGGTGACCCTGGGTCAGCCGGCGACCCACGGGGACGACCACCCGACCGTCCCGGTCACCGTCCGCAACTCCACCGACTCCGCCAAGTCCTTCGCCGTCCAGGTCAACTTCCGCGATACCGGCGGGAACCTCCTCGACACGGTGGTCGTGACCGTCGCGAACGTGCCCGCCGGCGGGTTCAAGGAGGGCACGGCGCGCAGCACGCGCGGCCTGTCGGGTCAGGTGAAGGTCGACGTCGGCACGGCCCTGCGCTACTGAGGTCGGGCCGCGCGTCGGGGCGGCCGCACCGGCCTCTCGGGATTTGCCGGGGTCCGGGGCCGGGCGGAGCATGGAAGTGTCCCATCCGCTTCGAGAACGGGGCATCCCATGACCGGCAGGCTTCCCCCGACCGACCGAGCGCGCCTTCGGTGGACGTGCCGAGCGGCGGTCGTCACCGGGACGGCGTGCGCACTGGCCATCGGCCTCTCCGTACCGGCCTCGGCGGCACAACTGGTGAGCGTGCAACTGGACGCTCCCGACGTCACGGTGACCTTCCGCGACACCGACCCCGACGACTCCCGCCACATACTCGTCCTGCGACCGAAGGACGGTACGGGCGAGACGCGGCGCGTCGAGGTCGCGGGCGAGGTCCCCAGTGTGAACAGGACCGTGGTGAAAACCGTGAACGCCGGTATCCGGGCAGGTGTGGCCTACTGCGCGGTGATCAACACCGGGACCAGAGGGTCTGAGGACGTCGGCGGGGCGTTCGGTACCAACTACAATTCGAACGAGGTCTGCTCGGAGCCCGCCGGCTCCGCCAACGCCCCGTCCGACGTGGCCATCGGCAGCATCACCGGCGAAGAGAACCCGCCCGCCGGAACGAACCGCAACTACTGGATCGGCTACTCCAACCCCGGCGCCGACGCCACGGGCGTGACCATCACCGTCCAGACGTCCGGCACCGTGACCGTACGACGTCCTCCGGAGTCCGGAACCTTCAACGGGTTCCAGTGCTCGGGCGGTTCGACGGGTTACACGTGTACCGGCGGCAACCTCCCCAAGGGAACGAAGAACCAGATCCCGGTGCTCGCCACCATCACCCGGGCCGGTCCCGGCGCCATCCACGCCACCATCACCGCCGAGGGCGACCCGAACCCCGGCAACAACAGAAGCACGCTCGGCGTGCTGGCCGTCTCGAAGTAGCCCTCGCATCGCGGCTCCCCGCACCCCCTCCCACCCCGGTCGACACCCGGCCCCCGCCGGGGGACGATGAGAGGAGACGGGCGCCTTCCGAACAGCCCCAGACCGCCGCTTCCCCGCGACGGCCGGAGGGAGAAACCCCCGGAACGGTGCCGTACGGCCTCTTGGCCGACGGCCCTCCTCAGGCCGCGCCGCGCCCGTACCGAGCGGTTGTCCGCACGCCGCCCGCACGGTCACGCACACCTCTCCCTCCGTCACTCCGTGAGTGGAGAACGCCATCATGAACCGGCCAACCCGTCGGCACGCCCGACGCACCGTCGTCTCCTCCCTGATCGCCGCGTCGTTCCTCTCCGGAGGGCTCGCCGCGCTGTCCCCCGCCGCCACGGCCGCCGCCCCTACGGTCGTCCCCGCCATCGGCACCTGCACCGTCACGCCCGCCGCAGACGGGCTCAGCATCACCATCACCGGAAGCGGCTGGAAGCCGAACGAGGCACTCAGCCTCAACGACGGCGAGAGCACCTTCCCGCTCAGCGTCGACGCCGACGGCAACTTCATGCTCAAGCGCTTCCAGAAGAACACCGACTTCACCGTGCTGCCCGACAGCGGTGGCTTCAAGAACTGCATGGTGGCCAAGGCGGACAAGAGCCAGACGCAGAAGGACAAGGAAGCGATCCGCAAGGCCCGCCAGGACGGCTTCAACGCCGGGGTCAAGGCCGGCAAGGCCGCGGCCCAGGAGAACTGCGACGCGGCCAAGCCGAAACCGCCCAAGAAGCACCCCGGCCTGACGGCCCAGGACGAGGCCGTCGAGAAGGCCTTCAACGACGGCTTCCTCGCCGGCGCCACCAGCGCGTTCAACAAGTTCTGCCGCACCGGCGGCAACCGCTGAGCCGGGGACGAACGTCATGCGCGCCAGAGTTGGCATCGCCGTGGTGTGTCCCCTGGCCGTCTCGCTCCTCGGCCTCGGCCCGACGGCCGTCGCCGAGGTTCCCGGGTCGGTTCCGCAGTCGGCCGTCAGCGCCGTCACGGTCGGCAGTTGCATCGTCAAACCATCCGACGACGGCGCCACGGTCACCGTGACCGGCACCGGCTTCATCGGAACCGGCGGCGCGGCCCTGCGGGGCAACGCCCCCGGCGCCACCGTCGGCCTCGGCAACCTGGACGGCCTGAACCCGCCGGGAGTCTTCAACCTGACCGGACTGCCGCCCACCGACTACGCCGTCCACCAGCAGAAGGGCGGGGTGGTGCCCTGCCGGCAGGTGCGTTCCGACAAGGCGACGAACCAGGAGCTCGTACGGGCCGCACGTGACCGCGGCTTCAACGCCGGGGTCAAGGCCGGCAAGGCCGCGGCCCAGGAGAACTGCGACGCGGCCAAGCCGAAACCGCCCAAGAAGCCCCCCGGGCTGGCGGCCCAGGACGAGGCCGTCGAGAAGGCCTTCAACGACGGCTTCCTCGCCGGTGCGACGAGCGCCTTCGACGCCTTCTGCCGCACCGGCCGCTGACCGGTCGCCGCCTCTACGGCCGCACGGGCGGCGGGACCACCACCTGGGTCCCGCCGCCCGACTCGGCGGGCGAGGCCGACCGTTCCGCCGCGTTCGGCGCCTTCGGCGGGGGCGCGCTGGACTCCCCCGGGCTGACGCCGGGGCTTACACCGGGGCTGACGCCGGGCCCGACCCCAGGCCTGTCACCGCTGGCCGTGGCCGGGCCCGACGGGGTACCGGCCGACGTCTCGGACGACGGCTCCGACGGGGTTTCGGTGGACGGGCTGTCCGACGGGGTTTCGGTGGACGGGCTGTCCGACGGGGTTTCGGTGGACGGGCTGTCCGACGGGCTCCCGCTCTTCTCGGGTGCGGGACTGTCGCCGTCACCCTCGGACGGCGGGGTGCTCGCCGGCGGCGAGTCAGGCGGGTTACTCGTGTTGGGCGACGGGGGCGGCGGCGGGGTGGGGATCACCGGAGGCACGACGGGCGGCACGATCTGCTTGTCGCGCTCCGGCTTCGGTCCCCGCTCGCGCTCGTACCACCGGCGGTCCTTGTGGTCGTAGATCACGATCTTGTTGATGACGGTCACCGACGGGGCGATGACCACCACCTGCGAGGGCTGGTACGACGTCCACGGCCGTCCGTGCCGCTTCGGGTCGGCCGGGAGCGCCACCGGGGCGCCGAGCGGGTTTCCGCACGCGCACCGCACCCTCGGCACCCCCCGGTCGTCCACGAGTACGGCCGTCCCGGCCTGGAGGACGGCCTGGTAGGCCGTGGGCCGGCCGTCGCGGAAGCCGTGGTTGGTTACACGTGTGTCCACGCGCAGTTGTACGGGCGTCAGCGAGCGTAGGTAGCCCGGGACGGACGCGACCCGGATACCGAGGGCTTCGGCGAAGGCGCCGTTCTTGGCGGGCTGCGCGGCCAGGACGGTGATCTGCTTCTCCACGTCGCAGCTGGCCACGTCCTTCGTGCCGCCGTAGAGCCCGGGTGCGGAGCCGCTCACGCTGCGGGTCCCCGGCGCGGTGGCGGTGGCAGCGGGACTCCGCTCGGGCTGGGGCGGCGCCGTGGCCTGGCGGTTGGCGGTGGACTCCGTGAAGGGGTCCGGGCCGGCGTCGGAGACGGGTTGCAGGAACACCTCGGCCGCCGCGCGCTGCGTCGGCCCGCCACCGCCGGGACGGGTGAGGACCACGACGAGGGCGGCGACGGCGGCCAGGGCGACCGCCACCGCCGCGAGCCGGGGCACCGAACGCCACCAGTGCCCCGACGAGCCCCCACCGGCCCCACCCGACCCGCCCGCCCCGCCTGGCGGCGCGGGCGGCGGCGACGGCGGCGGCCCTGCCGCCCGCCGGACAGCGGCCCCGACGGCGGCCCGGCGGGCCGCCCGGCGGAACCCGATCGCGACGGACCGGAGGACCAGGAGGGGCCGGAGGAGCCCGAACCGCCCGAGGAGCCGGAGGAGCCCGAGGAGCCGGAGGAGCCCGAGGGGCCTGCACCGCCCGAGGACCCCGAGGACCCCGAGGATCCCGCGGAGTCGAAAGGGCCGGTGGGGCGGGTGGAGCCGGCAGCGCCCGAGGAGCCGGAGGGGCCGGTAGAGCCAGCAGCGCCCGAGGGGCCGGTGGGGCCGGTAGAGCCAGCAGCGCCCGAGGGGCCGGTGGGGTCGGTAGAGCCGGCGGAGCGGGAGGAGCCCGAGGAGCCCGAACCGGCCGAGGACCCCGAAGATCCCCAGGGGTCGAAGGAGTCGGTGGGGCCGGGGGAGCCGGCAGCGCCCAAGGAGCCCGAGGGGCCGGAGCGCCCTGCGGCTCCCGCGGCGCCTGAGGGATCCCCGGGCTCCGGGGGGCGTTCGCCGGAGGGTTGCGTGGTCACGTCGCGGCCCTTCCTCCCGGGCTCGGCGGCCGGCCCCGATGGGATCTCCTCGGACAGTGGCACCATTGAGCGCCGTCCGGGTGGTCACCGCAAGCGGAGGATGCCTACGGTTGACGCGTGAGCCCTACCTCGGCGAGCCCCACCCCCACGAGCGTCACCTCCCCGAAGGCCTGGTGCGACGCGCTCGCGGCCGTCGTGGCCGGGTTCGCCGTGATGACCGCGGTGGCCGCCGCCGGGTTGGCCTTCGCCGGAGCGGGCGAACTGCCGGGCGGTGCCTTCCCCCGCGTCGTGGCCGCGGTCGTCGTGATGGCCGCCGGTGGCGCGGTCGAGGTCACCGGCGGAGCCGGGCTCCTGGCCGAGGCCGACGTGAGCCTGTCCGTGCTCCCGCTGTCGGTGAGTCTGGCGGGCGCGCTCGTCACCGGCTGCCTGTTCCTGCGTCCGCTGTGCCATCACGCGGTGATCCGGTCCGGCGAACTCCTCGCCCGCGCCGCCCAGGCGATCGTGCTCTGGCTCGTCGCCCTCGTCGTCTTCGCGCTCCTGGCCCGTCGGACGTTCGGGCTCGTCACCGGCGACTCGCCCCTCGCGGAGATCGGCGAGATCGTCGACGCCGCCCCGACGGTGGGTTTCCGCGCCGACGTACCCGCCACCCTCGGTTTCGGACTGCTGTGGATCCTGGGCCTGTTGGTGATCTCCCTCCTGGTCTCCCGCCGGGCGCCGCTGCCCGCCGGCCTGCTCCGCTTCCACACCGCCGTCCGCCCGGCCGCGTTCGCGACGACCGTGCTGCTCCTCGCGTATGTGGCCGTCGGCGCCGTCGTCGGCCTGGTGGTGGCCCTCACCCAGGGGCACGCCGCCCGCACCCTGGCCGTGCTCCTGCTCGGGTTGCCCAACCTCGCCTGGCTCGCCCTCACCCTCGGCTTCGGCGGCGCCTGGCAGGGCAGGGTGGAAGGGCCGTTCGGGCTGCCGATGCCGCAGCTGCTGGATCAGGTGCTGCGCGGCTCGGCCCCGTCCTCCGTCGACGTGGCCACCCTCGCCGAGCGGGATCCCCGGGCGTGGTGGCTGGTCGTGGTGGCGGCCGTGCTGCTGCTCTGTACGGGCGTGCTGGCCGCCGTACGCTCCCCCGCGCGCGTTCCCGCCTGGCGGCACGCGCTGCACCTGGCGGTGGCGCTCGCCCTGGCCACCGTGACGGTCTGTCTGCTGGCACGTGTTAACGCGCAGTTCGGCCTGACGCTCCTCGGCATCGGCGACATCGGTGGCCTCGGCGGCTCCGTCGAGCTGACCCCACTCCTGTGGCGCACCACCGCCCTAGCCCTGCTGTGGGGCGCCGTCGCGGGCTTCCTCGGAGCGGTCCTGGCCCGTCCCCTGCGCCACCGCGGCCGGATCTGAGAACACGATCCGAGAACACGTGTAACCACCCGCCCCCGCTACCCCCCGATCACCGGCCGTGCCCACCCCGGCGGTTCGGGCGGCGGTCCGGCTTCCGCCCGAACCACCCGTGTCGGCGGATGCGCACGCGAACCCGCCGAACCCACCGAACCCGCCCGCCGCAGGGCCCCGGTGAACGCCAGGCAGCTCGGCCACCGGTCCTCGGGCGCCTTCGCGAGAGCCTTGGCCAGCACCGCGTCGACCGCCCCCGCGAGTTCCGGCCGGCGGGCGCTGGGCGGCGGCGGTGGATCGTACTGGTGCGCCCACAACAGGGCCATGTCGTCGTCGCGTCGGAAGGGCGGGCCGCCGGCCAGCATCTCGTGGACGACGCACCCCAGGCTGTAGACGTCGCAGCGCCCGTCCACCGGCTTGCCGGCGATCTGCTCGGGCGCCACGTAGTCCAGGGTGCCGACGAACTGCCCGACGCTCGTGAACCCGCTCAGCGAGAGGGACTTCTTCGTCAGCCCGAAGTCCGTGAGGTACACGTGTTCGGGGTGTTCGCTGTCGGTCCCCTCCGCCACCAGGATGTTGCCGGGTTTGACGTCGCGGTGGACGAGGTCGTGGGCGTGGGCGGCGTCGAGGGCCGAGGCGACCTGTCCGGCGATCCGGGCGGCCGCTTCCACCGGCAGCGGGCCGGTCCGGTCGAGCAGGGCGCGCAGGTCGTGTCCGGCGACGTAGCGCATGGCGATGTACAGGAGGCCCTCGGTCTCGCCCGCCTCGAAGACCGGCACGATGTGCGGGTGGTCGATGGCGGCGGCGACCTTCGACTCGTGCGCGAACCGCTGCCGGAAGGTGTCGTTGCGGGCGAGTTCCGGCGCGAGCACCTTCAGCGCGACCGTGCGGTCCAGGCGCAGGTCACGGGCCCGGTAGACGACGGCCATGCCGCCGCGGCCGATCTCGCTCTCGACGAGGTACCCGGCGAGGCGCCGCCCCTCCAGGTCGGACGGTCGCCCGCCGAGTGAGTCGGCGGCGCCCATCAGGGCCCTCCCGGCTCGGGCCGCTCCACGACGCGGGTCGGATCGTGGGGCACTTCCCGTACGTCGCCCCGTGCCCCGGAATCACCCTCGCCGGGCGGCGGCTGCGGTGCGGGTGCGGCTTCCGGTCCCGTGGTGACGGCGTACGTCGCCGGGTGACCGCCGTCGGCGTACATCCACCGCCGCGTCGTGTCGTCGTAGATCCACACGGAGGCCCCGTCGATGACGATCCCGGCGCGCAGGCCGGCCAGGGCGCGGCGGAATTCCTCACCGTCGGGGCCCGCGCTGGCGGCGCCGGGCTCGCGCTGGGCTCGTAGGGCGCCCAGGTAGCGTTCCAGCGCGTCGGCGGTGTGGGCGAGGAGCGGTTCGGGGTCGTCGGTGCGCGCGAGGGGCACGCCGAGGGTCGGCGGCGGCTGCGGGACCGCCACCAGGAGTCGGCCGTCGACCCAGGCGGACCATCCGTTGGCGCAGAGGATCTCCCCCCAATCGCCGCGCCGAGCCACCAGGCGCACGGGCAGGAAGGGGTCCAGCGGCGCGGTGGGCCGTGACGCGTCGGGGGTTTCCCAGGTGGGCAGGCCGTCCGGGGGTACGACGTGGGTGGGACGGAATTCCAAGGCGGAGGTGGCGGAGGCGCCGTAGGTGCCAGGAGTGCCGGGAGTGCCAGGAGTGCCAGGACTGCCGGGAGTGCCAGGGGTACCGGCGTTGCCCGGGTCCGCCGCGCCACTCATCCGACGCTCTACTTCCGCATGATCGCGGGCTCGTGCCGCCGCAGCAGCCGCGCGACCAGCACTCCGAACAGCACGGACAGGGCGACCAGCATGCCCATGTTCAGCAGCCAGACCCCACCTGAGTGGGCGAAGAGGGGGTCGTCGGTGAGGGGGCCGGGGACGATCCGGCCGAGGTCGATGGTGCCGGCCATGGCGCCGAGCGCCCAGCGCGCGGGAACGAACCAGGCGAGTTGTTCGATCACGGGCACACCCGCGAGCTGGAGGAGGGCCCCGCAGAAGACCACCTGCACGATGGCGAGCAGGACCAGCAGCGGCATGGTGACCTCTTCCTTCGTGACGAGGGCGGAGACCAGGAGGCCGAGCATCATCGCGGTGAAGGAGAGGAGGGCGACGGCGAGGGTGATCTCGACGAGGGTCGCCAGGAAGACCCCGGAGGCCTCCGGGGGGCTCTGTTTCACGCCGAAGAGGCCGACGAGGGTCAGGACCACGGCCTGGGCGACCGTGATGGTCCCGAGGACGACGACCTTGGACATCAGGTAGGCGGACCTGGAGAGCCCGACGGCGCGTTCCCGCTGGTAGATGACGCGTTCCTTGACGAGTTCGCGCACGGCGTTGGCCGCGCCGGTCAGGACGCCGCCCACGCACAGGATGAGCAGCGCGTTCATCGCCGTCTCCCGCGTGAGGGTACCGCCGGCGAGGGCGCGGGCCATGGCTCCCATCACGAACGGCAGCGCGATCATGATGGCGAGGAAGGTGCGGTCGGCGCCGAGGGCGGCGGCGTAGCGGCGTACGAGGGTGGAGAGTTGGGAGCCCCAGCTCTGGGCCTTGGGCGGGGCGGGAGCGAAGCCGGCCGGGCCGGGCGGGGTGGTGTCGGTCCGGGAGCGGGCGGCGGCGCCGGCCACGTAGGCGCGGTACTGGGGGGAGGCGGCGTACTGGCCGGCCCAGTCGCGGTCCTGTTGGTTCTCGAAGGCCTCGAAGGCCTCCGGCCACTGGTCGAAGCCGAAGAAGTCGAGGGCCTCCTCGGGGGGTCCGAACCAGGCGATGCGGCCTCCGGGGGCCAGGACGAGCAGCCGGTCGCAGACGTCGAGGCTGAGCACGCTGTGGGTGACGACGATGACGGTGCGGCCGTCGTCGGCGAGGCCGCGCAGCATGTGCATGACGGAGCGGTCCATGCCGGGGTCGAGGCCGGAGGTCGGTTCGTCGAGGAAGAGCAGGGAGGGTTTAGTGAGGAGTTCGAGGGCGACGGAGACGCGTTTGCGCTGGCCGCCGGAGAGGCTGTGGATGGGCTGGTCGACGCGTTGACGCAGGCCGAGTTCGGTGATGACCTCGTCTACGCGGGCCTGGCGTTCGGCTTTGGCGGTGTCCTGGGGGAAGCGCAGTTCGGCGGCGTACGTGAGGGCGCGGCGGACGGTGAGCTGGGCGTGCAGGATGTCGTCCTGGGGGACGAGGCCGATGCGGCTTCGTAGTTCGGCGTAGTCGCGGTAGAGGTCGCGGCCGTCGTAGAGGACGGTGCCGTGGTCGGCGGGGCGTAGTCCGGTGAGGGCGCCGAGGAGGGTGGATTTCCCGGCGCCGCTGGGTCCGACGACGGCGAGCAGGCATTTGGTGCCGACGGGGAAGGAGACGTGGTCGAGGAGGGTCTTGCGGCCGTGGTCGACGGCGACGGCGAGGTCCTGGACGTCGAGGGAGACCTCGCCGGTGTCGACGTATTCCTGGAGCCGGTCGCCGACCAGGCAGAAGGCGGAACGGCCGATGCCGACGATGTCACCCTCGGCGATGCGGGCGCGGTCTACGGGGACGCCGTTGAGGTAGGTGCCGTTGTGGCTGCCGAGGTCGACGATCTCGCGGGTGCCGTCGGGGAGGGCGCGCAGTTCGGCGTGGCGGCGGGAGACGACGAGGTCGTCGATGACGAGGTCGTTGCCGGGGGCGCGGCCGATGCGCAGGGTGGTGCGGGCGGGGAGCGGGCGGATGTTGGTCGGGCTGCGGAAGGTGCCGGTGTGGGAGGGGTCCGAGACCCGGGAGGGGCGGGCGTCGTCGGCCGGGCGGAGGTCGGCCGGGCGGAGGTCGGCCGGGCGGAGGTCGGCCGGGCGGAGGTCGGCCGGGCCGGCACCGGCCGAGCGAAGGTCAGCCGGGCCGGGGTCGACCGCCGGGGCGGGGGCGCCCTGGGGCGCGCGGGGCGGCGTACGGTCGCGGAGGCGGGCGCGGGGGCCGTCGTCCGCGCTGCCGAAGCGCAGTTCGCTGCCTGGGCCGACGGTCCACGCGTGGACGCGGTGGCCGTCGGCCCAGGTGCCGTTGGTGCTGTTCTCGTCCTCGACGGTCCAGTGGTCGCCGTCGGGGCGCAGGATCGCGTGGTGCCAGGAGACACGGGCGTCGTCGAGGCAGATCTCGCAGAGGGGGTCTCTGCCGACGTGGTAGGTCCGGCCCGGACTCATCTCGGTGGAGCCCTCGGCGGTCTCCAGGACGAGTGCGGGCGCGGTCGGCACACCGGGGCGCTGGACCATGCAGAGATTTTCCCACGATCCGCCGGCGCCGGCATAACCGCAGGTCAGAGCGTGCTTATGGGTAATGACAACGGTCCCCGTTGCAGCCTTTGCCGTTCCGCGCGCGGTGCGCTTCACTTCACGCGACGGGACCGGACAGACGGGGGATGGATGCGATGAGCGGACACGATCACGGCGGGCGGCACGACCACGCCGAGCACGGCGGGGACGGGCACAACCACGCCGGGCAGGACCACGCCGGACAGAAGCACGCCGGACACGGCCACGCCGGGCACAGTCACGGCGTGGACCCGAACGCCGACCGGCGGTGGCTCGCGATCGCTCTCGGCCTCATCGGCGGCTTCATGGCCGTCGAGGTGGTCATCGGTGTCATCGCCCGGTCCCTGGCGCTGATCTCCGACGCCGCGCACATGCTGACCGACGCCGTCTCGATCGTGCTGGCGTTGATCGCGATGCGGCTGGCGGCGCGGCCGGCGCGCGGCGGGTTCACGTTCGGCCTCAAGCGGGCGGAGATACTCTCCGCGCAGGCGAACGGGCTGACGTTGCTGCTCTTGGCGGTGTGGCTGGCCTACGAGGCGGTGCGGCGGCTGCTGGACCCGCCGCCGGTCGCGGGCGGGTTGGTGCTGGTCACGGCGCTGGCGGGGATCGTCGTCAACGTGGCGGCGGCCTGGTGCATCTCGCGGGCGAACCGGTCCTCGCTGGCGGTGGAGGGCGCCTACCAGCACATCCTGAACGACCTGTTCGCCTTCATCGGGACGGCGGTCTCCGGTCTGATCGTCCTCACCACGGGCTTCGCGCAGGCCGACGCGATCGCCACGCTCGTGGTGGTGGCGCTGATGGTGAAGGCGGGCTACGGCCTGGTGCGGGAGTCCGGACGGATCTTCCTGGAGGCCGCTCCGGCGCACCTGGATCCGGACGCGGTCGGCGACCGGCTCGTGGGGCATCCGCCGGTGACGGAGGTCCACGACCTGCACATCTGGACGATCACCTCCGGGCAGGCGGCCCTGTCCGCACACGTGCTGGTGGAGCCGGCGGGCGACTGCCACGCCGTACGCCGCGACCTGGAGGGGATGCTGGCGAAGGAGTACGGGATCACCCACACGACCCTCCAGGTGGATCACGTCCAGGACACCCTGCTGTCGGTGGGCCGGGCGGGCGAGGGGCCGGACGACGGCGGCCCGCACTGCGGGGACCCCCACGGCCCCGTCCACCGCCAGGGCCCGCACGCGCACTGACCTGGAAGGTGTCCGGGCGGGCGGGGTAGGCCGGGCCCCGGGCGGGGGAGGTATGGGGCCATGACCGGACCGAAGAGGTACAAGCGCAGCGCCGGGCTGCTGCTGTTCCGCCGTACGGGGGACCCCGCCGCGTCGGCACCGGAGCCGACGGCGGGGCCGGGCGTCGAGGTGTTGCTCGGGCACATGGGCGGTCCCCTGTGGGCGGGGCGTGACGCGGGCAGTTGGGTCGTCCCCAAGGGCGAGTACGCGCCGGACGAGACGCCCCGGGACGCGGCCCGCCGCGAGTTCACCGAGGAACTGGGCCTGCCGCCGCCGGAGGGCACGTACCTGCCGCTGGGCGAGGTGCGCCTGAGCAGCGGGAAGCTGGTGACGGTGTGGGCGGTGGAGGCGGATCTCGATCCGGCGCTGGTGGTGCCGGGGACCTTCACGATGGAGTGGCCTCCGCACTCGGGGCGTGAGCAGGAGTTTCCCGAGTTGGATCGGGTGGCCTGGTTCACGCCGGAGGCGGCCCGAAAAAAGATGATGATCTCTCAAATGCCTTTTCTGGACAGGTTGTTGGCGTTACTGGACGGTTGACCCGACCTTTACTTGCCGGCAAACCCCACCTGCGTGGACATTGCACATATGACGAGCGTCGTGCTGGTGGGAACCCTGGACACCAAGGGTGTCGAGTACGGCTGGTTGCGCGAGAGGCTGCTGCGCACCGGCGTCGAAGTGGTACTGGTCGATACGGGGATCATGGGAGAACCCCGGGTGGCCGCGGACGTGCCGCGCGAGGCGGTGGCCCGAGCCGCGGGAACAGAACTGTCGCACCTGGTCACGGCCGCCGACCGGGGCGCGGCCGTGACGACGATGGCGCGGGGGGCCGAGGCGGTCCTCTTACGCCTGCACGCCGAAGGCCGGCTGCACGGGGTGCTCGCGATAGGCGGCAGCGGCGGCACGTCGATCGCGACGCGGGCGATGCGGGCACTGCCGCTCGGCGTGCCGAAGGTGATGGTGTCCTCCATGGCGTCCGGGGACGTGGCCCCGTACGTCGGATCGGCGGACGTCACGATGATGTACAGCGTCGTGGACATCGCCGGGATCAACAGCGTCTCGGCCCCGATCCTGACCAACGCCGTGGAGGCGATCGCCGGCATGGCCCGCGGCTACGCCCACGCCACCCCGGAGCGGCGGCGTCCGGCCCGACTCGGCGCGGGATCGAAGCCGCTGATCGCGGCGAGCATGGCGGGGGTGACCACCCTCGGCGTGGACGCGGCCCGGGAACGACTGACGGAACTCGGCTACGAGGTGCTGGTCTTCCACGTCAGCGGTACCGGTGGCCGCACCCTGGAGACCCTGGCCGACCAGGGGATCTTCGCCGGGGTGCTGGACCTGACGCTCAGCGAACTCGCCGACGACCTGTGCGGCGGGATCCTCACCGCCGGGCCGGACCGGCTGAGCGCGGCCGGGCGGGCCGGGATCCCGCAGGTGGTGAGCCTGGGCGCGTTGGACATGGTGAAGTTCGGGCCGCTGGAGACGCTGCCCGAGCGGGCCCGCTACCGGCGGGTGCGCGTCCACAACCCCTCGATCACGGTGATCCGTACGACGGAGGCCGAGTGCGCGGAGCTGGGCCGCCGGGTCGCCGCCAAACTCCGCGTGGCGACGGGCCCGACGGCCGTCTGCGTCCCGCTGCGCGGGCTGTCCACGCTCGGCGCACCGGGCGGGCCGTACCACGACCCGGACGCGGACCGGGCGCTGTTCTCGGCGCTCCGTGACGGGCTGCGGGGCAGCGCGGCCCGACTGTACGACTACGACACGCACATCAACGACCCGGCGTTCGGACGGGCCGCCGCCGACCGGCTGCACGCGATGATCGGCGCGGTCTCGGCGGCCGCCTGAGCCGCTCCCCACGCCGTGCTGACACACACCGGTGACGTGCGCGGGGATTGGGAACCGGCCGTGGCGGAAACCACGTCCCAAGGTGGTGGCCGGTCGGGGGACGACCGGCCGGCCGCCCGGGGGCGGCCCCGGGTGGCACGGACGGGGGCGAACGATGAGCTACGGCTGGACGGTACCGGGGTACACCGAGGTCCGCGAGCTCGGCGCGGGCGGCAGCGGCCGCGTCGTGCTCGCCGTCCACGACCTCACCGGGACGGCGGTGGCGGTGAAGTACCTCGCCGACCGGCTGCGGGAGGATCCGGCCTTCGTACGGGAGTTCCGGGCGGAGGCCCGGCTGCTCGGGGGGCTCGGTTCCCCGTACGTGGTGGGCCTGTACGAGTACGTGGAGGCGCCGGGCGGCGCCGCCATCGTGATGGAGCTGGTCGACGGCGTGTCGCTGCGCGCGGTGCTGCGGGAGTCCGGTCGGGCCGACGTCGAGGCGGCGTTGGTCGTCCTCAAGGGCTCGCTGCTGGGGCTGGCGGCGGCCCACCGGGCGGGTGTCGTGCACCGGGACTACAAGCCGGAGAACGTGCTCGTCGCGCCGGACGGTTCCTCGAAGCTGGTGGACTTCGGCATCGCGGCGGGCCGCGGCACGACGCCCGGGGTGGCCGGTACGCCCGCCTACATGGCACCGGAGCAGTGGCAGGGGCAGCCGGCCTCGCCGACGGCCGACGTGTACGCGGCCACCGCGACCTTCTTCGAGTGCCTGACCGGCCGCAAGCCGTACGACGGAACGAACTTCGCGGAGCTCGCCGTCCAGCACATCGAGGCGCCCGTCCCCGAGACCGAGGCCCCCGAGCCGGTACGTCCGCTCATCCGGCGGGGCCTGGCCAAGCGCCCCGAGCAACGGCCGGAGAACGCCGAGGCGTTCGTGGCGGAGCTGGAACGGATCGCGGTGGCCGCGTACGGGCCGCACTGGGAGGAGCGCGGGCAGCGCAAGTTGGCGGCGCTCGCCGCGCTGCTGCCGTTGCTGTTCCCGTCGGCCGGAGCCGCCTCTGCGGGCACCACGGCGGTGGCGACCACCTCCGTCGGCGGCACGTCGGGCTGGGCGCCGGGGCGCGGCGGCTGGTTCGCGACGGGGCTCGCGCTGGTCTTGGGGGCGCTGCTGGTGCTGACGACCGACGCCGTCGGCGGGACGCCGCCGCAGGCGTCGGCGCTGAGTGAGTTCGCCACGACGAGCCCGGCCCCGCCGGGCGCCGGGCCGAACGCCTCCCCGTCGGGTTCCCCGTCCGCGCCGGTCTCGCCCTCGCCGGGGCCGTCGGCGTCACCGTCCGCGTCGCCGACGCACTCCCCCACGGCGAGCCCCTCGGCCACGCCCTCGCCCACGCCCTCGCGCTCCGCGAGCCCCACGGCGAAGCCGACGGTGAGCGGGCCGCCCACGCACACCGTTACTCCGACGCCGTCACCCACGCTGCGCGTGACCAAGCTCGACGTCGCGCTGAAGCCGGGGGTCTACCGGGGCGAGGCCACCGTGTCCCTGGCGACGCAGGGCACGGGCCAGGTCACGGTCGTCCTGGAGTGGTTCCTCGGCGACCGGCAGGGGGACTACGCGGTCCCGGACGGCCGGGAGACGGTCACCGTGTCGGCCGGCTCCCTGGCCCCCGTCACCCGGTCCCACACCTTCGCGCGGGGTCACGGCTGCTACGGCGGGGTCCGCGTCACCACCCGGCCCGCCGCCGGCAGCGGCTCGGCGTCCGACTCCCAACTGCTGCTTCGATGCCAGGACCAGGAGCCCCAGGAGCCTCAGGAGCCCCCGCGATGACCGATCCCCGCACCCCTCAGGGGGACGACGACTACAGCGCCACCGTCCTCGGCAGTCACTGGTTCACCGGCCCGCCGCAGCCCGAGGACGCCGCCCCCGACCGGGTGGAGGGCTCGGTGCTGCGGTTCGGGCCGGGGGTGACGGCGGCCATGCCGGCGCCGTTCCCGCCGGCGCCGGCCGCGCCGCCGCCCGCCCCACGACGCGGCGGGGGCTGGCGGCGCTACACGCTGGCGGCGGTGGTGCTGGCGGCGGTGCTGGGGTACCTGGGCTGGCAGCGGTTCGGGCCGGGCGTCGAGGTGCGGGGCCTGTCGGTCAGCACCGACCCGCAGGGGCCGGGCTGTGACGCGGCGGCCGATGTGGTGGCCGTCGTACGGACCAACGGGCGCCCCGGGACCCTCACGTACCGCTGGGTCCGCAGCGACGGGACCCGGTCGGCGGACCTCACGGAGCGGGTGGGCGGCGGCCGCGAGGAAGCCACCTTGCACCTGCTGTGGACCTTCCAGGGCGCGGGCACGTACGCGGCGCGCGCCGAGCTCCAGCTGCTGTCCCCGGAACGGCGCGCGGCGGCGACGGAGTTCACGTACCGGTGTCGTTACTAGAGGGGGGGCTTCCCGGTCAGCCCCGCTCGGTCCCGGTCAGCCCCACTCGGTCCCGGTCGGTCCCGGCCGGTCCCGGTCGGTCCCGGCCGGTCCCGGTCAGCGCAGGGCGGGCTCGCCCGCGCTGATCGCGCTCATCACGCGCTCGACGGTCTCGCGCTGTTCGCCGACGGGGGCCGCGTAGCCGATGGAGCCGCGCGCGGCCTCCTCGCCGAGCGTGCGGGTCATCACCCACGCGGCGAGGTACTGCGAGGCCAGGCAGCCGCCGGCCGTCGCGATGTTGCCCTCGGAGTGGAACGGCGCGTCCAGGACGGTGACGCCCAGCCCCTCCACGAACGGCCGGCTGGTCAGGTCGGCGCAGGCCGGCATGTCGCTCAGCAGGCCGAGCCGCGCGAGCACCAGTGCGCCGGAGCACTGCGAACCGATGAGCTGGCGCGTCGGGTCCAGGGGCAGCATGGCGAGCAGCCGGTCGTCGGCGATCACGTCACGCGTCTTCACCCCGCTCCCGATCAGGACGACGTCGGCGTCGGGGATGAAGTCCATGGGGCGCTGCCCCCTCACCTCGACGCCGTTCATCGAGGTCACCACGGGCGTGGGGGTGGTGATGAAGGCCTCCAGGCCGTCCTTGCGACAGCGGTTGATCAGCGCCGAGGCGATGAAGCTGTCGAGCTCGTTGAATCCGTCGAAGGTGACCACGGCTACCCGCATCGAAACTCCTCGGTCGGTACGTCTCTCAGGGCCTGAGTCTTCCACCCGCCATGCCCGCTCGCCCTGGGCCAATCGGCGGGAAGTGGCCTGCCGTTCCGTGGCTTCGAACGGTTTCGGCCCGTGCCGGTTCCGGCCGTCGGGAACCTCTGGATCGGCCCGTGGCCGCCTGGCCGGCCGCACGGGCACCCACGCCGCGCGGAAGGCCCGCAGCCGCTTTGGGAGTGGCTGCGGGCCGTTTCACGTGTAACCGTCCCCCGCCGCAACCGGGGGACGGGGATCAGGACCGCGCGTGCGCGGTGATGTCGGCCTCGAACTCCACGGTCATCGCCGGGGTCACGCTGGGCCGGCACTGGGCCACGGCCGCCAGGTAGTCCTCCGTCGTCGCCCCGAGCTGCGCGGCCGCCGCGCCGCGCGCGCCCACCGCCTCCAGGTCCCGTTCGAAGGACACCTGGGCGGCGGTCCGGGCCGCGTGCTCGATGTCGGCGGGGGTGAACAGTTCGGTCGCCGCGACGAGTGCGGCCACGTCCACGTCCGCGCGCCCGGCCGTGTAGCGCGACCAGATCGCCGCGCGGGCGGCGGCGTCCGGGGTGCCGATGGGGATCAGGTAGTCGAAGCGGCCGGGCCGCAGGAAGGCCGGGTCGAGGGAGCGGATGGAGTTGGTGGCGCAGACCAACAGCCGCTCGTCACCCTCCCGGAACCCGGGGATCAGCTTGAGCAGCTCGTTCGTCACCCCGTGCATCCCGCCCGGGTGCGCGGGCTCGGAGCGTACGGGCGCGATCTCCTCGACCTCGTCGATGAAGACGAGCACCCGCTCCAGCTCGGCGATCCGGGCGAACGCGTCGCGCAGCGCGGTGGCCAGGTTCCCGCCGTCGGCGAGGCGTGAGGGCAGCAGCTCCACGAAGGGCCAGCCGAGGCGGGAGGCGATGGCGCGGGCGAAGGTGGTCTTTCCGGTGCCGGGCGGTCCGAAGAGGGTGATGGCGCGCGGCGGGCGCACCCCGTGGGCGGCGGCCCGTTCCGGCTCGGCGAGCGGGAGCACCACGCGGCGTTCGATGAGGTCCTTCTCGGTCTCCATGCCGGCGACCTTGGCCCACAGGTCCGCCGGGAGGAAACGGCCGCCGAGGTCGTCGAGGAGGCCGGCCGCCGGTCCGTGCAGGGGCTCGGTCTTCTCGAAATAGGCGACGGCCGGTTGGCGCGTGTAACCGGCGTTGAGGAGGCCTTCGCCGAGGAGGTCCTCCTCGGGCAGGACGTACGCGATCCGGCCGACGCGCGCGGCGATGAGCCGCCGCTCCAGCTCCACGAGCAGCGCGCTGGCCAGCCCCCGTCCGCGCCAGCCGGCGGCGATCGCGATGCGCATGACCCAGGCCCGCTCGCCCGTCACACAGGCGAGCGCCGCGCCGATCGGGACGCCCTGGTGGACGGCCACCACGCAGGGCTGCCGGTCGGTCAGCGCGCTGATGCACTCGGCGAGGGAGAAGACGGATTCCTGGCCGAGGTCGGCCGTGGTGTCTATGAGATGGACCACTGCCGCGAGATCGCTCTCGCGGTAGTCGTGGATGAGCCAGTTCACCTGGTACCGCCCCTCGTTCGTGCTCCTGCGGCGAGGCTAGGCGCGGCGGGTCCCCACGCTCCCGCGCCTTCGTGCACAACAGCCGCTCCGGAACTGCGCCGCGGCGTCCATAGACCGGTGTCTTCCGCCGAAGCCGTCCGCCGCCGACCCCAGCGCCTTCATGGCTTCCGACAGCCCGGCGCCCGGGTGGCCGGGATGCCGGGGACTCTGGGGTTCGCGGGTTCGCGGGTTTGCGGGTTCTCGGGTTCGCGGGTAGGTTCGCGGATTCACAGCCGATTCACATGGAATACCGGGCTCCGGACACAGCTTCGCCGGAGAGGCTCGGCGCATGATCCAAACCAACCCTCCCCGACGGGCGGCCCGGATCCTGCTCGCGCTGACCGCGATGGCCGCCCTCGTGAGCGTGGACGCTCCGGACGCCCGTGCCACCGCGCCGCTGGGTGTCACCGCCGAGGCGCTGCCCGACGCGACCGCGGACCGGGTCGGCGCCCTGTTCGCGGGCGGTCTGGACGGCGGGCACTTCTGCACCGCCGCCGTGGTGCGGAGCGCGGGCCGCGACGTGATCGCCACGGCCGCGCACTGCCTCGACCACCCGGCCACCACCGTGTTCGCGCCGGGCTACCGGGACGGGAAGGCCCCGTACGGGGTGTGGCGGCTGGCCGAGGTGAGCGTGTCCCCCGACTGGACCGACGGCGAGGATCCCGACGACGACGTCGCCTTCGCGACCCTCGCCCCGCTGGACGGGGTGCGCGTCGAGGACGTCGTCGGCGGCTTCCCGGTGGCCGCCGGGCAGCCGGACGACGTGACGGTGACGGTCCTCGGCTACCCGAGCGAGCGGGACGCGCCGCTGCGCTGCGCGAACTCCACCTCGCTCCTCTCGGACACCCAGCGCCGCATCGAGTGCCCGGACCTGAGCGGCGGCACCAGCGGCAGCCCGTGGCTGGTGGACGGCGCGCTGGCGGGGGTGCTCGGCGGATACGAGGGCGGCGGCACGGTCGCGGAGGTGTCCTACAGCGCCGTACTGGGCGAGGAGGCACGGGAGCTCTACCGGACGGCGGCCGACGCCCCCTGAGCCGGCGGCGGCTCGGCGGTCCACTGGATCAACCGTTCGCGGGCGAGGCCGATGGGGGTCAGGCCGGTGGTCTCCTTGACGACGTCGTTGAAGTGGGCCTGGTCGTGATGTCCGGCGAGCCGTGCCACGGTCGCCAGGGGCAGCCCCCGGCTCTGGAGGCGCAGCGCGTTCGTGAAGCGAAGGATGCGGGCGACCTCGGCGGATGAGCGGCCGATCTGTTCGCGGAAGCGGCGTTCGAGGGTCCGTACGCTCACCAGCCCCTGCGCGGCGAGCTGCGTGACCTTGATCCGTCCGTCGGTCCGGTGGAGTTCGCGCCACCCCCAGATCACGTCGGGGGCGACGCGGGGGCCGCCGTCCCGCGGTGGCACGCAGTTGCTCGGGGAGGTGGCGCAGGGTGCGGGGCAACAGGTGGGAGGGGTCGAACCGCGGCTCGCGCCACTGGGACATCGGGACCCCTAAGAGCCGGTAGGTGCCTGTCCGCCAATGGCTGACAGCGGGGCCGGCCGTCGTCGACGTCGTCGCAGCGACGCGGCACCGGGCGGGCGACGGCCGGCCCTCAGCCGCGGGGTTACGCGTGTTACCTACGGGGCTTCCGCCACGACCGCCGGAGCCTCGAACCAGGTCGGCTCGTCGAGCAGCGCGCGGCGCACCCGGTCCAGGGCGAAGGTCCCGAGCGGCGGCAGGGCGTCCGTGTCGAACCAGGCCACGTCCAGGGACTCGTCGTCGTTGACCCGCGCCTGGCCCCCGACGGCCCGGCACCGGAAGGTGATGTCCTGGAACTGGCAGATGTCACCGTTCGGGTAGACGATCGGGTCCTGCATCTGCACGAGGACCACCCGCTCGGGGACGCACCGCACGGCGGTCTCCTCGTAGACCTCTCGCACCGCCGTCTCGGCGGGCTGCTCCCCGGGTTCGGCGATCCCGCCGATCACCGACCACTGTCCGCTGTCGGCCCGTCGGCCGAGCAGGACCCGACCCCCGTCGTCGAAGACGACGGCGGACACGCCGGGCAACAGGAGCAGTTGTCGCCCCGCGCGGGCGCGGATGGCGCGGATGAACTCCGGTGTGCTCATGCCCCGACCTTACGAGACCTCCGGCCGGCCCAGGCCCAGCCGAGCCCGCCGGCGGCGACCAGCAGCAGCGCGTACTCGGGCAGCGGGCCCAGGCGGGTCGCGGGGGTCTCGGTCGAACGCAGCGGGATCTCGGCGACCAGCGCGTCGGCGGTGAACAGCTTCGTCTGCGAGACGACCGACCCGTCGGGCCGGATGACCGCGCTGACCCCGCTGGTGACGGGGACGAGGACCGTCCGGCTGTGCTCCACCGCCCGGACCCGGTCCATGGCGAGCTGCTGGTAGGTCATCTCGGTCCGCCCGAACGTGGCGTTGTTGCTCGGGACGGCGATGACCTGCGCGCCCGCCCGGACGGTGGAGCGGACCGCGTCGTCGAAGGCGGCCTCGTAGCAGGTGACCATGCCGACGCCGGTGCCCGCCATGTCGAACACGCCCGGTTCCTTGCCGGGGCCGAAGTCGCGGCGCACCCGGTCCACGTCGGAGCTGAAGAGCCGGACGAAGGAACGCATCGGGATGCGTTCGCCGAAGGGCTGGATCTTGCGCTTGTCATAGGTGTCGGTGGGGCCCTTGACCGGGTCCCACAGGATCATCGTGTTGCGCAGCGGCCCGGTCTCGGGGGCCAGGACGGAGCCGATCGCGACGGGCACGCCGATGGCCTTCACGGCGCGGTCGATGACGGCGTAGGCGTCGGGCTGCGTGTACGGGTCGATGTCGGAGGAGTTCTCGGGCCAGACGACGAAGTCGGGCTTCGCGGCGCGGCCCGCCTTGACGTCCTCGGCGAGCTGGACGGTGCGGTTGGCGTGGTTGTCGAGGACCTGGCGGCGCTGCGCGTTGAAGTCGAAGCCGGCGCGCGGGACGTTGCCCTGGATCACCGCGGCGACGGCGGTGCCGTCCTCGGCGGCGTCGGAGACCAGCGGTCGGGCCGCGAGGGCCACGCCGATCGGGGCGGCGACGGCGAGGGCGGCGAGGGCGGCGGTGCTCCGGCGGGGGTGGGAGCGGGCGATGCGCATGGCCTCGTAGAGGCCGAATCCGCACAGCGCGACGGCGAACGACAGCAGCGGGGTGCCGCCGAGGGCGGCCAGCGGGACGAAGACGCCCTCGGCCTGGCCGAAGGCGAGCTTGCCCCAGGAGAAACCGCCGAACGGGGCCCGTGCGCGCAGGGCCTCGGTCGCGACCCAGACGGCGGCGGCCCACAGCGGCCAGGCGGGCAGCCGGCCGACGAGGGCGATGCCGAGGCCGGCGAGGCCGATCAGCAGGGATTCGAGGGTGACGAGCGCCAGCCAGGGCACCGGTCCGACGCCCTGACTCGTCCAGACGAGCAGCGGCAGCAGGTAGCCGAGCCCGAAGACGAAACCGAGGCCGAAGCCCGTGCGGGCGCGGCGGCCGCGCAGGCAGCCGGCGAGCAGCGCGAGCGCGAAGGGGGCCAGCCACCACAGGGGGCGGGGCGGGAAGCTGACGTAGAGCAGCACGCCGGCGAGGGCCGCGAGGACGATCCGCAGCGCCCCGGCGCCCTTGCGCGGGCTCCGGCTCGCGTCGGACGGGGCTTGGGTTCCGTGCGGGCGGTCGGTTCCGGGATCCGTCGTGGCTCGACCGGCGGCTCCGGAGGGCTCGCTTCCGGCGGCGCGGGTGACACTGCTGCTCATCTGGCGGAGTGTACGTCCCCGGACCCCGAGGACCGGTAAGGAGCCGAGGGGAACGTGGTGTGGAACGCCGTGGCGATCAACGGGCGAGGGTGCGCAGGTGGGCGCGCAGGACGCGGACGGCGTTCTCGGCGTCGTCGACGGTCACCGTGAACATCTTGCCGTCGCCGAGCCGCAGCTGTACGCCCTCCCCGCGGCGGACGATCACCGCGGTGCCCTTCTCGGGCCGCCAGCGGTAGCCCCAGCCGCCCCACTGCTGCGGGGTGATGCTCGGCACGAAGTCGGCGGAGGTGACCTGGTCGAGGCGGATCGTCCGGCGCGGCAGCCCGATGTGGCCGCAGCGGACGATCAGGGCCTCGGAGTCGATCGTGACGGCCACGTACACGAAGGCGAGCGTGCCGTAGAGGATCAGCAGACCGGCGGCGAGGCAGCCGATCACGGACATGAGCAGCGGCACCCCGGTCCAGGCGTGGTCGACGGCGAGCGTGACGCCGAGCGCGAGGCAAAACGCACCGGCCAGCGCCAGCAACCACTGCGCGCGGTTGGAGGCCCGGCCGGTCCAGAGGGGACCAGGGGGGTGCGCGGTCATGTGCAGCAGCGTACTCACCTTCCGCATGGGCGCCACCGCCTCTGCGCCACTCGGCGCACCGCTCTCGGAGAGGCGCCTGCCCACGCTTGACCTCGACCAAACTTGAGGTTCTACGGTCGTCGTCATGAGGCCACGGCAGACCAACGACGAAACGGACGGCGCCGAAATGACCACGAAGACAGAGACCAACACCGACACCGGCACCGGCACCGACACCGGCGTCGACACCGACGCCGGCCGGCAGGTGGACGAGACCGTCCCGGAGCGCTACCGCTCCGCCGTGGTGCCACACATCATGGTGTCCGACGCGCCCGCGGCCATCGACTTCTACGCGCGGGCCTTCGGCGCCGTCGAGGAGTTCCGCCTCGACCACCCCGACGGCGGCGTGATGCACGCCGAGATCCGGATCGCCGGAGCGGTCCTGATGCTCGGGGACACCCCGCACGGTCTCTTCGCCGCCCCCACCACCCTCGGCGGAACCTCGGTCGCGCTGCACGTGTTCGTCCCGGACGTGGACGCGCTCTTCCGCACCGCCGTCGCGGCCGGCGCGGAGCCCGTCCGGGAACCGGCCGACCAGTTCCACGGCGACCGCACCGCCTCCCTCCGCGACCCCTTCGGCCACCTGTGGATCTTCCTGACCCACCTCACGGACGTCCCCTTCGAAACCCTGACCCACCGCCTCACGGAAGCGGCAGCCGGGGCGTAGGGCCGCCCCCTCACGGTTCGGCACGAACGGTTCCGTTCCAGCGGGAGCGCCGGGGTTACCTTGACCACGTGAATCAGGATCGAAGGGAGACCGGCCGTCTGGACCGGGCCGAGGGGGCCGTCCTCGGGTCGGCGGCGGGAGACGCGCTCGGAGCGCCCTACGAGTTCGGCCCGGCCGGTCAACTCTCCGCACGCGCCGAGGAGATGCGCGGGGGCGGCGGCTGGGATGCGGGCGAGGCCACCGACGACACGCAGATGGCGGTGCTCGTCGGCGAATCCCTGCTCGAACGGGGCCGCCTCGAACTCCCCGACATCTTCGCGCGGTTCCAGCGTTGGGCGGCGGGCGCGCCCAAGGACATCGGCCTCCAGACCGAGGACGTACTGACCAACGGCGAGTCCTGGGACTTCGCGGCGGCCCTGCACTTCCGGACCAACGCGCGGGCGGCCGGCAACGGTTCCCTGATGCGCGCCTCGACCTCGGCGGTGTACTTCGCGCCGGCCGGGCGGCAGGCGACCATGGACGCCGCCCGGCGGATCGCCGCCCTCACCCACGGCGACCGGGCGGCCTGGGAAGGCACCGCCGTCCTGCACGAACTCGTACGGATCGCCCTGGACGGCGGCGACCCGGTGACCTCGCTGCCCGACGTCCTCGACGCGGTGCACGCCGACCACCGCGCGCGGTACGCCCGGGTGCTCGCCCCCGACTGGCACCCCGACCTGGCCACCGAGTTCAACGGGGCGGTGTGGCCCTGCCTCGGCTCGGCGGTGTGGGCGCTGCGCACCACGTCCGGGTTCGCGCAGGCCATACGGGCCGCCGTGGACCTGGGCGGTGACACCGACACCGTCGCCGCCGTGACGGGCACCCTGGCCGGGGCGGTGTACGGAGCGACGGCCGTCCCCGCGGCGTGGACGGACCCGCTGCACGTTCCGCTGCCCGGGTTCGGCGACCGGGTCCTGGACGCCGGCGCGCTGCGCGTTATGGCGCGCAGACTCGCGGGCGGAGCGGGATCAGCGAGGGCGGGGTAAGGGGGCGAGGGGGGTCAGCCGCAGCCGCAGCCGCCGCATCCTCCGCAGCTGCTGCCGCCGTCGCCACCGCCGCCGCAGCCGGCGGTCGTGCCGGTGGTCGCCGCGGTGCCGGTGGCCGTGGTGCGGGTCCGCTTGCTGCGCTTCTTCGCCCATTCGTCCATTGCGCGGCGCGCCTCCTCCCCCTCTTGCCACCGCCGCGCCGCACGGTACGACTCCCTGGCCGGGCTCCACGGCGCCAGGCCGTGCCGCCGGCGGGGTGACAGGGGCGCGGCCGTGACGTAGGAGCTCAGCGTGCGGCCGTACGCGCCGTCGTGGACGGCGTACTCCAGGACGATCTCGGCGCCCTCGTACGGCGCCCCGTACAGCACCGCTTCGAAGGGTTCGCGGAAGGCGTCGATGTCGTGCGGTCCGGGGCCGGGCTGCTCCCCGTCCTTCCAGGCGGCCGGCAGGCGCGCTCCGCCCAGGGTGTCCTCCTTGCGGGGGCGGCAGGAGAGCAGGGGCCGGCCGGTGGTGTCGTCGGCGTCGGGGTACAGCCAGAGGCGTCCGGACGGCCCGGCCCGTACACCGACCACCAGGGCGGGTTGCGGTCCGCGGTACAGCCGTCGCGAGGCCAGGTCGGCGGTCCAGCCCCGGCCGAGGAGGGTGGTACCGGCGACCAGGAGCGGCAGGGCCACGCCCTGCTGGCCCACGGCGTCGTAGGGGGCGGCGGCTCCGTGTCCGCCGATGTCCTCCGTGATGCCGTCGACGAGGATGCCCACGGCGACCAGGCACAGGAAGGCGCCGCCCAGCACGGCGGGCATGCCGCGCCGGTCGTGGCCGCGCGGCAGTCGGTCCGGCAGGGGGAAGCGGGCCGGTCCGGCCGCCGCGCGGGCCGAGCGCTCCTGTCGGCGGCGGTCCCACAGCCGTACCAGCGACCCGACCAGCGCCCACAGGGACAGGGCGCCCGCCAGGACGACATCGGCGCGCCCGGAGGCGAGGTCCGGCGCCGATTCCGTCACGAGCACGGCGGCGGCCACGGCGGCGGCGCCCGGCAGGTACCGGTACCAGAACGGGAGGGCCGCCAGCAGGAGGGTCACGAGGTAGGCGTGCCAGGCCGTTCCGACCGCGTCCGCCGACCCTCCGGTCGACAGGGTCAGGGCGAACACGCCGGCCACGAGGCCGGCGAGGACCCGACTCCCGGCGGCGGGGGAGAAGATGCTCGGGGTGAGCTGCTTCCGCCACCGTTCGGAGTCAGCAACACCCCATGTCCGTATGCCAGTTGCCGGTTTCACGCCGGCAGGAAGGTGCTTGGCGTAGGCAATCATGCGCCCAGTATGGGAGCGCGGGCGGATCGACGGAACAGGGTTGTTCGAGCAGGCCCTGGGCGCCCCGGCGTCAGCCGCCCACCACCGCGTCCCGCGCGGGCTCCGCGATGAGGCGGCCCTCGGCGTAGCCGAGCGCGGTGGCCGACAGGGCGGCCGGACGTCCGCTGTGCAGGACGGTCAGGGTGCCGGTCGCGGGCAGCTCGGGCTGCGGGGCGAGCCCGATCCGGCGCAGGGCCTGTACGGCCACGGCCTCGGCGGAGCCGTGGTAGATCGGCTCCACTCCCCCGGTGCGGGCGGCGACGGCGGCCCGGATGGACCCCTCGACGAGTTCGTAGTGCGTGCAGCCGAGCACGATGTCCGTGACGTCTGACGGGGTGAGGGCGGCGGCGGCCGCCACGGCCCGCGCGACGGCGGCCTCGTCGGCGTACTCGACGGCGTCGGCGAGCCCCGGGCAGGGGACCTCGGTGACCGTGGCGCCGGCCGCGAACTCGCGGATCAGACCGCGCTGGTACGGGCTGCCCGTGGTGGCCGGGGTGGCCCAGATCGCGACCCGGCCACCGGCGGCCGCGGCGGGCTTGATCGCCGGGACCGTGCCGATGACGGGGATGTCGGGCTCCAGCTCGGCCCGCAGGGACTCCAGGGCGTGCACGGAGGCGGTGTTGCAGGCCACGATCAGCGCGGCGGGGCGGTGCGCGGCGGCGGCCCGTGCGACGGCGCGCGCCCGCTCGGTGATGCCGGCGGGGGTACGCGGCCCCCAGGGCATGCCGTCCGGGTCGGACGACAGCAGCAGATCGGCGTCGGGCCGCAGCCGACGCGTCGCGGCGGCCGCAGCGAGGAGGCCGATTCCGGAGTCCATGAGCGCGATCTTCACCTGGTCACCTTAGTCGACCGGCCCCTCGCGTCTCCGCGCGCCGAGGCGCCACACCCGTACGAAATCACCGCATAGCGTCCCAAAAAATCCCCGATACACATCCCGATACGACGATGTCGCGCGAGGCGGCGAGTGGGTCGCGCGACACCGCCCCCCGGCTTCGGCAGACTGCCGCCATGGGCCTCCTCCTCGCCGCCGCCTGTGCCTCCCTCGCCGCCTGGCTCTGGCTCACGCTCGCCCAGGGCATGTTCTGGCGTACCGACGTCCGTCTCCCCCCGCGCACCGCCCCCGCCCGCTGGCCCTCGGTCGCCATCGTGGTGCCCGCGCGGGACGAGGCCGAGGTGCTGCCGCGCAGCCTGCCGTCCCTCCTCGCCCAGGACTATCCCGGCGAGGCCGAGGTGGTCCTCGTCGACGACGGCAGTACGGACGGTACGGGCGAGCTGGCCGTCCGCCTCGCCGCTGAGTACCCCGGGCTGCCGCTCACGGTGGTCTCCCCCGGCGAGCCGCCGGCCGGCTGGACGGGCAAGCTCTGGGCACTGCGGCACGGCATCACCCACGCCCGCCGCGCCCACCCCGACGAACCCCAGTACCTGCTCCTCACCGACGCCGACATCGCCCACGAACCCGACAGCCTGCGCGAGCTCGTCGCCGCAGCGACCTCCGCCGACCTCGACCTCGTCTCGCAGATGGCGCGGCTGCGGGTGGTCGGCTTCTGGGAGCGGCTCGTCGTCCCCGCGTTCGTCTACTTCTTCGCTCAGCTGTACCCCTTCCGTCGGATCAACCGGCCGAGCGCCCGCACCGCCGCGGCGGCCGGCGGTTGCGTCCTGCTGCGCACCGAGACCGCCGTCCGCGCGGGGGTGCCGGACGTGATCCGGCAGGCCGTCATCGACGACGTGTCCCTCGCCCGCGCCGTCCGCGGCGCCGGCGGTCGGATCTGGTTGGGGCTCGCGGACCGGGTCGACAGCGTGCGCCCCTATCCGCGCCTGGAGGACCTCTGGCGGATGGTGTCCCGCAGCGCGTACGCGCAACTGCGCCACTCCCCCGCGCTGCTGGTGGGGACGGTGGCCGGGCTGGCCCTCGTCTACCTGGTGCCGCCGGTCGCGCTCGTGACGGGGATCGCGACCGACCGGCCGGCCGTCGCGTGCGCCGGGGGTCTCGCCTGGCTGCTGATGGCCGGCACCTACCTGCCGATGTTGCGCTACTACCGCCAGTCGGCCGTGCTCGCTCCGCTGCTTCCGCTCACGGCGCTGCTCTACCTGTTGATGACCGTCGACTCGGCGGTTCAGCACTATCGGGGGCGCGGAGCCGCGTGGAAGGGCCGAACCTATGCCCGCCCCACCGACGCCTGAAACCGGCGAGGAGCGGCTGTCGGTACGTCATCCGAGGTCACCGGGTTGTGACACCCCGTCAGCGACAACAGGGTGTATCCGCCAACCGGTGAGTACGAGCAATGACAAGGCGGGGCGCAAGTGACGAATCGTGCAGGTGAACGTCTGATGAAAGCTGGGGCTCTGACCTGGGAATATGCAGGTCAGGGCGGGGTTGACGGCACCTCGCTATGGACCCCGTGAAGTCGTGGGCTTAACTTAGGTCCCATGACCTCCCCCCGCTCCACTTATGGCGGCGGTTACTACTCCGCGCCCTCTTTCCCGGACACCCCCATCTACGACTCCCTCGTCGCCGAACGCGGCACTCCGCAGATCGCCCCGATCCGCGTTCCGGCCGCCTACGAGTCGCCCAGTGCCGGTTACGCGAGCGGTGGTTACCTGCCGGCCCTCCCTTCCGCTTTGCCCGCCCTGCCGCCCGCGATGCCCCAGCAGCAGGCGCCGGCGTACGGGTACCCGTACCCCCACCAGACGGCCCATCAGCCGCAGATGCCGGCGCCGATGCCCGTGCCCATGCCCCTCCAGCACGCGCCGGCGCCGTACATCCCGCAGCAGCAGCCGGTCCCGGTTCGCGGCGGGTACGTACCGCAGCCCCAGCCGCAGCAGCCCCGACCGGTCGCCGCCGGCACGGGGTACGAGGCGATGCGCCCGGCGGCCCCGCGCCCCGTGGCGTCCGCGGCGCAGGTCCCGTCGTACGAGGACCCGTACGGCCGCCCGTACCAGGGGCGCGGCTACTGAGGTGACGCGCGGGGCCGCTGTGCCCTGCGCGAAACCCGTTGAGTCGGCGGGCGGGGCGACTGAGACAATGCAGCCATGTCGAACCTGTACGTCCACTCGCTCCATGTCCATCCCGTCAAGGCCCTCGCCGGAACCGCGCCCGACGAGGCGCTCGTGGAGCCTTGGGGGCTGGCCGGTGACCGGCGCTGGGCGGTCGTCGACGTAGAGGGCTCGGTCATCACCCAACGCCAGCAGGCGCGGCTGGCGTTGGCCTCGGCGCGACCGCTGGACGGCGGTCGCGTCGCGCTGTCGGCGCCCGGGATGCCCGAGTTGGTGGTGGAGGTCCCGCAGCCGGGGCCGCTGGAGCCGGTCGTCCTGTTCGGCAAGAAGGTCGAGACCGTCGTCGCGGCGCCGGCCGCCGCCGACTGGTTCAGCGCGTATCTCGGGCTGCCCGCGCGGCTGGTGCACATGGACGACCCGGCCGTACGCCGCCCCGTGGACCCCACGTACGCGCTGCCCGGTGAGACCGTCAGCCTCGCCGACGCCTACCCGCTGCTGACGACGACCCTCGCCTCGCTGGACGCCCTCAACACGCTGATCTCCGAGGGCGAGCACCCCGAGGAGGGCCCGCTGCCCATGA
This sequence comes from Streptomyces sp. RerS4, assembly GCF_023515955.1. Classification (GTDB taxonomy): domain Bacteria; phylum Actinomycetota; class Actinomycetes; order Streptomycetales; family Streptomycetaceae; genus Streptomyces. The sequence continues at coordinate 1,016,395 of NZ_CP097322.1, forward strand.
ACCGGTTCCGCCCCAATCTGGTGGTGGCCGGGGCCGAGGCGTGGGTGGAGGACGAGTGGCGGCGCATAGCGATCGGCGACGCCGTCTTCCGCGGGGTCCGCGAGTGCGGTCGCTGCGTCGTGACCACGACCGACCAGCGGACGGCGCAGCGCGGGCGGGAGCCGCTGAAGACCCTGGGCCGGCACCGTCGGATCGGGAAGTCGCTGGCCTTCGGGCGGCAGCTGGTGCCCGTCACGCTCGGCACGGTGCGGGTCGGCGACGAGGTCCGGATCCTGGAGTAGCGGCCCGGGGTAGCGGCCTGGAAGTAGCGGCCTGGAGTAGCGGCGCGGCACCCGGCACGGAGTTCCGGCCTGGAGGAGTGCTCGCGCCCGCCTTGACCACGGCGGGCGGAACAACACCTTCGAGGGGCTTCCGGTGTCCACTGGAACCAACGGACCGGGCGGGGCCGTTGCTGCATTCAGGACGTGTGATGACCCACCGGAGCCGCGTGCACCGGATCGGGTGACAGACGTCCCGCGCGTCCCGGAATGCGCGTCCACCGGGTATGCGGGAGGCTTGGACGCGCAGGCAGACCAGGACTCGCAGCGGCAGGGGGAGCCGGATCATGCGAACAGCAATGGGTGTGTGGCGGTGGCGGCGCAATCCACTGCGCCGGCGGACCGATCTCTTCGAGGCGTGGGTGGCGTTCGCGGCGCTCGTGTGTGTGCTGCTGGTGGCTCCGGCCGTGGGTTGGGCCGCGGGCCTGCGGGTGGACGGGACGTTGCAGCGGGCGGCGCAGGAGCAGCGGCACGAGCGGTACCTCGTGCCGGCCGTGGTGGTGCGGTCCGCCTCGGGTGCGCCGGCCGGCGCGGAGGCCGACGCGTCGGCGCCGCGCCCGTCGCCGGAGCGGACGCGGATCGTCGCCGCGTGGACGGCTCCCGACGGCAGCAGTCATCAGGGTACGGTCCCGGCGGCGGAGGAACCGCCGCTGCCGGGCGACCGGTTCCGGATATGGACCGACATCCGGGGTCGGCTCGTGGGGCAGCCCCTCGACCCGTCCTCCGCGTCCTTCCACGCGGGCGTGGCCGGGCTCGCCGCGGCGCTGACGGCGGCGGCGCTGGTGGAGACGGTCCGGCGGTTGGTCGTACGACGCCTCATGCATCGGCGGTACATACGGCTGGACCGGGCGTGGGCCGCGGCCGGGCCCGACTGGGGCCGGGCGGACGCCGGCAGCTGACCTGGCCACTCATCGGCCCCGCGCGCGCTACCGTGGACCGAGAGGCCGGTTCGGCCACTTCAGCCGCTGTGGACGGCGTCGGTCGCGGTGAACGGCTTCGGTCGCTCCGGCCGCTCCCGCAGCGCGAGTACGAGGGTGGGGGCACGACAGCACGATGGCTCAGGGCACGGTCCAGGTGACGCACGGCGGGGCCTCGCGGTGGCGGCGGCGCTCCGGTGACTATCCGACGCTGAGCGCGGCGCTGGCCGTCGCGGGCGACGGCGACGTGCTGTCGATCGCCCCCGGCACGTATCGGGAGAACCTGGTCCTGCGTCATGCCGTCACCCTGCGCGGGCCCGAGGGGGCCGTCGCCGGGTCGGTGCGCATCGCGCCGCTCGACGGGGTGGCGCTGACGGTGCGCGCTTCGGCGGTGGTACGGGACCTGTACGTGGAGGGGGCGGACGGGGCGGCGCCCGCGCTGCTGGTCGAGGAGGGTTCGCCGGAGCTGACGGACCTCCGCGTGCACACCCGTTCGTCGTCGGGGATCGAGGTGCGCGGCGGGGCCCGGCCGCTGGTGCGCCGGTGCACGGTGGAGAATCCGGCCGGGGTCGGGATCTCCGTCCTGGACGGTGGCGGCGGGGTGTTCGAGGAGTGCGAGGTGGTGGCGGCCGGGCAGGCCGGCCTCGCCGTGCGCGGCGGGCACCCCCGGCTGGAGCGCTGCCGGATCCATCACGCCACGGGTGCGGGGATCACGGTGACGGGCGAGGGCTCGGGGCTGGAGGCGCTGGGCTGCGAGGTGTACGAGATCAACGGCGCGGGGGTGCGGATCGCGGCGCGCGGCACGGCGAGCCTCACGGACTGCTCCGTGCACCGGACGTCGGCCGACGGGGTCACCCTCGACACGGACGCCGTGCTCGGCCTCGCGGGCTGCGACATCCACGACATCCCGGAGAACGCGGTGGACCTGCGCGCCCGTTCGGTGCTGACCCTCAGCCGCACCACCGTGCGCCGGTTCGGGCGCAACGGGCTGTCGGTGTGGGATCCGGGCACCCGGGTCGAAGCCGAGTCCTGCGAGATCCACGACAGTACGGGGGACTATCCGGCGGTGTGGATCAGCGACGGCGCCACGGCCTCCCTGACCTCCTGTCGGGTGCGGGACGTGCCGGACGCGGTGTTCGTGCTGGACCGGGGCTCGCGGGCCGAGGTCGTCGACAGCGACCTCTCGCAGGTGCGCAACACCGCCGTGTCGGTGAGCGACGGGGCCACGGCCCGGGTGGCGGACTGTCGCATCCGGGAGGCGGCGACCGGTGCCTGGTTCCGGGACCACGGGAGCGGCGGCACGGTGACGGATTGCACCATCGACGGCGTGCAGACGGGGGTGATCGTCACCAAGGGGGCCGATCCGGCCCTGGAGCGGTGCACCGTGACCTCGCCCACCGAGGCCGGTTTCTACGTGTCGGCGGGCGGCAGGGGCACCTTCACGGCCTGCCGGGTGAGCGACAGTTCGGGCTTCGGGTTCCACGTCATCGACGGCTGCCGCACCGACCTCGCCCGGTGCCACACCGAGCGCTGCGCGCGCGGCGGGTACGAGTTCTCGGAGGACGGGCCGCTGGCCGAGGGATGCACCTCGGACGGGTCCGGCCCCCGGTTCGCCGCGCAGGCCGCGGGCGCCGCTGCGGCGGGCGCCCGGCGGGCGCGCGCCCGGGAATCCGTACGGTCACGGCGGCGGGAGGCGCGGCGGCGGACCGGCCGCCGACGTGCCCGCGCCGCGCCCGACCGAGGGGCGGGCCGCGCCGGCCGTCGAGACCCCGGTGGGGACGCGCGGTGCGGGTGAGGCGCTGGGCCGGCTCGACGCGCTGGTGGGGTTGGACAGCGTCAAACGCGAGGTGCGCGCCCTCACCGACATGATCGAGGTGGGGCGCAGGCGGCAGCAGGCGGGGCTCAAGGCGGCCTCGGTGCGCCGACACCTGGTGTTCACGGGCGCTCCCGGCACGGGCAAGACCACCGTCGCCCGGCTCTACGGCGAGATCCTCGCCTCGCTCGGGGTGCTGGAGCGCGGCCACTTGGTGGAGGTGTCCCGGGTGGACCTGGTCGGGGAGCACATCGGCTCCACCGCCATCCGTACGCAGGAGGCCTTCGACCGGGCGCGCGGCGGAGTGCTGTTCATCGACGAGGCGTACGCGCTGGCGCCGGAGGATTCGGGGCGGGACTTCGGGCGCGAGGCGATCGACACGCTGGTGAAGCTGATGGAGGACCACCGGGACGCGGTGGTGGTCATCGTCGCCGGGTACACGGCGGAGATGGACCGGTTCCTGACGGTCAACCCGGGGGTGGCGTCCCGGTTCTCGCGGACCATCACCTTCGGGGACTACGGGCCCGAGGAACTGCTGCGGATCGTGGAGCAGCAGGCGGAGGAGCACGAGTACCGGTTGGGCGAGGGCACGGCGGCGGCGCTGCTGGCGTACTTCACGGAGCTGCCCAAGGGACCGGCGTTCGGCAACGGCCGGACCGCGCGGCAGACGTTCGAGTCGATGGTCGAGCGGCACGCGGGCCGGGTGGCGCAGCTCGCCGATCCGAACACCGACGAGCTCACGCTGCTGTTCCCGGCGGACCTGCCGGAGCTGCCGGCACCGACCCCGACCCCGGTGGAGACCGCGGCGGCGCCCTGCTGATCCGCCGGCCGGGACGCTCGTCGCGACCGGTCCCGATTCCCCGTCCCGAGGTGCGGACATCCGACGGCGCGCCGGCTATGGTGACCCGGCACACCGGCACCGCTCACACCGCACCACGCGCACCGACGCCGCTCACGCCCGCGCCACGCCCACCCGCGCCGCACCCCAAGGGGGTTCCGCCATGGCCCGCCGACTCCGCCCCGTGGACCTGGACTTCGTCGACACCGCTCCCGTGCGCCTGGAGTTCGACGCCCTCGTCGCCGCCTCCCCCGCGTCCGTGTACCGGGCGCTCGCGGAGGACGTGACGGGGTGGCCGCGGTGGTTTCGCGCCATCACGCTGGCCCGGCCGACCCACGGCGGCGCGGGCCGGGAGATCCGGCTGATGGGCGGGGTCCGCTTCCGGGAGACCGTCATGGCCGCCGACCCCGGGCGGCGCTACGCCTACCGGGTCGACGAGACCAACGTGCCGGGCGTGCGCGCCCTGTTGGAGGACTGGCGGCTCACACCCGAGCCGCACCCGGCGGCCGTCGAGACCGGCACCCGCATCCGGTGGGCCTTCACCGCCGACGGCCCGGCCGCGTTCCGCCGGGCGTTGACCGTCGTCCGTCCGGGCCTGGGCCGTTCCTTCCGCACGGCGGTCCGCACGCTGGACGGCCGGATCTCCGCCGGACGGCGCGAGGCCGAACGGTAGGCCGCTCGCGGGCCACCGTCAGGCCTCAGGCCGCCGGTTCGGCCCAGGTTCCCGTCGTCAGCAGCGTCTCGATCGTCTTCGCGTACGGGGTGATGTCGAGGCCCTGCGCGGCGAGCCATTCGTCGGAGTAGTACTTGTCGAGGTAGCGGTCGCCCGGGTCGCACAGGAGGGTCACGACGCTGCCCGTGCGGCCTTCGGCCACCATCTCCGAGACGATCTTCAGGGCGCTCCACAGGCCCGTGCCGGTGGAGCCGCCCGCCTTGCGGCCGATGGCCTGTTCGAGGGCGCGGCAGGCGGCGACGCTCGCCGCGTCCGGGACCTTCATCATGCGGTCGATGGCGCCGGGCACGAAGCTCGGTTCCATCCGGGGGCGGCCGATGCCCTCGATGCGCGATCCGCAGTCGCTGCTCGCGTGCGGGTCGCCCTGGGTCCAGCCGTCGAAGAAGCAGGAGTTCTCGGGGTCCGGGACGCAGACGCGGGTGTCGTGCTGCATGTAGTGCACGTAGCGCGCGATGGTCGCGGAGGTGCCGCCGGTGCCGGCGGTCGCGACGATCCACGTGGGCTCGGGGTACCGCTCCAGGCGCAGCTGCTGGTAAATCGATTCTGCGATGTTGTTGTTGCCGCGCCAGTCGGTGGCCCGCTCCGCGTACGTGAACTGGTCCATGTAGTGGCCGCCGGTGCGGGCGGCGAGGTCGGCGGACTCCTCGTACATCTTCATCGGGTCGTCGACGAAGTGGCACGCGCCGCCGTGGAACTCGATGAGCCGGCACTTCTCGGGGCTGGTGGTGCGGGGCATGACGGCGATGAACGGGACGCCGATCAGCTTCGCGAAGTAGGCCTCGGAGACGGCGGTGGAACCGCTGGAGGCCTCGATGACCGGGCGGCCGGGGCGCACCCAGCCGTTGCACAGGGCGTAGAGGAAGAGGGAGCGGGCGAGGCGGTGCTTCAGGGAGCCCGTCGGGTGCGTGGACTCGTCCTTGAGGTAGAGGTCGATGCCCCATTCCTCGGGGAGGGGGAAGCGCAGCAGATGGGTGTCGGCGGAGCGGTTGGCGTCCGCCTGGACCTTGCGGACGGCTTCCTTGAGCCAGGCGCGGTAGTCCGCGTCGGAGTGGTCGACGTCGACCGTCGTCACCGCGTTCGAGGCCGTGTGACCGGTGGTGTCGGTGGTGCTCATGCGCCCTGCTCCCTTGAATGTTTCGTGTGCCCCCTCTTTCGAAATGTACCCCCCTCACCTGCGCAAACGATTGCTTTGGGTTTCCATGCGGATCACTTTTGAGCGCGTTCGGTTGCACGGGGAGCGACGGTGGGTGACCCTGGTGGTGCGTCACCGAGGGTGCAGCACCCGTAACACTGATGTCGGGGAGTCGCAGCCGTGATAAGTCATGCGCGTAGGCACTGCGTCGTGGAACTGCAGGCCTTGCCGGTGCGGATCGGTCAGATCCGCCGGATCATTTCCGCACAACTGCGTCACTGGCAGCTCGACCCGCTCATCGACCGGGCCGCGCTGGGCGTGACGGAGCTGCTCAGCAACGTGCACCGCCACGCCCAGCCCGACAAGGTCTGCCGGGTCGAGATCGAACTGCGCCTCGGACGGGTCACCGTCTCCGTCCACGACAGCGATCCGCGGCTGCCCGTACGGCACGAGCCCTCGGCCGAGGGCCTGGAGACGTCCGGTCGGGGGCTCGCGCTCGTCGAGGCCGTCAGCGAGGCCTGGGGGGCGCGGCATCTGGAGGACGCGCCGGGCAAGGTGGTGTGGTTCTCCCTGCGCGCCGCCCCCGTCCCGGCCGCGCCGGCGACGGCGGTCCACATCGACGCCAAGAAGCCCGTACGGGAACCCGCCCGGCCCGTGCTCACCGCCGTCGACGCGCGGCCCCTCCCGGCAGCCGTGTCGGTATCGGCCTCGGCCGGTACCGGGCCCGGCTGACACCCCCGGGCCCCGGGCTCCCCCGTCCGGGACCCGGCCGGGGGAGCCGGGGCCCGGGGCAAGGGGCAGGGCCGGGGGCAGGCGTTGCCGTCCCGGCGGGCTCAGGCCGGCGTGCCCAGCGCCCCGAGCGGGTCGTCCAGGACCGGCTGCCACGCCAGCTCGGCGGCCCCGACCAGGCTGTTGTGGTCGAGGGTGCACGGCAGGATCGGCACGCCCCCGCTGCGCCCCCACAGGCTGCGGTCCGCGACCACCGCGCGCAGCCGCTCCGGGTCGGCGTACAGCAGTTCGCGGTGCAGGCCGCCCAGGATGATCCGGTCCGGGTTGAGGATGTTGACCAGGCCCGCCAGCCCCAGGCCGAGCCGGTCGATGAGTTCCTCGGCGGCCGTCCGTACGGTGGGCCGGGCGTACTCGGTGCGCAGCAGGTCACGGGCCTGCTGGAGCAGGGACACCTCCGGGCCGGGGGTGCGGCCCGCCGCCGTCAGGAAGGCCAGCGGGTCGGCCTCGACGTCCAGGCAGCCGCGTCCGCCGCAGTGGCAGGGGCGGCCCTCCGGGTTGACGGTGAGGTGGCCGACCTCCAGGGCCAGGCCGGCGCTGCCGCTGTGCAGGCGGCCGTCCAGGACCAGCGCCCCGCCGACGCCCCGGTGCCCCGTGGCCACGCACAGCAGGTGCTGGGCGCTGCGGCCGGCGCCGTGCCGGTGCTCGGCGAGCGCGGCCAGGTTGACGTCGTTGCCGGTCAGGGCGGGTCCGTCGATCCCGGCCGCCTTCACGCGCTCGGCGAAGACGGCCCGTACGGGAGAGCCGGCCGGCCAGGCCAGGTGCAGGGGGTTGAGGGCCGTGCCCTCGGGTTCCGCGACCGCCGAGGGCACGGCGAGGCCCGCTCCGATGCAGCGCCGCCCGGTCTCGGCCAGCAGCTCCGCGCCGGCCGCGACGACCGCGTCGAGGACCTGCGCGGGGTCGGCGGAGACGGTCATCTTGCCGGGGGCGGTGGCGACGATCCGCCCTCCGAGGCCGACGAGAGCGGCGCGGAACCCGTCGGGGTGCACCTGCGCGGCGAGCGCCACCGGGCCGTTCTCCTCGACGGCGAGCCGGTGGGAGGGGCGGCCCTGGGCGCCGCCGGCGCCGCCGGGGCGGGAGTCGACGCGGATCAGCCCGAGCGCCTCCAGTTCGGCCGCGACGGCTCCGGCGGTGGCGCGGGTGACGCCGAGTTCGGCCGTCAGGACGGCGCGCGTCGGGGCCCGGCCGGTGTGGACGAGTTCCAGAGCCGGGCCGAGCGCGCCGCGGCCGCGCTCCAGCCGGCTGCGCGCGGAGGCGGCGGAAGCGGCCGAGGCGCCGGAAGCCGCGGACATCGCGGCCGCCCCGGACCCCGCCGAGCCGGCGGACACCGTGGACACATCCCCGACCCTCGGCGGGGCCCCGTTGCCGTTCATGACATGGATCCTCGCATGATCGGGACACCGGGGGCGCCGGCGGGCACCGACACGGCACGCCACGGCACGCCGTGCCCTGGGCGTCCCCTATGCGTCGAGTCCGCCCACCCGCAGGGTGACGTTCAGCCGACCGGTCAGGCCGAGGTCCGGCGGCCCGGTGCCGGGCAGCACTTTGGGGACGCCGTGGTGGGCCATCCGGCTCGGGCCGCCGAACACGAAGAGATCCCCGCTGCGCAGCTCCACGTCCTGGTAGGGCCGGCCGCGCGTGACCGTGTTGCCGAAGCGGAAGACGCAGGAGTCGCCGAGGCTCAGCGAGACGACCGGGGCCGGGGAGCGCTCGTCGGCGTCGCGGTGCATGCCCATGCGGGAGTCGCCGGCGTAGAAGTTGATCAGGGCGATGTCGTACGCGTCCTCGGGCGGCGGGGGCGTCCCGTAGGCGGCGGTGACGGCCTCGCGGCCCAGCTCGGCGAGCCAGGCCGGCATCGGCTTGACGGGGGCCCCGTCGCCGTCGACGGCGGTGCGCGCGTAGCCGTACGGGTACCAGTGCCGGCCCAGGCAGACCTGCCGGGCGGTCATCGTGCCGCCGCCGGGGGTGTGGACGGTGCGCAGGCCGGCGGGCGGGCGGGCCCAGGCGCGGCAGGCGTCGAGCAGCTCGTGTTGGCGGCGCGGTCCGAGCCAGTCGGGCAGGTGGACGGCGCCGGGTGCGATCTCGGTCCGCTCGCGCGGGAAGAGTTCACCGTTCACTTCTCCATTGTCCGGCGGGCGGGCGGCCGGCAGACTCGCCGCGTGAAGATCATCGAATACGTGGAGGCCCTCGCGGGGGAAGGCGAGCTGCTCGCCGACGTGGCCGAACGGGCGGGCGTGGAGACCCCGGTGCCGACGTGTCCCGGGTGGCGGGTGGCCGATCTGCTGCGGCATACGGGTGCGGTGCATCGCTGGGCGACCGGGTTCGTGGCGGACGGCCTGGTGGAGCCGGTGCCGTTCCCGGACGGGCCGGAGCTGCCCGGGGCCGAGCTGTTGCCCTGGTTCCGGGAGGGGCACGCGACGCTGGTCCGTACCCTGACGGACGCCCCGGCCGACCTGATGTGCTGGACCTTCCTGCCGACGGCCCCGCCGTCCCCGGTGGCGTTCTGGGCGCGGCGGCAGGCGCACGAGACGACCGTGCACCGTTTCGACGCGCAGTCCGCGCTCGGGGCGGAGGCCGGCTTCGCCTTCGGGCCGGTGGGGGCGCGGTTCGCGGAGGACGGGGTGGACGAGCTGCTGACCGGCTTCCACGCCCGGCCGCGCAGCCGGGTGCGTACGGAGGAACCGCGCGTGCTGCGGGTACGGGCCTCCGACACGGGCGCGGTGTGGACGGTGCACCTGTCGAGGGAACCGGCCCGCACGGTGCGCGGGGACACGGGCGAGCCGGCCGACTGCGAGGTGACCGGTGAGGCGGCCTGGCTGTACGCCGCCCTGTGGAACCGGCTCCCGCTGACCGGACCCGGCGTCACCGGCGACGCGGCGGTGGCCCGGCTGTGGAGCGCGACGTCCGGGATCTGACGTCGGGGGCCGGCCGGTGGCGTGCTTGTGGGGGCCTGCGCGTGGGGTGACACTGCCCCGCATGAGCGGACGCACCACGGCCGAGCGGGACGCGGTCACCGTCGAGATCGGCTATGCCTTCGTCACCGGGTGCCTCGCCGCCGCACTCGTGTTCGCGGCCGGGTGCGCGGTCGCGTGGCTGCTGCCGCTGCCGGGCCGGGCGGCGGGCAACGCCGTGGTGGTGGCGGGGACCGTCCTGGCCGGGGTGGTCTTCGTGGTGCGGGTCGTGCGCGTCCTGTGGCGGTTCGGGCGCCGCGGGCCCGGGGCGGGGCCGGGAGCGAAAACCGGGACCGGCGGCGAGGGGGGTCAGCCGAGCGTGGAAGCGTAGTCGGTCCCGGCGCCGAACCGCACCGCCTCCCCCCGCACACGCCGCCGCCCGGCGCGGTGGCCCGCCCCGCCGCGCGTCGCGCGTCGAGGGCGGCCTCCGGGCCGGGCGGCGGGAGCTAGGGGGTGTCTTTCGGATCAGGCCGGGCTCGCGGTGGCCGGCACCGCTCCCTGATCCGGCCTGACCCGAAAGACACCCCCTAGCCGGGAACTCAGGCGCGGCCGTCGCGCGCCTGACGGGCGTCCAGCAGGTGCAGGGCCTTACGGGCCATCGGGTACGTACGGACCATGTCCGCCAGCGTCGTCGCACCCCGCGTGATCCGGGCGAACGCCAGCCAGGCCGGCCGGAATCCGGTGATCGCCGCGTGCAGCATCCCCGGACGGGACTCGAACACCGTCAACATCCGCTTGCCCACGGCCATTTCCACCCCGAGCCCGGCCTTGACCGCGAAGGCGTAGTTCAGGGCCTGACGCCGCGCGTCCACCGCGTCCTGCGCCTCGGAGATCTTCACGGCCCACTCCCCCGCGAGCCGTCCCGAGCGCAGCGCGAACGAGATGCCCTCACGCGTCCACGGCTCCAGCAGCCCGGCCGCGTCCCCCGCCACCAGGACCCGGCCGCGCGACAGCGGCGAGTCCGGCGTGCGGCAGCGCGTCAGGTGCCCGGAGGAGACGGCGGGCTCGAAGCCGGCCAGGCCCAGGCGGGCGATGAAATCGTCCAGGTACCGCTTGGTGGCCGCGCCCTCCCCCTTCGCCGAGATGACGCCGACGGTGAGGGTGTCCCCCTTGGGGAAGACCCAGCCGTAACTGCCGGGCAGCGGGCCCCAGTCGATGAGGACCCGTCCCTTCCAGTCCTCCGCCACCGTGGCCGGTACCGGAATCTCGACCTCCAGGCCCAGGTCGACCTGGTCCATCTCCACCCCGACGTGCGCGCCGATGCGGCTCGCGCTGCCGTCCGCGCCGACGACGGCGCGGGCCAGGACCGTCTCGCCGTCGGCGAGCACCACGGCGACCGTGCGCCGGTCGGGCACCGCCGCCCCGTGCTGCTCGACGCGGCTGACGGCCGTGCCCGTCCGCACGGTCGCGCCGGCCTTCTCGGCCTCCGCGACCAGCGCGGCGTCGAACTCGGGCCGGTTGATGAGCCCGAAGAGCATGCCCTTCGAGCGGCGGGTGCGCGTCAGCTTGCCGTTCAGGGAGAAGGTGACCGCGTGGACGCGGTCCTGGAAGGAAAGCACGAAGCCCGGCGGCAGGGCGTCGCGCGAGGGGCCGATGATGCCGCCGCCGCAGGTCTTGTAGCGCGGCAGTTCGGCCTTCTCCAACAGCAGGACGCGCCGGCCGGCCGTGGCCGCCGCATGCGCCGCCGAGGCGCCGGCCGGTCCGGCGCCGACCACCACGACGTCCCACACCTCGCCCGTGGTCGCCCCGTCCCCCGTACCCTCCGCCGCGGCCGGCGTCGTCCCCTCGTCCGCCCCCTGAGCGGCCTGCCCTGCGCTTGCGCCGTGTACGTCGTCGTCGCTGCTCACGATGTGCTGCTGCTCCTGATCACGCGGTTGCTCGGATGCCGTGGAAATCCTACGGCGAGACTGAGACCGGGCCCTCTGTGCGAGGATCGATGCCGGCTTCACCTTGTTCTTGTCATACCGCTGTACCCGCTGCTTTTGTCATACCGCCGTACCTGCCGTACCCCGGCACCCATACAACGTCGCACCCACGAGGAGCGTGCCCATGTCCCAGAATCCGATCGCCGAGACCGTCGCCTCGCTGATGCCCCGCGCCAAGGCGGAGCTGGCCGAGTTGGTGGCCTTCCAATCGGTCGCGGACTGGGCGCAGTTCCCCCAGAGCGAGAGCGAGGCCGCCGCGGCCTGGGTGGCGAACGCCCTGCGCGTCGAAGGCTTCCAGGACGTCGCGCTGCTCGACACCCCTGACGGCACCCAGTCCGTGTACGGCTTCCTGCCCGGCCCCGAAGGCGCCCCGACCGTCCTGCTGTACGCGCACTACGACGTGCAGCCGCCGCTGGACGAGGCCGCCTGGATCTCCCCCGCCTTCGAGCTGACCGAGCGCGACGGCCGCTGGTACGGGCGCGGCGCGGCCGACTGCAAGGGCGGGTTCATCATGCACCTGCTGGCGCTGCGCGCGCTGAAGGCGAACGGCGGCGTGCCGGTCTCGGTGAAGGTGATCGTCGAGGGTTCGGAGGAGCAGGGCACCGGTGGCCTCCAGCAGTACGCCGAGGCGCACCCGGAGCTGCTGGCCGCCGACACCATCGTCATCGGTGACGCGGGCAACTTCCGTCTCGGCCTGCCCACCGTCACGGCCACCCTGCGCGGCATGACCCTGATCAAGGTCAAGATCGACACGTTGGGCGGGAACCTGCACTCCGGCATGTTCGGCGGCGTCGCCCCCGACGCGCTCGCCGCGCTGATCCAGCTGCTCGCCTCGCTGCGCTCGGCCGACGGTTCCACGACCGTGGACGGTCTGGCGTCGGACGCGGTGTGGGAGGGCCTGCAGTATCCGGAGGCCGACTTCCGCGCCGACGCGAAGGTGCTGGACGGGGTCGAGCTGATCGGTGAGGGCACCATCGCCGACCGGCTCTGGGCCCGGCCCGCCGTCACCGTCCTGGGCATCGACTGCCCGCCGGTGATCGGCGCGACCCCGTCCGTGCACGCGAGCGCCGGCGCGCTGATCAGCCTGCGCGTGCCGCCGGGCGTGGACACCGCCGAGGCGATCAAGCTGCTGGAGGCGCACCTCGTGGCGCACACCCCGTGGAAGGCCCGCCTGGAGCTGGAGGTCGTCGGCCAGGGCCAGCCGTTCCAGGCGGACACCGACAGCCCGGCGTACGCGTCGATGGCGGCGGCGATGAGCGTCGCCTACCCCGGCCAGGAAATGCAGGTCAGCGGTATGGGCGGGTCGATCCCGCTGTGCAACACCCTGACCTCGCTCTACCCGGACGCCGAGATGCTGCTGATCGGCCTGAGCGAGCCGGAGGCCCAGATCCACGCGGTGAACGAGAGCGTGTCCCCCGAGGAGCTGGAGCGACTGTCGGTCGCGGAGGCCCTGTTCCTGGTGAACTACGCGGAGTCCAAGCGCGGCTGACCCGCCGGCGGTACGCGGATTTCGCCCGGGGCGCACTACGCCCCGGGCGTAGTCCGCTCCTGGTGAAGTCCCGCGCGCGAAGCCGGTACGGGTGTCTACGTTCTCCCGCATGGATCTCGTAGAAGTGCTCCCGAACCGGCTCCACATGCTCCGCTTCCCGATCGGCCAGGCCTACCTCTGGCAGGACGGCGAAGCCCTCACCCTCATCGACGCCGGTCACGCCGGATCGGCCGACGCGATCGAGGAGGCGATACGTTCCCTCGGGCTGCTGCCCGAGCGGCTGGAGCGGATCGTCCTGACGCACTGCCACCGCGATCACGTGGGCGCGGCCGGCGAACTGGCCGCCCGCCGGGACGCCCGGGTGTGGGCTCACCGCCTGGACGCCCCCGTGATCCGGGGCGAGTTGCCCGTACCGGAACCGGCCTTGTTGGACTGGGAACTCCCCCTGTACGCACAGGGGTTGACAGTTCCGGAGGCCCCGCCGACCCCGGTCGACCGGGAGTTGGAGCACGGCGAGGTGCTGCCCTTCGGCGAAGGGGCGGTGGTGGTCCACGCCCCGGGCCACACTCCGGGCAGCATCGGCCTGCACCTGCCTCGGCACGGCGTCCTGTTCACCGGCGACTGTGTGGCCGGGGTGGGGCAGGTGATGTTGGGCGTGTTCAACGTGGACCGCGTTCAGGCCATGGCGTCCTTCCGCCGCCTGGCCGAACTCGCCCCGTCCGTGGCCTGCTTCGGGCACGGCGACCCATGGGTGACCGACACGGCGCAGACGCTGCTCGCGGCGGCGGAGTCCGCCGAGGCGGCGGGTTGAGAGCAGCCTCCGGAGGGACTACGTCTGCGGCTTGGCTCGGACGTGCATGCGTTCGCCCTGCCTGCCGAAGAGGCTGAGCACCTCGACGGGCCGCCCGTCCGCGCTGCTGAACCAGTGGGGCACGCGGGTGTCGAACTCGGCGGCCTCGCCGGGTCCGAGTGTCAGGTCGTGGTCGCCGAGGACGAGCCGCAGCCGGCCGTCGAGCACGTACAGCCACTCGTAGCCCTCGTGCGTACGCCGGTCGGGCTCGGAACCCCGGTCGTTGATGATCATCTTGTACGCCTGGAGGGGCCCCGGGGTCCGGGTCAACGGGACGACCGTGCCGCCGTTGGGCAGGGGGTGCGGCTTCAGCCGGACCCGGGGATCCCCCACCTCCGGGGCGCCGACGAGGTCGTCCAGCGGCACCCGGTACGCGCCCGCCAGCGGCAGCAGCAGCTCCAGGCTCGGGCGGCGCTGCCCCGACTCCAGCCGCGAGAGGGTGCTCTTGGAGATGCCCGTCTCCTCGGAGAGCGCGGCCAGGGTCAGACCCCGCTGGGCGCGCAGCCGCTTCAGTCGGGGGGCGACCTCGTCCAGGACCGTCTGGTAGGGCTGCGGTGTGTCCATGGAGGCATTCCACCCCGGTTTCCCGGAATCGGCAACGGAAGTTGCCGAAGTTCCCGGGCCGGGCGCACCCTCCCCGCATGAACGCACACGAGCACGACGCCTCCGCGGGACGACACGAGCACCGGCACCGCCACACGCACGGCCACGGCCACGGCGACACCGACGTCGACTGGGCGGCGCTGGCCGACCACCTGGAGAGCAACGCCGAGGTCCACCTCCCGGCCCACCTCCAGGTCGCCGACCGCCTGCGCACCCTCCTCGGCCCGGACCGGCCGGTCCGTCGCGTCCTCGACATCGGCAGCGGGCCCGGCGTGATGGCCTGCGTGTTCGCCGAGGCCTTCCCGGATGCCGAGGTGCTCGCCGTGGACGGCACCCCCGAGCTGCTGGAGCGGACCCTGACCCGCGCCGACCGGCTGGGCCTCGCCGGCCGCGTCGCCGTCCACCACACGCTGCTGCCCGAGGACCTGAACGGCGCCACCGGGATCGCCTCCGACCTCGGCACGGCCGACCTCGTCTGGAGCAGCAAGGCCGTGCACCACCTCGGCGACCAGCAGGGCGCGCTCGACGCGCTGGTCGGCGTACTGCGGCCCGGCGGGATGCTCGCCGTGGCGGAGGGCGGTCTGCCGATGCGGTTCCTGCCGCGCGACATCGGCCTGGGCCGGCCGGGGCTCCAGGCCCGGCTGGACGCCGCCCAGGAGGGCTGGTTCCAGGACATGCGGGAGGGCCTGCCCGGCAGCGCCCCCGTCGTGGAGGACTGGCCGGCGATGCTCGGCCGGGCCGGACTGACCGACGTACGCTCCTTCACGGCGCTGCTCGACCTGCCGGCGCCGCTCGACGACGCGGGCCGGGCCTTCCTGCACGCGCAACTGTCCCGGCTGCGCGAAAAGATGGACGAGGCCTTGGACGCGGCCGACGTGGAGACCCTCGACGTGTTGGTCGACCCCGCCTCCGAGCAGGGCATCCTGCGCCGCCCCGACGCCTTCCTCCTGTCCGCCGTCACGGTCTTCACCGGTGTACGGGCGTCCTCGTGAGACCCCTCGACGCGCGCCGCCCCGGCGCACCGGCGCCGGCCACGCCCGCGGCGCCGGCGGCGTGGCCGGCGCCGGTGCGATGGGCCCTGGCGGCCCTGGCGTTGTCCATGCTGCTGTCCTCCCTCGGCGCCGGCATCGCGAACGTCGCCCTCCCCACCCTCGCCGAGGCGTTCGCGGCCTCCTTCCCGCAGGTCCAGTGGGTCGTCCTCGCCTACCTCCTCACCGTCACCACCCTGATCGTCAGTGCCGGACGCCTCGGTGACCTCCTCGGCCGCCGCCGGCTGCTCCTGGCCGGGATCGCCGTGTTCACCGCCGCCTCCGTGCTGTGCGGGCTCGCCCCGACGCTCGGGCTGCTGATCGCCGCCCGCGCGGCGCAGGGTCTCGGAGCGGCCGTGATGATGGCCCTGACGATGGCGTTCGTCGCGGACGCCGTCCCCCGCGAGAGCACCGGCCGGGCCATGGGCCTGCTGGGCACCACCTCCGCGATCGGTACCGCGCTCGGCCCGTCGCTGGGCGGGGTGTTGCTGGCCGGGCCCGGCTGGCGGGCGCTGTTCCTCGTCCACGTGCCGCTCGGCGTGGCGGCGTTCCTCCTGGCCCGTCGCGGGCTGCCCGCCGACCGGCCCGCGCCCCGGGCGGAGGGCGGGGCCCGCTTCGACCATCCCGGCACCGTGCTCCTCGCCGTCACCCTGGCCGCGTACGCGCTCGCGATGACCCTGGGGCGGGGCGCGTTCGGCCCGACGACCTGGGCGCTGTCGGCCGTGGCCGTCTGCGGGGCCGTGTTGTTCGTACGGGTCGAGGCGCGGGCGGCGGCGCCGCTGATCCGGCCGTCGGCGTTCCGGGACCCGGAGCTGAGCGCCGGTCTGGTCATGAGCGCGCTCGTCTCGACGGTGGTGATGGCGACGCTCGTCGTCGGCCCCTTCCACCTCTCGCGGGCGCTCGGGCAGGGCGCCGCCCTGACCGGCCTCGTCCTGGCGGTCGGTCCGCTCGTCGCCGCGCTGACCGGCGTACCGGCCGGGCGCCTCACCGACCGGTTCGGCGCCCGCCGGACGACCGTCGCCGGACTGCTCGCCATGGCCGTCGGCGCGTGTCTGCTCGCACTGACGTCCCCGGCGCTCGGCGTCCCCGGCCACGTCGCCCCGCTGGCGTTGCTCACCTGCGGTTACGCCGTGTTCCAGACGGCGAACAACGCCGCCGTGATGGCGGACGTGCCCGCGGACCGGCGGGGCGTGGTGTCGGGGCTGCTGAACCTGTCGCGCAACCTCGGGCTGATCACCGGCGCCTCGGCGATGGGGGCCGTGTTCGCCCTGGCGTCGGGGGCGGCGGAGGTCACGACGGCGGACCCGGGGGCCGTCGCCACCGGCACCCGGATCACGTACGCCGTCACCGCGGCCCTGATCGTCGCGGCGCTCGCCGTGGCCCTGGCCGGCCGGACGCTCGCCCGCCGCCGGGCACCGCGCGTGCGGTGACGATCCGCCCCGTCACGGCGTGGGCCGGCCGGCCTCCAGGTACAGCGGCCGCCCGCGTTCGCGGGCGCGCAGGGCCCAGCGCAGGCGCTCGTAGCGCTGCGGCGGCAGCAGCTCGGCGGCCTCCGGCTCGGTGACGAAGCGCCAGGCCCGCAACTCGGGGCCGGGCAGGCGCAGTCGGGCGATCAGCGTCGGGTCGAGCCGGCCGCCGTCGAAGAGGAGCCGCAGTCCCCCGTAGGCGGGTGCGCGGGGCGGTTCCCAGTCGACCACGAGCAGGTCCGGCGCCCGGTCCAGCGTCAGGCCGAGTTCCTCCTCGACCTCGCGTACGCCCGCCCGCGCCGGCGCCTCGCCGGGCTCGACCACGCCGCCGGGGAACTCCCAGCCCGGCTTGTACGTCGGATCGACGAGGAGCACCCGGTCCTCGGCGTCGAAGAACAGCACGCCCGAGGCCACCGTCTCGCGCGTCGGTTCCGGTGTCTGCACGATGTCGCAGACCGTCGCCGTGTCGGTGCGTACGGCCTCGGCGATGCGCTGGGCCGTCTCCCGGACCGTCAGGTGTCCGTTGTCGATGACGTGCGCGTCGGCGGTCAGCCAGCCGAGCGCCTGCCGGTACACCGGGAGGTGGTCGTAGGCCCACTGCCTGACGTGGACGTCGACCAGCTCCGGCGGCCCCGGTTCCCGTCGGGTCGCTATCCGCTCCCGCAGGATCGTTTCCGCCGGTGCGAGCAGCACGTGTCGTACCGGGATCCGGCGGGCGGCGAGCCCCCCGAAGATCTCGTCGCGGTACTCCTGGCGCAGCAGCGTCATCGGTACGACCAACACCCCGCCCACCTCGGCCAACAGGGCCGCCGCCGCGTCCACCACGAGCCGTCGCCAACTCGGGAGGTCCTGGTAGTCCGTGACCTCCGCGAGGCGTTTGCGCGGCAGGAGCGCGCGCAGCGCGTCGCCGATGAGCTCCGGGTCGTACAGGGTGCTGTCCGGTAGGAGTCCGGTCAGCTCGCGGGCCGTGCTGGTCTTCCCGGCACTGAACGTGCCGTTGATCCAGACAATCACGTCTACCCCTCTCCCGATGGCTCGCCTCCGAAGCCCCCCACTGGCTTGCCCGCATCACTCTGCCACGGAAACCCGCGCACCGGACGAGTGCTTATCCTCAAGGTCAGGGCCCTGCCCGCCCACCGTCCGCGCCACCGCCCCGGAGGTTTGCCCACCGTGCCGCACAGCCGCCGCCCGTCCGAGCCCCGCTACGGCAACCGGCCGACCATGAAGGACGTGGCGGCACGGGCGGGCGTGGGTCTGAAGACGGTGTCCCGGGTCGTCAACGGCGAACCGGGCGTGACCCCCGACACCGAGCAGCGGGTCCAGGAGGCCATCGAGGCGCTCGGCTTTCGCCGCAACGACAGCGCGCGCGTGTTGCGCAAGGGGCGTACGGCGACGGTGGGGCTGGTCCTGGAGGACCTCGCGGACCCCTTCTACGGTCCGCTGAACCGGGCCGTCGAGGAGGTGGCCCGTACGCACGGCGCGCTGCTCATCAACGGGTCCAGCGCCGAGGATCCGGAACGCGAGCGGGAGTTGGCCCTCGCTCTGTGCGCCCGCCGGGTGGACGGGCTGATCGTGATCCCGGCCGGCGACGACCACCGCTATCTGGAACCGGAGATCCGGGCGGGGATGGCGATGGTGTTCGTCGATCGTCCGGCCGGTCGGATCGAGGCGGACGTGGTGCTGTCGGACAGCTTCGGCGGCGCCCGCGACGGGGTGGCGCACCTGATCGCGGGCGGGCACCGCCGGATCGGTTTCATCGGCGACCAGCCGCACATCCACACGGCGACGGAGCGTCTGCGCGGCTACCGGGCGGCGATGGCGGACGCGGGCCTGCCCGTGGCCGAATCCTGGGTGTCCGTCGGCCCCACGGCCCCGGAACGGGTCGCGGCGGCGGCCCGCGCGATGCTCGAAGGCCCCGAGCCGGTGTCGGCCTTCTTCGCCGGCAACAACCGGGTGACGGTCACGGTGGTACGAGTCCTCGCGGACCGGGACCGGCCGGTGGCGCTGGTCGGCTTCGACGACTTCGAGCTGGCCGACCTGCTGCGCCCGGGGGTCACGGTGGTCGCCCAGGACGCGGCGGCCCTCGGCCGGGTGGCCACGGACCGCCTCTTCCAGCGCCTGGCGGGCGCCGACCTCCCCCCGGCCCGCATCGAACTCCCGACGCGCCTGATCCCGCGCGGCTCGGGCGAACTCCCGCCGACGCCCTGACGCCCCCCGCCCGCCACCTCGGGCGGGCGGTCGGGCGGCTCAGCCCGGCGGCTCAGGGCCCACCAGCCGGTCACCCAGCGGGCTGCGTCGGTACAGCACCAGCCGCCCGTCCCGGGCCCGGGTCAACAGACCCGCGCCGTGCAGGACGCGCAGGTGCTGGGAGACGGCACTCGGGGTGACCCGGAACCGGCGGGCGATCTCGATCGTGGGCAGCGGCTCGTCGAGGACCCGCAGCAGCCGCGCCCTGGGGGCGCCGAGCAGCGCGTCCAGCGTGGACGCGTCGGCGGTGGGCACGGGGGTCCACATCGTCGCCACGCCCCGGCTCGGGTACACCAGCAGGGGCGCCTCCTGCGGGCTGACGGGCGGCGCCGGCTTGTGGACGAACACGGAGGGGACGAGGAGCAACCCCCGGCCGCGCGCCTCGACGTGGTGACTGTGGATCATCCGGTCGACGTGGAGCACGCCCTCGTGCCAGTGCAGGTTCGGGTGCATGCCGGCGAACAGCCGCCGAGCGCCGCCCACGGCGAGTTGTCGCGCGCGGTAGGTCATGTCCGCTTCCAGCAGCAGCCTCATCCGCGGCCACATCGGACGGATGGCGATCTCCCAGTACGCCTCCAGGACCTCGCAGATGGCGTCCCGTACCGCGATCACCTTCGCGTCGTCGGCGCGGTAGGCGTCCTCGATGGGCGCGGGAAGGGGATCCGGGGCGTGCGCGGCGAGCAGATCGCGTCGGACCAGGTCCGGTGGGGTGGCGCGGACGGCTCCCAACTCCTCCTCGAAGGAGGGATCGAAGCTCGCCGGCGGCGGGGTCAGGAAGTCCGGCAGGGTGCGCCGCTGCGCCACCAGGGACAGCAACAAGGCCGTGTCGAGGCCGCCGAGGCGGCCGAGGACGGACCTGCGCCAGGGCAGGTGGAGGGCGGAGAGGCCGGGCTCGCGCAGCACGCGCAGGCTGAAGACCGTCTCGCCGAGCGGCGAGACCGCGAACCGCGTGTCGGCGAGGTCCTCGACGCCGAGCCCGAAGCTGATCATTAAGCCGTACGCTACATCGATTGGCGACGGGCCGCCCGTGCCGTGGACTCGTACGCATGACACACGCAGCGGGCCGGCGGGCCGAGTTGAGCCGCGCGACGGTCCTGATCCTGGCGCTCACCTGCGCCGTGGCCGTGGGGAACATCTACTTCCCGCAGGCCGTCAGCCCCCTGATCGCCACCGGGCTGGGCACCTCCCCCGATACCGCCTCCCTGGCGGTGACGGCCACGCAGATCGGCTACACCGCCGGGATGTTCCTGCTGGTCCCGCTCGGCGACCGGCTCCCGCACCGGCCGTTCATCGTCACCCTGCTCGCCCTCTCCGGCGCGGCCCTGCTCGCCGCCGGATGCGCGCCCGCCCTGCCCTACCTCCTCGGCGCCGGCCTGTGCGTGGGGGTCACCACCGTGGCCGCGCAGGTCATCGCCCCCATGGCGGCCGGACTGGTGGCTCCCGACCGACGCGGAGCGGTGATGGGAACCCTGCTCAGCGGCTCCATCGGCGGCATGCTGCTGGCCCGTACCTTCAGCTCGACGCTCGGCGAACGGCTGGGCTGGCGGGCGCCGTACCTGGCGGCCGCCGTCGTCGTCCTGCTCCTCTCGGCCGTGCTCGCCCGCACCCTCCCGGCCACGACCCCGTCCTCCCGCAGTCCCTACGGGACGCTCCTGGCCGATGCGCTGCGCCTGTTGCGCGACGAGCGGGAACTGCGCCGTTCCTGCCTCTACCAGGCCGCGGTCTTCGGGGGTTTCTCGGCCGTCTGGACCTGCCTGGCGCTCCTGCTCACCGGTCCCGCCTACGGCCTGGGCACCGAGGCGGTGGGGCTGCTCGCCCTGGTCGGCGGGGTCACCATGCTGTGCACCCCGCTCGCCGGACGCCTGGTGGACCGGCGCGGGCCCGACGGTGTGAACCTCGTCTGCCTGGTCGGTGTCCTCCTCGCGGCGGCGGTCCTGGTCGCGGGGGCCCGGGGCGGGGTGTCGGGGATGGTCGCGCTGACCGTCGGCACGCTGCTGCTCGACGTCGCCCTGCAGTGCGGCACGGTCGCCAACCAGGCCCGCGTCTTCGGCGTGCGCCCCGACGCCCGGGGCCGGCTCAACACCGCCTACATGACGTGCGCGTACCTGGGCGGAAGCGCCGGTTCCTGGCTGGGAGTGCGGACGTACGGCCTCGCCGGGTGGCCGGGCGTGTGCGGGCTCGTGGCGGTACTCGCCGCCCTGGCCCTGGCCTTCCACCGCGCGGCTGCGGCCGGACGCGGCGCCGAACGCGGCGGGGCCCGCCCGGGACATGTCCGGACGGGCCCTTCGAAGAGCGCGGGGCGCGCGGCCCGCGTGGCTCAGGCGGTCGCCGTCAGGGTCGCCGAGCGACGCGGGATGGCGAAGGCGTCGAGTTCGGCGCGGGTCAGGCCGGTGAGGGAGGTGACCTCCTCGATGCCGACCGCGCCGCAGTCGAGGCCGCGCACCAGGTAGCCGGCCAGGGCCTTGGCGGTGGCGGGCTCGTCCATCACGTCGCCCTCGATCTTGGCGACGTAGGCCTTGAGGCGGGCGGCGGCGGTCTCCAGGCCCTCGCGGTAGAAGGTGAAGACGGCCGCGTAGCGGGTGGGGAGGTGGCCCGGGTGCATGTCCCAGCCCTGGTAGTAGGCGCGGGCCAGTGCGCGGCGGGTGAGGCCGTAGTGCAGCCTCCAGGCCTCGTGGACCTTCTCGGTGGTGCCGATCGGCAGCACGTTGGTGGAGCCGTCGGAGACCCGCACGCCGGTGCCGGCGGCCGCGACCTGCATGATCGCCTTGGCGTGGTCGGCGGCGGGGTGGTCGCTGGCCTGGTAGGCGGCGGAGACGCCGACGCAGGCGCTGTAGTCGAAGGTGCCGTAGTGCAGGCCGGTGGCGCGGCCCTGGGAGGCCTCGATCATGCGGGCCACGGTGGCGGTGCCGTCGGAGGCCAGGATCGACTGGCTGGTCTCGATCTGGATCTCGAAGCCGATCCGGCCCGGACGCAGGCCGCGCGCGGTCTCGAACGCCTCCAGCAGCTTGACGAACGCGGACACCTGCTCGGCGTAGGTCACCTTGGGGAGGGTCAGGACCAGGTTGTCCGGGAGGCCGCCGTGGGCGAGGAGGCCTGACAGGAAGACGTCGGTGGTGCGGATGCCGCGGTCGCGGACGTTGGACTCCATGCACTTCATGCGGATGCCCATGTACGGGGCGTTGGTGCCGTTGGAGTACGCCTCGGAGATCAGCCGGGCGGCGCGGGCGGCGGCCTGGTCCTCCTCCTCGTCGGAGCGGACGCCGAAACCGTCCTCGAAGTCGACGCGGAGGTCCTCGATGGGCTCGGTCCGCAGCTTGGCGCGGACGCGCTCGTAGACCGGTACGGCCAGCTCGTCGGAGATGCCGAGGACCTTGGCGAAGGTGGCGGCGTCGGGGGCGTGCTCGTCGAGGGCGGCGAGGGCCTGGTCGCCCCAGGAGCGGATGGTGTCGGCCGCGAAGACGTCACCGGGGACGTAGACGGTGTGGATGGGCTGACGGGTGCCGGGGTCGCCCGGGTAGTGCCGCGCGAGTTCCGCGTCCACCGGCGCCAGGGAGGCGCTGATGCCCTCGCTGACCGCGCCTGCGAGGCTCGTCGCCACCTTCTCCTGCTGACCCATCGTGCACTCTCCTCTTTTCCGCTTCACGGAAGCTTAGATCCGCATAGCAGAATTTAGTCACGGGGTTCCGCTCAGTCAATGTTCCCCCCACCGCGTGCGGCCTCCAAGGCCCGGTCGAGGGCCTCGTCCGCCGGGACCGGGATGTCGGGGACCACGCCGACGCCCTCCCAGTTGGTGCCGGTGACGGCGTTGATCGACCGGGCGGTCGGCACGGTCACGAGGATGTGCTCCGTGACCGGGTGCCGGACGGTCGGATGCGCGCCGCCCCGCGTGGTCTCGCCGACCAGGACGGCGCGGCCGTGCGCCTGGAGGGTGTACGCCACGTCCTCACCGCCGGAGAAGGTGGTCGCGCTGGTCAACACGTACACGGGGCGGTCGGTGTAACGGGGCGCGGGAAGGTGCGGGAGCGTCCAGAACTGGCGGGTCTCGCCGGAGGTCCGGTCGTAGATGTCGTTCAGGTGCACCTGGTCGTCGCCGAAGAAGTAACTGCACCACATCGCGGCCCCCTCCGGCGCCCCGCCGCGGCACGAGCGGAGGTCCAGGACGAGGGCCGAGCTGGAGGCGACCAGGTGCATCGCCGCGCCGATCACGGCGGCGCCGCCGTCGGCGGTCGCGATCCACCGGACGTCGATGAGGCCGATGTTCCCGTCCAGCCGCTCGACGCGGCGAACGCCCTGGTTCTCCCTGCGGAGCAGGTCGAGGAAGGCGGCCCGCCCCTCGTCCTGGTCCGCCGGCTCCAGGGACTGCGGCTCGTCCGTCCACAGCAGCCGCAGGTGCTTGTCCGGGCACACCTCCTGGAGGTGCGCGGTGACCGCTTCGCAAAGGCCCGGCCCGTCCAGCCCGGCGTACGCCCCGAGGTCCAGGCGGCGCCGGATCTCGGCGTCGACGTCCACGGCCTTCTCGGGGAAGACATACCCTGCCCGGATCCGGTCCAGGCCCTGCGCGATTATCTGTTCGTTGGTGATCATGATGCGGCATCGTAGGCCGTGATCACGCCCGTGACGAGCGGTTTTCGCGGCCCCCGCACACGCCGGAGGGCCTCCCGGAGCCGGGGCGGACGGTGACGTCCACACCGGGCCCGGAAGGCCCTCGTCGGTACGTTCGAGGAGCCGGTACGCGGTTCACCGGCTCCCGAAGCGTGACTAGCCCTTGCGAGCCTTGATCTCGGCGGTGAGCTGGGGGACGACCTCGAAGAGGTCGCCGACCACGCCGTAGTCGACCAGGTCGAAGATCGGGGCCTCGGCGTCCTTGTTGATGGCCACGATGGTCTTCGAGGTCTGCATGCCGGCGCGGTGCTGGATCGCGCCCGAGATGCCGGAGGCGATGTACAGCTGCGGGGAGACCGACTTGCCGGTCTGGCCGACCTGGTTGGAGTGCGGGTACCAACCGGCGTCGACGGCGGCGCGGGAGGCGCCGACGGCGGCACCGAGGGAGTCCGCGAGCTCCTCGATGATCGCGAAGTTCTCGGCACCGTTGACGCCGCGGCCGCCGGAGACCACGATCGCGGCCTCGGTCAGCTCGGGACGGCCGGTGGACTCGCGCGGGGTGCGCGAGACGACCTTGGTGCCGGTGGCCAGGGCGCCGAAGGTGACGGCGAGCGCCTCGACGGCGCCGGCGGCCGGAGCGGCCTCGACCGGGGCCGAGTTCGGCTTCACGGTGATGACCGGGGTGCCCTTGGACACGCGGGACTTGGTGGTGAACGACGCGGCGAAGGCGGCCTGGGTCGCGACCGGACCCTCGTCACCGGCCTCCAGGTCGACGGCGTCGGTGATGATGCCGGAACCGATGCGCAGCGCCAGACGCGCGGCGATCTCCTTGCCCTCGGCGGAGGACGGGACGAGCACGGCGGCCAGGGAGCCCCCGGCGGACACGGCCTCGTACGCGGCCTGGAGCGCGTCCACCTTCGGCACCACGAGGTACTCGGTGAACTCGGGGGCGTCGGCGGTGAGGACCTTGACGGCGCCGTGCTCGGCGAGCACGGCCGCGGTGGCCTCGGCACCGGCGCCGAGGGCGACGGCGACGGGCTCGCCGATGCGGCGGGCCAGCGTCAGCAGCTCAAGGGTGGGCTTGCGGACGGCACCGTCCACGTGGTCGACGTAGACGAGAACTTCAGCCATGGGACTGCTCTCCTGCTGTTGCGAAGTATCTGGGGGCGGGAAGGGGCGGCGGAAGTTCTAGATGAACTTCTGGCCGGCCAGGAACTCGGCCAGCTGCTTGCCGCCCTCGCCCTCGTCCTTGACGATCGTGCCCGCGGTGCGGGCCGGGCGCTGCGCCGCGGAGTCGACCGCGGTCCAGGCGCCTTCGAGGCCGACCTCGTCGGACTCCAGGTCCAGGTCGGACAGGTCCCAGGACTCCACCGGCTTCTTCTTGGCGGCCATGATGCCCTTGAAGGACGGGTAGCGGGCCTCGCCGGACTGGTCGGTGACGGAGACGAGCGCGGGGAGGGAGGCCTCCAGCTGCTCGCTCGCGGTGTCGCCGTCGCGGCGGCCGGTCACGGTGCCGTCCTCGACCTTTACCTCGGAGAGGAGGGTGACCTGCGGGACGCCCAGGCGCTCGGCCAGGATCGCGGGGAGCACGCCCATGGTGCCGTCCGTCGAGGCCATGCCGGTGATGACCAGGTCGTAGCCGGCCTTCTCGATGGCCTTGGCGAGCACGAGCGAGGTGCCCATGACGTCGGAGCCGTGGAGGTCGTCGTCCTCGACGTGGATGGCCTTGTCGGCGCCCATCGACAGCGCCTTGCGCAGCGCGTCCTTGGCGTCCTCGGGGCCGACGGTCAGGACGGTGATCTCCGCGTCGTCCGCCTCGTCGGCGATCTGCAGGGCCTGCTCGACGGCGTACTCGTCGAGCTCCGACAGCAGGCCGTCGACGTCGTCGCGGTTCACGGTCAGGTCCTCGGTGAACTGCCGGTCGCCGGTGGCGTCGGGCACGTACTTCACACAGACAACGATCCTCAGGCTCACGCCGGCTCTCCTACCGCATCGTCTTTTAACTGGTACCGCCTTGTGCAGGCAGCATAAGCGCCTTGTGGGGCGGATCCCGGTCGGGGCGGGCCGCGCTCCGAAGGGAATGTTACTCGTCAGTACACAGCGGGTCGTCCCGGGTTGCAAGGCCGCCGAACTGTGATCTGGCCAACGCCGCCCGAACCCTCCCCAGCAGGGACGATTCAGTCGCGCAACGCGTTGAAGCGCCCCTGGTGGTAGAGCAGCGGACGACCCTCCCCGGCCGGATCCCCCGCCACGGCCTCCGCGATCACCACCCGGTGCCCGCCGGCCGGCACCCGGGCCACCACCCGGCACACCAGCCAGGCCGGCACCCCGTCGAGCAGCGGCACGCCGTGCGGTCCCTCGGCCCAGGCGGTGCCGGGGCCGAAGCGGTCCGCGCCGCTGCGCGCGAAGAGGCCGGCCAGCTCCCGCTGGTGCTCGCCGAGTATGTGGACGCCGAGGTACTCGCTGTCGCGCACGGCCGGCCAACTGGAAGACCCGGTACCGATGGTGAACGAGAGCATCGGCGGGTCGGCGGAGACCGAGTTGAGCGAGGTCGCGGTGAAGCCGGCGGGGCTGCCCCCGCGCTCCGCGGTGATCACGGCGACACCGGCCGCGTGCCGCCGGAAGACGGAACGGAGCAGCTCGGGCGAGCCGGGCAGGACGGGGCGACCTTCGTCGAAGGGGGCGGGCGGGGCCATCGGGACCGTGGGGGCCGTCATGGGAGGACTTCCTTCTGCCGCGTGAGGCGCGGACGCGATCGGGGATCGGGGGCCGGGGGCGTTCAGCGATCCCAACAGCGCGCGCTCGCGTGGCGGACGAGGTCCACATGGACCCGCCCGTAAAGCAGGAGTTCATACCGCATGCCGTCAGCCTGGCGATCTCACGCGTACACAGTCAAGCCGCAGCGGGCAGATGTCAGGCGCGTCACGCTGCGTACGGGCGCGCGCACGGGGGTACGGGTCCCCGCCGGGCGGCGCCGACGGCGCTCGGCGCCGCCCCGCGCCCCGGCCCAACGCCCCCGCGCGGGACCGCCGTCCCGGTCAGACCGCCGCGCCCAGGGCGGCGATCACGTCCGCCTTGCGCGGCATGCCCTCCGCCCGGCGCACGATCCGGCCGGCGGCGTCCAGGACGAGGACGGTGGGAGTCTTCGCGATGGCCAGGGCCCGCACCAGTTCGAGGTTGCCCTCGGCGTCGATCTCGATGTGCTCGACGCCGTCCACCATCGCGGCGACCTCCGCGAGGATCCTTCGGGTGGCGGCGCAGGGCCGGCAGAACGCGCTGGAGAACTGGACCAGGCTGGCCCGCTCCCCGGGCGCCCGCCCCAGCTCGCCGGCGCCCAGCGGCCCCCGTCCCCGGGCGACCGTCCCGCCCGCCTCTTCCTCGCGCACACCCACTCCTGTCTACCCTGGCTCCAGCACACCTCCGGCGCCCCGCATTCCCGGCGCGAGGCGCCGCGTGACGAGAATCTCCCCGGGCGGGGGCGTCTGGACTGGCTACCGCGCCCCGTTTGGGGCACGATCCCCATGGTCGCGTACCTACGCTTCCGTAACTTCCGGCCGGGAGAACCTCCCCAGGCAGAAAGCGGGGTCTCCCCCTCATGGCTGAGCTCGTCTATCCCCCCGTGATCGGCGCCGCGCACACGCTCTTCCGCGCGCTCGACATCCGGATCGACGTCAAGGGCACCGAGAACATCCCGCGCAAGGGCGGCGCGGTGCTCGTGTCGAACCACATCGGCTACCTCGACTTCATCTTCGCCGGGCTGACGGCCCGCCCGCAGAAGCGCCTGGTCCGGTTCATGGCCAAGGAGTCGGTGTTCCGGCACCGGGTCTCGGGTCCGCTCATGCGCGCGATGAAGCACATCCCGGTGGACCGCCAGCAGGGCGAGACGGCGTACCAGCACGCGCTGGACTCACTGCGCTCCGGGGAGATCATCGGGGTGTTCCCGGAGGCGACGATCTCCCAGTCGTTCACCCTCAAGAGTTTCAAGTCGGGCGCGGCGCGCATGGCGCAGGAGGCCGGCGTTCCGCTGATCCCGGTGGCGCTGTGGGGCACCCAGCGGCTGTGGACGAAGGGCCGCCCGAAGAACCTCAAGCGCAGCCACATCCCGGTGACGATGCGCGTCGGCGAGCCGCTGGAGGCGCCGAGCGACCAGTACGCGGGGGCGATCACGCGCCGGTTGCGCGAGCGGGTGCAGGAGCTGCTGGACGCGGCGCAGCGCGCCTACCCCGACAAGCCGAAGGACACGGCGGACGCCTGGTGGCTGCCGGCCCACCTCGGCGGTACCGCGCCGACGGCGGCACAGGTGCGCGAAGCGGGCTGACGTATCCGCACGGCTCCGCCCGGTTTCCTCTTACCCGTGACGCGGCTGCGCTCGCCTACGCTCCGGAGCAGGCCTGCCCGACCGGCGGGGCGGGCGGGGGCGGCGCGAGGGGGAAACGCGATGGGGACGGGCGGCTTCGGCCGATATCTGGCGGCGGCGCTGGCCGCACGGTTCGCCTCCGAGGGCATGGGCATGGCCGTCGTCCTGCTGGCTCTGGAGCGGACCGGGGACGCCGCCCACGGGGCGTTCGTGCTCACCGCCTGGTTGGCCCCGAACGTCTTGGCGGCGCCCCTCGCGGGCGCGTTGGCCGCCCGGACGCGGCGGCCGAGGCTGTTCCACGCCGGGGCGCTGGCCGGCTTCACGGCCGCGGCGGCGACCCTGGCCGTTCTGCTGGGGCGGGCTCCGACGCCGGTGGTGCTCGCGGTGGCGGCGCTGGGCGGGACCTGCGGGCCGATGGTGACGGGCGGGCTGTCGAGCCTGGTCGCGGCACTGGCCCCGGCCGGGCCCGCGCGCGAGCGGGCGTACGGCTGGGACGCGTCCACCTACAACGCGGCGGCGGTGACGGCCCCGGCGGCGGTGGGGCTGGTGGCGGCGTACGCCTCGGCCGCGCCGGCCGCGCTCCTGCTGGTGGCGTCCGGCGCGCTGGCGGCGACGTTGGCGGCCACGCTCCCGTACGAGGACCCCTGCGCGGGCCCGTCACGGAAGGGCCCCCGGGTCGGGATGGGCGCGGGGCTCGCCGCCCTGTGGCGCGTGCGCGAACTGCGGGCCGTCACCTCGGCGACGACCGTGGCGTTCGTCGGCGTCGGGGCACTGACCACCACGTCGGTGTTGCTGGCCCGGTCCCTCGGCAACCCGGGCGGTGGCGGGGTGTTGGTCACCGCCTTCGCGGTGGGCGCGCTGACGGGCTCGCTGACGCTCGGCCGGATGACCTCCCTCGCCCCGGGCCGGATGGCGTGCGGGGCCATGGCCGCGACCGGCGTCGCCCTGGTCGGCGCCGCCCTCGCCCCGTCGCTGCCGCTCACGGCCGCACTGTTCGCGCTGGCCGGGGTGTGCGACGGGCCGCTGCTGACGGCCACGCTGCGGATCCGCTCGCAGTACGCCCCGGAGGGGACCCGGGCCCAGGTGTTCACCCTCGGGGCCGGGCTCAAGGTGACGGCCGCCTCCGCGGGCGCCGCCCTGGTGGGGCTGGCGGCCACCGCGCCGGCGTGGACGCTGGTGCTCGGGATCGCCGGGCTCCAGCTCGCGGGGGCCGCGCTGTACGCGCTGATCGCGGTCAAAGGACCCGTACCGCCGACGGCGGCGCCTACAGAGCCGTCGGCAGGCGCCGCCAGAGCTCCCGGCGGTCCGCGGACTCCCGGAGCGCCGTGAGCGTGGCGGGGTGCGGTGCGGCGTACAGCTCGGGGTAGTCGACCTCGCCGAGTTCGGGGCGCACGGGGAAGGCGAGCCGCTCCTCGTCCAGATCGAAGCGCGCGTCGACGCCGGGTTTGTTGCCGCGCGCGTCCACCCGGGACCAGCGCGCGCTGCCCGGCAGGCGCAGGGCGACGA
Source organism: Streptomyces sp. RerS4 (assembly GCF_023515955.1). GTDB lineage: Bacteria > Actinomycetota > Actinomycetes > Streptomycetales > Streptomycetaceae > Streptomyces. The sequence continues at coordinate 1,045,955 of NZ_CP097322.1, forward strand.
GCCCGTGGACGGCCGGGTTCGTGCCGTCGTCGTCGGTGAGCCGCTGGTAGCAGAGGCCGGCCGGGATGCCCTGGGCGCGCAGGAGCGCGGCGAGGGCGTGGGACTTGGCGTAACAGATGCCGGTGCGCGTGCTCAGCACCTCGGAGGCCTTCCAGGTGACGCGCGCGTCACCCGAGTCGGCGGAGTGCGGGATGGTGTCGCGGACGAAGGTGAAGGCGACTTCGGCGTATGAATATGCGTCGCCGGTGGCGGACCAGAGGGCGTCGGCGGTCTCCTGCACGAGCGGATGCCAGTGGTCGATCGCCTCGTCCGAGGCCAAGTACGCGTGGATGTCCGGGTTCTGTGGGATCAGTCGCATGGCCGGGAGCATAGGCATACCCCCGACCGTAGATCAATAGATTTACGGTCGGGGGCATATTTATTCACTTCCCTCGCCTCCGGTGATGCCGGCCCTCAGCGCGCCAGCTCCTCCTTCAGCGCCTGGAGGAAGCCGTCGACGTCCTCCTGCTGGGTGTCGTAGCCGCACATCCACCGGACGTGGCCCGCCGCCTCGTCCCAGAAGTAGAAGCGGTAGCGCCGCTGGAGCCGGCGCGACACCTCCTGCGGCAGCTTGGCGAACACCGCGTTGGCCTGCACCGGGTAGAGGATCTCCACCCCGTCGGTCTCGCGCACCCCGGCCGCCAGCCGCTGCGCCATCGCGTTGGCCTGGCGGGCGTTGCGCAGCCACAGGTCCTTCGCGAGCAGCGCCTCCAGCTGCACCGACACGAACCGCATCTTGGACGCGAGCTGCATCGACATCTTGCGGATGTGCTTCATCTGCCGGACGGAGTCCGGGTTGACCACGACGACGGCCTCGCCGAACATCATGCCGTTCTTGGTGCCGCCGTACGACAGCACGTCCACGCCGACCGCGTTGGTGAAGGCGCGCATCGGCACGTCGAGGGAGGCGGCGGCGTTGGCTATCCGCGCGCCGTCGAGGTGCACCTTCATGCCCAGGCCGTGGGCGTGCTCGCAGATGGCCCGGATCTCGTCCGGCGTGTAGACCGTGCCGAGCTCGGTGTTCTGGGTGATCGAGACGACCTGCGGCATCGCCCGGTGCTCGTCCTCGAAGCCCCAGGCCTCCTGGTCGATCAGCTCGGGGGTGAGCTTGCCGTCCGGGGTGGGTACGGCGAGCAGCTTCAGCCCCGCCATCCGCTCCGGCGCACCGCCCTCGTCCACGTTGATGTGGGCGGTCTTGGCGCAGATCACGGCGCCCCAGCGGTCCGTCATCGCCTGGAGTGCGGTGACGTTCGCGCCGGTGCCGTTGAAGACCGGGAAGGCCTCCGCGTACGGGCCGAAGTGGCTGCGGATGACCCTCTGCAGGTGCTCGGTGTACTCGTCCTCGCCGTAGGCGACCTGGTGGCCGCCGTTGGCGAGCGCGATGGCCTCCAGGATCTCCGGATGCACCCCCGCGTAGTTGTCGCTCGCGAACCCCCGTACCGCCGGGTCGTGGTGGCGGCGGGCATCGGTCCTCACGGTTGCGGAGTGAGCCACAGACGCTGTCCGTTCACATCGGAGGCGGGCCGCTCCCACACGCCGGCGATGGCCTCGGCCAGCTCCTTGACGTCGGTGAAGCCCGCGAACTTCGCATTGGGACGCTCGGCGCGCATCGCGTCGTGCACCAGTGCCTTGATGACCAGGATCGCAGCCGCGGACCGCGGACCGTCCTCGCCGCCCGCCTTGCGGAACGAGTCCGCCATGGCGAGCGTCCAGGCCTCGGCGGCCGCCTTGCCGGCGTTGTACGCGGCGTTGTTGGCGACCGGCTTGTGCGCGCCGGACTGGCTGATCAGGACGTAACGGCCCCGGTCGCTGCGCAGCAGTCCGTCGTGGAAGGCGAGCGAGGTGTGTTGGACGGTGCGGATGAGGAGCTTCTCCAGGAAGTCCCAGTCCGCGAGGTCCACGTCGGTGAAGGTCTTGCTGCCGCGCCAGCCGCCGACGAGGTGGACGAGTCCGTCCACGCGGCCGAACTCCTTCTCGGTGCGCTCGGCCCAGGCCTTGGTGGCCTCCAGGTCGAGGAGGTCGACGGTGTCGCCGGTGACGGTGGCACCGCCGTGGGCGTAGCGGGCGGCGTCGACGGCCTCGGCGAGGCGGGCCGCGTCGGCGTCGGACGCCACGACGGTGGCGCCCGCCTCGGCGAGGCGCAGCAGCGTGGCGCGACCCGCGGGGCCACCGGCCCCGGCCACCGCGATCACCGCTCCCTGGAGCTGTCCGTTGCCGTTCCCGGAGCCGTTCATGGGTGCTGCCTCCTGTGGGCGAGTGCTCACGCGGCGGCCCGCTCGGCCGTCTCGGCGTTCAGGGCGGTGATGCCCTTGGTCGAGGCGATCACACCCTTGAGCTTCTTGGCGAGGGCCTCATAGAACATGCTGAGCGGAAACTCGTCGGGAAGCACGTCGTCCACGAGCTTGCGCGGCGGCTGCGTCAGGTCGAGCGCGTCGGGGCCCTTGGCCCACTTGGAGCCCGGGTGGGGGGCGAGGTAGGTGGAGACCAGCTCGTAGGCCTTGAACCAGTGGACGAGCTTCGGACGGTCGATGCCGGCCCGGTAGAGCTCCTCGATCTCGGCGCAGAGCTGGTTGGTGACCTGCGGAGCGCGCATCCAGTCGATCTTCAGCTTGTTGTCCGTCCAGCGCACCACGTCGTGCTTGTGGAGGTACGCGAAGAGGAGCTGGCCGCCGAGACCGTCGTAGTTGCGGGTGCGGTCGCCGGAGACGGGGAAGCGGAACATCCGGTCGAAGAGGACGGCGTACTGCACGTCACGGCCGTGCTCGTTGCCCTCGGACTCCAGCTTCACGGCCTCCTTGAAGGCGGTGAGGTCACAGCGCAGCTCTTCGAGGCCGTACATCCAGAACGGCTGGCGCTGCTTGATCATGAACGGGTCGAACGGCAGGTCGCCGTGGCTGTGGGTGCGGTCGTGGACCATGTCCCACAGGACGAAGGCCTTCTCGCAGCGCTCCTGGTCCTCGACCATCCTCGCGATGTCCTCGGGCAGGTCGATGCCCAGGATGTCGACGGCGGCCTCGGTCACCTTGCGGTAGCGGGCGGCCTCGCGGTCGCAGAAGATGCCGCCCCAGGTGAAGCGCTCGGGGGCCTCGCGCACGGCGATGGTCTCCGGGAAGAGCACGGCGGAGTGGGTGTCGTAGCCCGGGGTGAAGTCCTCGAAGGTGATGCCGAGGAAGAGCGGGTTGTCGTAGCGCGTGCGCTCCAGCTCGGCGAGCCATTCGGGCCACACCATCTTCAGCACGACCGCTTCGAGGTTGCGGTCGGGGTTGCCGTTCTGCGTGTACATCGGGAAGACGACGAGGTGCTGGAGACCGTCGGCGCGCTCGGCGGCCGGGTGGAAGGCCAGCAGGGAGTCGAGGAAGTCCGGCACGCGGAACCCGTCGGCGGCCCACTTGCGCAGGTCGGCGACGAGCGCCTTGTGGTAGGCGCCGGCGTGCGGCAGCAGCGGCGACAGCGTCTCCACGGCGGCCACGACCCGCTCGACGACGGCCTCGACGGCGGACGGGGCGGGAGCGCCCTCGGCCTCGAAGTCGATGGAGCCGTCCTTGGCCTGCCACACGCGGATCTCCTCCACGGCGGCCTTGAGCTCGGGCCACGCAGGGTGGTCGACCACCCGCGCACCAGCGGCTGTCACGGCAGCGCCAGTACCCGGCACAAGAGTTTCCGTCATGTCACTTCCTCCACAGGAGAACCTCACGTCAACACAGCGTATGCATGCGAGGCTCTCCTGCTCAAGAGGGATCTCGGGAAATTATCCTGCGCTACCCCCATCGTTACCGAAATTCTTCCCGCCCCGCAGGGTGGAAGCCGTTACTCCGCCCCGTCGCCGGGCTTCGGCGTCAGGCATCCGGGCCGGCGCCCGCGCCCCTGAAGTGCGGGATCACCTTCTCCCCCCACTGCCGCAGGGTCTCCAGACAGGCTTCCTGCGGGACGGTACCCATCTGGATCAGGCACATCACCTCGTCCGCACCCGCCCGGCGCAGCCGCTCGACGTACGCGACGGCCTCGTCCGCGCCGCCGTAGGCGTGGTCGGCGTTGAAGGTGGCCGTCGAGGTCGGCCGGACGGGGATGTCGTGCTCGTGCAGCCGGGCCACCACCTGCTCCGCCGCCCGGCGCATCTCCGCCGCCTCGTCGGCGCCAGCCACCACCGCCTCGTCCGGGACGCCCGCGCCGCCGTACCAGTGCCCGATGGACTGCGCGAAGAACCGCTGCCCCCGAACGCCGATCCGGCGGGCCTCCTCGGGATCGTCGAGCACGATGGTCGGGCAGAGCACCGCGAAGTGGTCGTTGACCACGGACGACACGAAGCGCGAGCCGTCACGGTCCGCGCGGGCGGCGTCGTACACGGACCGCATCGCGGCGATCGACTCCGGGCCGGCGAAGCCCATCACCAACGCGCCGATGCCGAGCTCGGCGGCCTGCGTCAGGGTCTCGCCCCGGCTGCACGCGAGGAACAGCGGCGGGTGCGGGGTCTGGGCGGGGCGCGGCAGGATCGGATGCGGGGCGATGTCCAGCAGCGGACCATGGTACTCCAGTTCCTCCTCCCGCCAGGCCCTGCCGATGATCCGCAGCGCCTCCTCCACCTCGGCGGTCGTACGGGCCGGGTCGACCCCGCACAGGGAGGTCTCCTGCGCGGTGCCGCCGCGCCCCGCCCCGAGGTCGAGCCGCCCGCCGGAGAGCAGGTCGAGCATTGCCGCGCGCTCGGCGACGCGGACGGGATGGTTGAAGTTGAAGGGCATGCACACGACGCCGTGCCCGATGCGTATGGTGTGCGTCCGGGCCGCGATCCAGGTGAGGAAGATCTCCGGGGCGCTCATGTGGGCGTACCACTTCAGGGAGTGGTGTTCGACGGCCCAGATCCGGTCGAATCCCATGCGTTCGGCGAGCACCGCCTGCTCGACGCAGTCGCGGATGACCTGGTGTTCCCGTTCCACGGTCGGGTCGGCCAGCTGAGCTTCGAAGATGACGGAGAACTTCACGATGCCTCCAGGGATGCGTTCCGTGCCCGGTCTTACTTCTATGAGGAATATGACTAGTAGTCATATCTCGAACAAGCAAGACCTTCCACCGACCGCGTGGGCCGTCCTCGGCCTGCTGTCGTTCCCCGGCGAGCGCACCGGGTACGAGCTGAAGAAGTGGGCGGACTCCTCCCTGCGCTTCTTCTACTGGTCGCCCGCGATCAGCCAGATCTACGCCGAACTGCGCCGCCTGGAGGAACTGGGGTACGCGACCTCCGCCCCCTCGGGCCCCGAGGAGGCCCGCGCCAAGCGCCGCTACGCCATCACCGAGGCGGGCCGCGCGGCCCTGGCCGACTGGGCCCGCGACTGCGCCGAGGCGGGCCCTCCGGTGCTCAAGCACGGGCTGCTGCTGCGGATCTGGCTCGGCCACCTGGCCGAACCGGAGCGGCTGCGCGCGATGGTCACCGAGCACGTGGAGCGGACCCGGGGCGAACTGGCCGCCGTACGCCAGGCCATGGAGCACGCGGCGGGCGTGCCGGAGTGGACCTTCCCCACCCTGGCCCTGCGCTGGAGCGAACGGCAGCACCTGGCGGAACTGGAACTGGCCGAGGCCCTGCTCACCGACCTGGCCGAAGCCGGAGCGGGAGCCGAAGCCGGAGCCGGAGCCGAAGCCGGAGCCGGAGCCGAAGCCGGAGCCGGAGCCGAAGCCGGTCCCGCCGGTCCCGGGAGCGCGACTCGTCAAGCCGCGGGGGACGCGCCCACCCCCGGGTGACGCGCCGGCGCGGCCCCGGCCCGCCCGGCGTCGTACGACCCTGGCGGGAAGCGGTCGGGCGGCTTCCGCGGGCCGACGCACGGCCGGTCCCCTCGCGACCCGGGCGCACTAGCATGCGTCCTCACCGCGCGCGGCCGGTCGGGACACCGCGACCGCGCGGGAGCCGCCGTCGACGGAAGCGAGAGAACCTTGACTTTCCTCACCATCGGTCACCGCGGGGTCATGGGTGTCGAGCCTGAGAACACCCTGCGGTCGTTCGTCCACGCGGAACGCTGCGGGATGGACGTCATCGCACTGGACGCACGCCTCAGCAAGGACGGCGCCCTCGTCGTCCTGCACGACGCGGAGGTGGACCGCACCACCGACGGCGTGGGCGCCGTCGCCGACCTGACCCTGGCCGAGCTGCGCGCGCTGGACGCCGGTCAGGGCGAACGCGTACCGCTCCTGGACGAGGTGCTGGACGCGGTCCGCGTACCGCTCCAGGTGGCGGTCCAGGACCGGGGCGCGGCCGAGGCCCTCGCGGCCCTGATCGAACGCCTCGACCTGACCGCCCGCGTGGAGGTGGCCTCCCGGGACGCGGAGGTGCTCACCCTGGCGGCCGGGGCGGCGCCGGGGATCCGGACCTCCCTGCGGGTGCCCCGGCACGGGGCGGACGTCGTCGAGCGGGGCCGGGTCGCCGGCGCGCGGACGCTGGCGCTGGACCTGCGGCGGATCACGCTGGAGACCGTGGAGTCGGCGCACGCGGCCGGGCTGCGCGTGACGGGGTGGACGGTGGACACCCTGGACCAGCTGCGGCTCGCGCGGGCGCTCCAACTGGACGGCGCGGCCACCGGGTTCCCGGAGATCCGCAGCACGGGCCGCTTCACTGCCTGAGCCGCGCGCCACGGCCTGAGCCGCGCGCCACCGCCGCGCGGGCGGCGGGGCCGGTTTCGGTCAGAGTTCCTTGACGAGCGTCTCGAAGACCAGGTCGTCGCGCAGCGGCACGCCGAAGCGCTCGTCACCGTAGGGGAAGGGGCTCAGCTCGCCGGTGCGCCGGTAGCCGCGGCGCTCGTAGTAGGCGATGAGCTCCTCCCGCAGGTTCACCACCGTCATCCGCATCTCCTTGGCGCCCCAGCCCTCGCGGGCGCGCCGCTCGGCCTCGGCGAGGATCTCCTTGCCGAGGCCCCCGCCCTGGAGGCCGGGGCGCACCGCGAACATCCCGAAGTAAACGTGGTCGCCCCGGTGTTCGAGCTGGCAGCAGGCGACGAGTTCGCCCGCCCGCTCGACGACGAGCAGCAGGCTGTCCTCGTCCCGGACGATCGCGCCGACGCCCTCCGCGTCGGTGCGCTGGCCGTCGAGGATGTCGGCCTCGGTGGTCCAGCCGGCCCGGCTGGCGTCGCCCCGGTAGGCGGACTCGACGAGTTTCACCACCTCCGCTATGTCGGCCTCCACTGCGCTGCGGAAACTCAGGGCGGCGGGCTGGGCGGTCGACATCGGGAGGGCTCCGTTCGGTGCGGCGACGGCATGGGGGATGCCGCGTCTGACCCCCCGAGCCTAACCGGGATCACCGTCACGGCGGCGTGAAGAGGACCGCAGGGGGCATCTCTTCCAGTGACGCCGACGAACCGGGAGGTTCCGCCGTGCACGGTCCCGCTCCCCTCTTCTCCCCCTCCGCCGTCAGCGCCTGGCTGATCGTGCTCCTGTGCGCCGTGAGCGGTACGTACTGTCTGCTGCGCGCGCGCAGAGCCGGTCGGGCGGCGCGCGGCGGCGCCGTGGGCGAGGCGGTGATGGGCCTGGGCATGGCCGCGATGGCCGTTCCGTCGGGCACCGGTCCGTGGGGGCCGCCGGCGTTGCTGTTCGTCTTCTGCGGGGCGGCGGCGCACGCGCTGTGGCTGCTGCGCGACGGCGCGCACCACGCGCACCACTTCGTCGGCTCGCTGGCGATGGCGTACATGGCCTACGTCGGCCTGGCGATGGGCTCCGGACACGGACACGGCACGGCGGGGCTGCCCGTCGTGACGGGCGTGCTGCTCGTGTACTACGCGGCGTACGTGCTCCTCGGCGGCGCCCGCCTGGTGACGGCGGGTCCCGCCGCGCGGGCGTTCGCGACGCCCACGAGCGCGGCCGGAGAGCTGACGCGGGCCTGCCGACTGGCCATGGGGACAGGGATGTTGGCGATGTTGCTGGGCATGTGAGGCACGACGAAACGCCCGGCGGACGTGTCCTGCGTCACCAAAGACGCGGGAGCGTACCGGTGGGCGGGGCCGCGCTCATAGGCTGGACGACATGATGGTCCCCGCCGTTCTCCTGCTGCTCGGCGCACTGACCGCGGTGCTCGCCCCCCGTCTGCTGGCTCGGGCCGAGTGGCCCGAGCGCGAACCGGTCGTCGCGCTGTGGGTGTGGCAGTGCGTGGTCGGGGCGACCCTGCTGTGCCTGGCGTTGTCCATGCTGCTGAGCGCGGCGGCCGCCTGGCAGGCCGTACGGGGCGGGCTCTTCGCGGTGGCTCCGCGCGGGGTGGTCGACGCCTACGCGCTCGGCGCGGCCGGTGGCCCGTGGGCGACGGGTACCGCCCTGGCGCTGGCCGGCGGGGGCCTGTGGACCGGCGCGATGCTGACGCGCGAAGTGCTGCGGGCACGGGCCCGGCGCCGCGCGGGGAGCGCCGAACTGCGGCTGCGCGCCCCGCTGTTGCCGGGCGAGGATCCGGCGGCGACGCGGCTGGTGGTGTTGGAGGGGCCGCGTCCGGAGGCCTGGTGGCAGCCGGGATCCGCGCCGCGGCTGGTGGTGACCACGGCGGCGCTGGGCCGGCTCAAGGGCAGTCAGCTCGACGCGGTGCTGGCCCACGAGCAGGGACACGCGGCGGCCCGGCACGACTGGCTGCTGCACTGCTCGCGGGCGCTGTCGCGGGGGTTCCCTCAGGTCCCGGTGTTCGCGGCGTTCGAGGCGGAGATGCACCGGCTGGTGGAACTGGCCGCCGACGACGTGGCCTCGCGACGCTACGGGCGGCTGACGATCGCCCTGGCCCTGGTCGGGCTCAACGAGGACCGGGGCGTCTTCGGCCCCGGCACCGGCCACCCGCAGGCGCAGGTGCACCGGCGCGTACGGCGGCTCCTGTCGGCGGCGCCCCGGCTGTCCGCCGTACAGCGGCTGCGGTTGACGGCGCTGGCCACCCTGGTCCCGGCGCTGCCGCTGCTGGTGGCCTTCGTCCCGGGGCTCAACGCGCTGCGGTGAAAGCCCCCCGGGGGCTGCGAAGATCGTCGGTATGCGGAGCACAGTGGTGTCCTGGGCCGGGGTGGGCTGCGGCCTGCTCACCGTCGCGTTGACCGCCCTGGTGGTGGTCCGTTGGGTGCCCCTGGCCGGTGTCGACGACGGGCTCGCGCGGGACCTGCACGCGTACGCCGTCGCGCATCCCGGGGTCACCCACGGGATGCGGGTGCTCAGCGACTGGGCGTGGGATCCGTGGACGATGCGCGCGCTGGCAGCGGTGGCCTGTCTGTGGCTGTGGCGGCGGGGCGATCGGGTGCGCGCGCTCGCGGTGGGCGCGGCGACGCTGGTGGCCTCGGGGGTGCAGCAGGGGGTGAAGGCGGCCGTCGGACGGGAGCGTCCGCAGTGGCCGGACCCGGTGGCCTCGGCGGATTACGCGGCCTACCCCTCGGGGCACGCGATGACGGCGACGGTGGTGTGCGGGCTGCTGCTGTGGCTGCTGCCGGCCCGAGGCTCCCGGGGCGCGGCGGGAGCGGCCTGGGCGGTGGCGGCCGTGTCGGTGCTCGGGGTCGGCTTCACCCGCGTCTACCTCGGCGTCCACTGGTTCTCGGACGTGCTGGCCGGCTGGCTCCTGGGCGTGGCCCTGGTGGCGTCGACGGTGTTCGGATGTGCCTGCCTGGGGCGATCCCCCGCGTCGCCCCAGACAGACGATTCCGCGCGCTGAGTATATTGGCTCCGAGCCAGTCAACGCAGGAGTAAGCATGGTCCCGCGCAGCCCATCGGTCAATGAAGAATTGCGCAGACGTTCCCGGGAGCGCCTGCTCCAGGCGACGGTCGAACTGGTGGATGAACGCGGTTACGAGGCGACCAAGCTCGGCGACATCGCCGACCGGGCGGGCGCGGCGCGCGGCCTGGTCTCGTACTACTTCCCCGGCAAGCGGCAACTCCTCCAGTCGGCCGTCCACCGGCTGATGCACCTCACCCTGGAGGCGGCGCTGGAACGCGAGCCCCGCACCGAGGACGGGCGCGAGCTCCTGGCGCGGGCGATCGACGCGATCCTGGGGCTGGCGCGCGACCATCCGCGACTGATGCGCACGCACATGGCGGGGATCCTCCAGGCGGAGGGGTTCATCCAGTGCCCGGAGCAGCAGCGGCTCGCGTACCTGCTGCGGGACACCGTGGAGCGGTACGGCTCGGCGGACGTGGACACGGACTACCCGCTGTTGCGGGCCCTGCTGATGGGGGCGGTGGTGGCGGTGTTGTTGCCGGGGGCGCCGATGCCGGCGGCCCGACTGCGTGCCGAGTTGTTCCAGCGCTACGGGTTGGACTGGGAGCTGGGTGTCCCGCCGGGCGGCGGACCGCCCGGCGGGACCCTGCCGGGGTAGGGGTCAGCGGTACTCAGGGGTCAGTGACGGTCGGGCGTCAGTGGTACTCGGGCTGGCTCTGTACGTTGAGGCGGTCCATCCACACCCACTCGGCGCTCTCGGTGCGCCAGTCGTCGAGCTTCAGCACGTCGAGGCCCTTGGCGATGTCGTTCGAGTAGATGTGCCCGTTGTAGTAGTACGCCGACCAGGAGCCGCCGAGGCCGAGCGCGTCGGTGGTCAGCGGGCCGCGCTCGAAGTAGGCGATCTCCCTGGGGCGGGCGGAGTCGGTGAACTCCCAGACGGAGACGCCGCCCTGGTACCAGGCCTGGACCATGATGTCGCGGCCGCCGCCGACGGGGATCAGCGAGCCGTTGTGGGCGACGCAGTTCTCGGTGTCGGCCTGGTGGCGGGGGATCTTGAAGTAGCTCTGGAAGACGAGCTTGCGGGCGTCACCGCGCCCGGTGATGTCGTAGATGCCGTCGGCGCCCCGGTTCGGGCCGGTGGCCTCGTTGCAGGTGGCCCCTCCGCCGCCGCCGAGTTCGTCGGTGAAGACGACCTTGTTCGCGCGTTCGTTGAAGGTGGCCGAGTGCCAGAACGCGAAGTTGACGTTGTCCTGGACCCGGTCGATGACCCGGGGCTGCTCGGGCCGGGTGATGTCGAAGAGGATGCCGTCGCCCATGCAGGCGCCGGCGGCGAGGTTCTTCGACGGCAGGACGGTGATGTCGTGGCAGCCGGTGGTCTTGGAGACTCCGGGGTTGGTGGGTCCGCCCGGGTTGCCGCCGTCCGGGAAGAGCACCGGGAAGCCGACGACGGCTGCCTGGGTCGGGGCCTTCTTCGGCACCTTGACGACGGAGATGCCGTCGTGCGGCGGCTTGCAGTCCGGGAAGGCGTCGTTCGGGGAGTACGAGGCGACGTAGAGGTAGAGGTCCTTGCCGCCCGGCACCAGGGTGTGGGTGTGGGAGCCGCAGGCGGTCTCGACGGACTTGACGTACTTCGGGTTCCGCTTGTCCTTGATGTCGAAGATCTTGATGCCCTCCCACGAGGACTTCTCCGTGGCGGGCTGCGAGACGCTGTTGCAGGAGTCGTCGCTGCGCGAGGAGTCGGTGGAGAGGAAGAGCAGGTCCCCCGAGACCGAGATGTCGTTCTGGCCGCCGGGGCAGAGGACCTGGCTGACGACCTTGGGGGTCTTGGGATCGGCGATGTCGTAGATCGTGAAGCCGTCGTAATTGCCCGCGTACGCGTACCGGCCCTGGAACGCCAGGTCGGTGTTGATGCCCTTGGGGTTGGCGCTGGGGATGTTGGCCAGGGGCTTGATGTTGCGGCTGTGGACGATCTCGTCCTGGCCGGGTATCTCGCCGGGGGCGAGGTCGCGACCCTGGGTGGGGGCGGCGTCCTGCCGGGATCCGGCGCCCGGTGACAGGTCTCCGGGGTCGGGGGTGGCCGCCGCCGGACCGGCGGTGGCCAGCAGGGTGGTGAGGAGTCCGGCGGCCGCGAGAGCCACCCCCAGACTCCTTCGGCGCACTCTGACGGTGTGCAACGAGGTCACTGTGCCTCCCGTGTGGCCCGCACGTTTCGCTCCTCAGGGGAACGGAACCTGGACCCCGGCAGTATCTTCGTTTTCATGGACATGGCAAATGCGTTAGTCGGCCGATTCCTGGGGGCGGCCCTGGCCGCCGCACTCCTCCTCACCCTCTCCGGCTGCCGGGACGACGGCGGCGGCGCGGACGCCGCGCGCGAGGGCGACGCCGTGGTGGTCGCCCCGGGCAAACCCGGCGAGAAGTCCCGCACCCTCTCCCCCGAACAGGCCGCGAAGGAGCGCCCCGACGACAGCCCCAACGCCGCCGACCGGACCTACATGCGGCACATGATCGAACACCACCGCCAGGCCCTGACGATGAGCGCCCTCGCTCCCGAGCGGGCCTCGGCGGAGCCCGTCAAGCGGCTCGCCGAGCGCATCGCGACCGCGCAGAAGCCGGAGATCGCGACCATGGAGAAGTGGCTGGAGCGCCACCCGGCCCCCACCGCCGACGCGAGCGCCCACGACCACGCCACGATGCCCGGCATGGCCACGGAAGCGCAGCTGAGGGAACTGACGGACGCCAAGGGGGCCGACTTCGACCGGCTCTTCCTGCGGCTGATGACCGCCCATCACGAAGGCGCGCTGAAGATGGCGGGCGAGGTCCTCGCGGCGGGCAACAACCTCGCCGCCGAGGAGATGGCGACCGAATTGGTGGCCACGCAGAGCGCCGAGATCCACCGTATGCGCGCGATGGGCTGACGGGCGCCGGGCCCGGTGGCATGCTGGGAAACACCTGCGGGAGGAGCTCCGCCGTGCTTCGTGTCGCCGTCGTCGGTTCGGGCCCCAGCGGGGTCTACGCCGCTCAGACACTCGTTCAGCAAGGTGAGGTGCCGGGCGTACGGGTCGACGTACTGGACCGGCTGCCGGCGCCGTACGGGCTCGTGCGGTACGGGGTGGCCCCCGACCACGAGAAGATCAAATCGCTGACCGGAAATCTCCGCTCCGTCCTGGAGGACGACCGGATCCGCTTCCTCGGCAACGTGGAGGTCGGCGGCGAGTCCCTGTCGACCGCCCGACTGCTGGAGCTTTACCACGCGGTGGTCTATTGCGTGGGCGCCGCCCGCGACCGGACCCTCGGCATCCCCGGCGAGGAGCTGGCCGGGGTGCACTCCGCCACGGCCTTCGTGTCCTGGTACAGCGGGCACCCGGACGCCACCCCGTTCGACCTGGCCGGCGTGCGCTCGGCGGTGGTGATCGGCGCCGGCAACGTGGCGGTGGACGTGACCCGGATCCTGGCGCGCGGCGCCCCGGAGCTGGAGCCGACCGACATGCCGCACGCGGCGCTGGGCGTGCTGGCGGCCAGCGAACTGCGCGAGGTGTCGATGGTGGCCCGGCGCGGGCCCTCGCAGGGCCGCTTCACCACCAAGGAACTGCGGGAACTGGGCACCCTGCCCGGGGTCGGCATCGGCGTCCTCGCCGCCGAGGCGGCCCTCGACCCGGCGTACGCCGACCCGGGCGCGGCGGCGGCCCTGCCCGCCGTGGCCCGGCGGAACCTGGAGGTGATCCGGGGCTGGGCGCAGGCGGAACCGGGCGACGCCGGGGAGGCGGAGCGGCGGATCACCCTACGGTTCCACCTGCGGCCGGTGGAGGTGCTGGGCGGGCCCGAGGGCCGGGTCCGCGCGGTGCGCTTCGAGCGGACGGCGCCGGACGGCCGGGGCGGGGTGAGCGGCACCGGGACGTACGAGGACATCGAGGCGCAGCTCGTGCTGCGTTCGGTGGGCTACCTGGGCGTGCCGCTGCCCGGACTGCCCTTCGACGCCTCCCGGGGTACGGTCCCCCACGCGGCGGGCCGGGTGCTGCGTGACGGCCGGACCTCGCCGGGCGAGTACGTGGCGGGCTGGATCAAGCGGGGCCCGACCGGGGTGATCGGCACCAACCGGCCCTGCGCCAAGGAGACCGTTTCCTCCCTGCTCCAGGACGCCGGGGCGCTCGCCGCCCGGGGCGGTCCGGCGGGGGATCCGCTGGACGCCCTGCGGGCGGCGGGGCTGCGGCCGGTGGAGTGGCCGGGCTGGCTGGCGATCGAGTCGGCCGAGGAACGGCTGGGCCACTCGCTCGGCCGACGCTCGGTGAAGATCCCCGACTGGGCGGGGCTCAGGGACGCGGCGGGGCTGGCGTAGGGAGACGACCCCGAGCGGCTCGGGTGCTCAGCAGCCGCCGCAGTTGTAGTAGACGACGTCCCAGTGGTTGCCCTCGTCGGCGTAGATGTTGCCCGAGCCCGACTTCCACTGGGGCGCTCCGTCGCCGCGCGGGCCGATGGCCGTGAAGGTGTTGTGGATGTACGAGTTCAGGCAGGCGGCCTTGGCGAAGTCCAGCTTGTAGCCGTTCCAGTGGGAGTACGTGCCGCCGGCGTGGCCGGTTTCGGTGCCTCCGGTGATGTTCAGGGCGCAGCGGCTCGCGCTCTTGAGCGTCTGCGCGGCCTGCGCGGTGGCGAGGTTGAGCTGCTCGAACGATGTACAGCTGGGGTTGTTCCGGTCGGAGCAGTTGCCGGAGGAGGACCAGGTGATCCCGGCCTGGCGGAACATGGACGTCGCGGTGGCGTGGCTGATCTTGGTGGCGGCGTGGGCGTCGCCGGCGCCCGACAGGACGCCGAAGCCGGGCGCGAGGAACGCGGCGGCGATGAGGGCGAGCACGGTGACCAGGGAACGGACACGCGGGCGGGCGGAGAAGGACGTGGGCACGGACGGCTCCTCGATGTCGGAGGGGGCGGTGACCGTACGGACGAGCACGGGGATCGTCCCGCACCGGCGCGGGCCGCCACCAGGGCGGGTCTCGGCCAGTGCTCAGTCGCCGGCGGGCGATCCGCAGCAGCCGCCCAGGGCGAGTTGGCGGGCGACGGCCCGCCACGCGTCGCCGGGAGCCGGGGCCGGTACGCGCCCGCTGAACTCCGCGAGGAGCGCGGCGCGTTCGTGGACGACCGAGCCGCGTACGGCCGCGCGGGTGCGGATCAGGTCCGTGAAGTCCGCGAACGGGTTCCCGTCGACGACGGTGAGGTCGGCGAGCTTGCCCGGTTCGACGGTCCCGAGGTGCCCGTCGACGCCGAAGACGCGGGCGGGGGTGCGGGTCACGGTGGTCAGGGCCTCGGCGGGGCTCATGCCGAAGCGGTGCAGGGCGCGCAGGGCCAGGTGGAGGTGGAGTCCGACGGGGGTGAGCGGCGCGTCGGTCCCCAGGGCCAGCAGCGCGCCGCCGCGCAGGGCCCGCCGGTAGACGTCGACCTCCCGCTCCAGGGCGGTGAGTTGTTCGGCGGTGGGCGGTTGCCCGGCCACCGCCTCGACGGTGGTGACGTCCCACGGTGGCATCAGGGTGCGCACCCGGGGGTCGGCGGCGGCGCCGGGGTCCAGCCCGAGCAGCGGCAACGCGGTGAAGGGGGTGGCGATGAGGTGGAAGCCGCCGCGTGTGTAGAGCTCCAGGGTGTCCTGGTAGGTGTGCCCCTGCGGGGTGGCGCCGTGTCCGGCCTCGGCGCGCTCGGTGGCGACCAGGTGGGTGGTCAGGTCCTGCCCCGTGTGGATGCCGGCCGCGCACAGGTGCGAGCCCGCCGGGACCCCGAGCCCGTGGGCGAAGCGGGCGGCCTCGGCCATCTGTGGGTAGGGGGCGCGGACGTAGGTCTTGACGAAGTCCCAGTCGAGGGCGGCGGCGCGGGCCAGCGAGCGGGTGAAGCCCTCCGGGGTGCGGTGGGCGCGGCCCATGCTGTAGGCGACGCGGGAGCCGTCCAGGAGTTCCCCGCCGGCCAGCAGCCGGGGCGCGGCGAGCCGGCCCGCCAGGATGTCGTCGCGCACCCTGGCCTGCTCGTACGCCGAACCGCCGAGGGAGACCGCCGTGGTGATCCCGTAGGCCAGCAGCGCGGCGCCTTCGCGGGCGCCGTAGGTGTCGAGGTACGGGTGGATGTGCGCGTCCCACAGGCCCGGCAGGACGGTGGCGTCGGAGGCGTCGATCGTGCGGCCGGCGCGGCGGCGCACTCCGGGCCGGTGCGCTTCGATGGCGGTGATCCGGCCACCGCTGATCAGGATGTCCACGTCGGCGCGGGGCGCGGCCGCGGTGGCGTCCCAGAGGAGGCCGGCGCGTACGACGGTGTCCACGGGGGTCGGGCGGCGGTGGCTCAGCGCCACCGGCACGCTGCGGGCCGGTCCGGTGGGCGCGGCGGCCGCGTCGAGGCCGAGGAGGCGCAGGCGGGCGCCGGACTGGTAGAGCAGCGTACGGGAGTCTCCGGACCAGGAGGGGTGGTCGGCGGGTTCGTCGGTGAGGCGGCGGGGCGGGCCGTCCGGGGTGCCGTCGGGGGTGACGGGCAGCAGCCACAGGGCGGATTCGGCGATGCAGGCGAGGTGGCGCCCGTCGGGCGACCAGACGGGGCCGGAGGCGTAGCGGTCGGACAGGGAGCTGTGCGGGGCCAGGGCGTGGAGGCGGTCGGCGCCGGTGCGGGAGTCGACGATCCGGATCAGGTTGTAGCCCTCGCGGAAACGGCGGCTGAGCCGGTTGCGGTCGCACAGGGCGAGGTGGCGTCCGTCGGGGGACCAGCTCGGCGGGCCGGGCAGTCCGCCGCCGCCCAGGGCCGTGACCAGGACGGTTTCCGTGCCGGTGGCCAGGTCGCGCACGAGGAGGCGGCCGGAGAGGTCGAGGCAGGCGAGGCGGGTCCCGTCCGGTGAGAGGCGGCCGTGGACGCGGCCGCCGGGGGCGAGGACGCGGTCGGCGCCGCCGGTCAGGTCGCGGCGGCGGACGGCGTTCAGGCCGTCGCGGTCGTCGGTGTAGAGCAGGGCCGCGCCGTCGGGGCTCCACGTCGGCCCCTGGACGTAGGTGGTGGCGGCGGCCCGCACGATCCGGCGTGGTGCGCCGCCGGTCAGGGGCGCCACCCACAGCGCGTTCAGGGCGGCGAAGGCGACGCTGCGGCCGTCGGGTGACAGGGCCGGCAGGTGGACGGCCCGCAGGGGGCGGTCCCGTTCGGCCTCCAGGACGTGGTCCTTGGCCCGGTAGCGGGGGCGGCGGACGTCGAGGCCGGCGTCGAGGGGAAGGACGCGGCCGGTGTGGTCCCGGTGGGGGCGGATGAGGCGGAACCGGCCGTCGAGGGTGATCAGCAGCTGCTCGTCGCCGGCCCAGCGCGGCGGCGCGGGCGCGAGGTCTCCGTCGAGCTCGACGCCGCGGCCGTCGACGACCAGCGTCAGTTTTTCGGCCTTCCGGGGGCCGGGGAGGGCGAGGAGCCAGGCCGTGCGGCCGGCCGGGGAGACGGCGGGGGCGAGCAGCCGGCCTTCGGCCGCGGTGTGTTCCACGCGGACGGGCGCGGGGTCGGAGGCGTCGGCCGCGACCGAGGCGAGGGTGCGCGCGACGAGGGTCTCGCCGGCGACGGTGGCGCGGACGAACAGCACCCGGGACCCGTCGGGGGACCAGGTGGGGTCGAAGTCCTCCCAGGCGCCGTCCTGTCCGGGCCCGGTCTGCCCGGGGAGGCCGGTGAGGCGGCGGACGCGGCCGTCGCGGACCCGTACGGTCCAGATCCGGTACGGGCTGCCCGCCACCGGGTCGCCGCCGCGTTCGGAGCAGAAGGCGAGCGTGGCGCCGTCGGGCGACCAGGCGGGCGCGCGGTGGTCGAAGGGGCCGTCGGTGAGGCTGCGCAGGCCCGAACCGTCGGCGTTCATGAGCCAGATGTGGAACGTGCCGTCGCGGTAGGCGCTCATGGCCACCCGGCGGCCGTCGGGCGACAGGACGGGGCGGGTCGGCTCCAGGTCGGGCGGGGTGAGCGCCCGCGCGGGCGAGCCGTCGCCGGGCAGCTCCCAGAGGGTGCCCTGCACTTCGGCGACGAAGCGGTCGGCGCCGGGGGTGGTGGTGGCCGCGCCGTTCGTGGCGGCGGTGAAGCGCAGCCGGACCCGATCGCCGTCGACGGACGCCGCCCCGGGCGCCGTCCGGGGCGCCGTCCCGGACGGCCCCGCCGCTCCCGTCGGCGCGTCGGCGCCCGCCGGGGAGGCCCCCACCAGCGTCGCGGCCGTACCGGCCGAAGCCGCCCGCAGTACCGTCCTCCGTGCCATCGCCACGCCGGTCCCTCGTCTCCGTGCGTCGTCCACCCGTGTCGGCGGGGTCAACGAGCGGTGCGCGGACCGGCAACGGCCGCTCAGCCGGTGGCCGGAGCCTTCGGCAGGCGGGATTCCTCGGCGGCGGCCGCGGCGAGGACGCTGTCGAGCAGGTCGGGGTAGAGCGCCTGGAGGTCGGCGCGGCGCAGCCCGTTCATCTTGGCGGTGCCCCGGTAGGTCTGGCGGATGACCCCGCTCTCGCGCAGGACGCGGAAGTGGTGGGTGGTCGTGGACTTCGTGACCGGCAGGACGAAGTACGAGCAGGCCAACTCGGCCTCCGAGGCGGCGAGTTCACACACGATGCGCAGCCGGATCGGGTCGGAGAGGGCGTGCAGGACGCCCTCCAGCCGGATCTCGTCCCGTTCGGGGTGGGCGAGGGCACGGGCCGTGTCACGCTCCGTCATGGTCAGCTCCGCTCCATAGGTGGGTCCATCGTACGAGAACCGTCGTAGGACCGGCTGTGCGACGGCGGTGTACGGCCCGGGGCGGGGGTGGCGGCCCCGGGCCGTACGGCGCTCACCAGGAGCGGTGGTACGGGTTCGGAACGGGGATCTCGGCGCCCAGTTCCCGGGCGGCCCGGCGGGCCCAGTAGGGGTCCCGCAGGAGTTCCCGGCCCAGCAGGACGGCGTCGGCCTCGCCGTTGGCGAGGATCTTCTCCGCCTGCTCGGGTTCGGTGATCAGGCCGACGGCGGCGGCGGGCAGGGTGGTCTCGGCCTTGACGCGGGCCGCGAAGGGCACCTGGTAGCCGGGGCCGACGGGGATCTTCACGTGCGGGGCCAGGCCGCCCGTGGAGACGTCGAGCAGGTCGACGCCGTGCTCGCGCAGCAGGTCGGCGAGCCGGACGGTCTCGTCGGCCGTCCAGCCGTCCCCGTCCAGCCAGTCGGTGGCGGAGATCCGGAAGAACAGCGGGAGTTCCTCGGGCCACACCGCGCGGACGGCGTCGACGACCTCGACGGCGAAGCGGGTGCGGTTCTCGAAGGAGCCGCCGTAGGAGTCGGTGCGCCGGTTGCTGTGCGGGGAGAGGAACTCGCCGATGAGGTAGCCGTGGGCGCCGTGGATCTCCAGCACCTCGTAGCCGGCGGCGAGCGCGCGCCCGGCGGCGGCCGCGAACTGGTCCGTGATCTCGCGGATCTCCTCGACGGTGAGCTCGTGCGGCACCGGGTGGCCCTCCGCGAAGGGCACGGGGCTCGGGGCGCTGGGCAGCCAGCCGTCGCCGTCGGGGCCGACGGGGGCGCCGCCCTTCCAGGTGCGGTCGGTGGACGCCTTTCGGCCGGCGTGGCCGATCTGAATGCCGGGGACCGAGCCCTGGGCCTTGACGAAGGTGGTGATCCGGCGCAGCGCCTCGACCTGGGTGTCGTTCCAGATGCCGAGGTCGTAGGGGCTGATGCGGCCCTCCGGGGAGACGGCGGTGGCCTCCTGGATGATCAGGCCGGTGCCACCGGTGGCGCGGGCCGCGTAGTGGGTGAAGTGCCAGTCGTGTGCCACGCCGGCGTTCGGGCCGAAGGCCTCGGCGCTGTACTGGCACATCGGGGCCATCCAGATCCGGTTCGGGATGGTCACCGAGCGGAGGGTGTAGGGCTGGAACAGGGTGGCGAACGCGGCGGGCGCAGCACTCATGGCAGGACTCCAGATGTCACCGGACACGCACCGGGGATCGGCGCTAAGTACGAGAGACACCGTACTACGAAATCTCTCGTAGTACGAGAGATCCCGTACAAAGAAGGTCGTCGCCCGTGTGCCGCGCCGTCGCGTTGTCGGCGGTCGGGTGCACACTGGCCCAAAAGGCGCAGCGATGAACCGTGTGGGCTCGAACGTCCGGAGGTATCGGCCATGACCGATCTGCTACTGCTCGCGGGGACCCGTAAGGGGCTGTTCATCGGCCGGCGGCGGGGGGATGGTCCGTGGGAGTTCGACGGCCCGCACTTCAACGCCCAGGCCGTGTCCGCCGTCGCCATCGACCGGCGCGGGCCGACGCCGCGCCTCCTCGTTGGTGGGGACAGCGCGCACTGGGGACCGTCCGTCTTCACCTCGGACGACCTGGGCGCGACCTGGCGGGAGCCGGCCGCGCCCGCCGTGAAGTTCCCGCAGGACACCGGCGCCTCCCTGGAGCGCGTCTGGCAGCTGCACCCGGCGGGCCCCGAGGCCCCCGACGTGGTGTACGCCGGTACGGAACCGGCCGCGCTGTTCCGCTCGACCGACCGGGGCGAGTCCTTCGAGCTGATCCGCCCGCTGTGGGAGCATCCGACCCGCTCCGCGTGGGTGCCGGGCGGCGGCGGCGAGGGCCTGCACACGGTGATCACCGACCCGACCGATCCGGACGCCGTGACGGTGGCCGTCTCCACCGCCGGCGTCTTCCGCACCCTGGACGGCGGCAAGAGCTGGACCCCGTCCAACCACGGCGTCTCGGCGGTGTTCCTGCCGGACCCGCGACCGGAGTTCGGCCAGTGCGTCCACAAGATCGCCCAGGACGCGGGGAACCCGGACCGGCTGTACCTCCAGAACCACTGGGGTGTCTACCGCAGCGACGACGCCGGGGCCGAGTGGACCGACATCGGCGCCGGGCTGCCCTCCGACTTCGGGTTCGCCGTCGCCGCCCACCCCCATCACCCCGACACCGCCTACGTCTTCCCCCTCAACGCCGACTCCGACCGCGTCCCGGCGGAGCACCGCTGCCGGGTCTTCCGCACCCGGGACGCGGGCGCCGACTGGGAACCGCTCTCCCGGGGCCTGCCGGACGAGGACCACTACGGCACCGTGCTGCGCGACGCCCTGTGCACGGACGACGCGGACCCGGCGGGCGTCTACTTCGGCAACCGCAACGGCGAGCTGTACGCGAGCCACGACGACGGCGACAGCTGGCGACTCCTGGCCGGGCACCTGCCGGACGTCCTGTGCGTACGGGCGGCCGTCCTGAGCTGAGCCGAGCCCAGCCCAGCCGATCCCAGCCCAGCCGAGCCGAGCCGAGCCGCCGCCCGACCGAGGCGGATTCCGCTGTCGGTGTGGGCCAGTAGAGTGATCAACCATGGCAGCACGACCGTTGAACGAGATCGTCGAGCCGGGCTGGGCCCGTGCTCTGGAGCCGGTGGCCACGCAGATCGCCGCGATGGGCGACTTCCTGCGCGCCGAGATCGCGGCGGGCCGCACCTACCTCCCGTCGGGGGCGAACGTGCTGCGCGCGTTCCAGCAGCCCTTCGACGAGGTGAAGGTGCTGATCGTCGGACAGGACCCGTACCCCACCCCGGGGCACGCGATGGGCCTGTCCTTCTCGGTCGCGCCGGACGTGCGGCCCGTGCCGCCGAGCCTGGACAACATCTTCCGCGAGATGCACACCGACCTCGGGCTGCCCCGTCCCGCCAACGGCGACCTGACGCCGTGGACACGGCAGGGCGTGCTGCTGCTCAACCGCGCGCTGACCACCGCGCCCCGCAAGACCGGCGGCCACCGGGGCAAGGGCTGGGAGGCGGTCACCGAGCAGGCCATCCGCGCCCTGGCCGCGCGCGGCACGCCGCTGGTGTCGGTGCTGTGGGGGCGCGACGCCCGCAACCTGCGGCCGCTGCTGGGCGAGCTGCCGGCGGTGGAGTCCGTCCACCCCTCCCCCATGTCCGCCGGGAACGGCTTCTTCGGCTCGCGGCCCTTCAGCAGGGTCAACGAGCTGCTGGCGCGTCAGGGAGCACAGCCCGTCGACTGGCGCCTGCCCTCAATCGGTTGAACCGTATATGACATGGAACGCGGACATTCACCGGATAAATACGGACAGATACCGCCTGACCAGGCCCTGCCCGAACACCCCGTTCCGATAACCCAGTAGCATGCGGCGCCATGAGCTCCCCCACTGGGCCCGCAAACGGCCTGCCCGTACGAATGCCGCGACCCCGCCAGACCGGGCGGCACCGCCGGCCCGAGCCCGCGGTGGCGCCCGAGGGCGCCCCCGCGCTGGTGCTCGCCGTGCCCGGTGCCCCCTCGGCCGCCTCGCGAGGGCTCGCGGAAGAGATCCTCAGCATCGGCCGCTCCGAGCTGCCCGGCCTGGACGCCCGCATCGGCTACCTGGAGGGTGACGACTCGGAGGGCTCCGAGTTCCCCTCGCTCTCCGGCGTGCTGACGGCCGTCGCCGACGAGCGGAACGCGCGCGCGGAGTTCGCCCGCGCGACCGGCCAGGAGGTGCCCGCGCCGACCGGCCCGGACGCCGTCGTGGTACCCCTGCTGGCCGGCCCGGACGGCGATCTGCTGCGCCGGGTGCGCCAGGCGCTGATGGACTCCTCCGCCGCCGCCGAACTGGCCGACGTACTCGGCCCGCACCCGCTGCTCGCCGAGGGCCTGCACGTGCGCCTGTCGGAGGCCGGGCTGGCCCGCGCCGACCGGGCCCGCCTGTTCACCGTGGCCACCGCCGCCGACGGCATCATCCTGGCCACCACCGGTGGCGAGGAGGCCGTCCAGGCCGCCGGGATCACCGGCATGCTGCTGGCGGCCCGCCTCGCGGTGCCCGTCATCGCCGCCGCGCTGGACCAGGAGGGTTCGGTGGCCGCCGTCGCCGCCGAGCTGCGCGGTTCCGGATCGACGCAGCTGGCCCTGGCGCCCTACCTGATCGGCCCCGAGGCCGCCGACGGGCTGCTGGACACCGCCTGCAAGGAGGCCGACTGCGCCGCGGCCGAGGTGCTCGGCGCCTACCCGGCCCTCGGCAAGCTCGCCGTCGCGCAGTTCAGCGCCGCCCTCGGGATCAGCCTGAACGCCGCCGCGCACTGACGCACCTCTACGACGAGGGCCCGCACCCGTGACGTCCGGGTACGGGCCCTCGTAGCGTGTCGGGGCCCGCACCCTCAGCCGAACACCACGCAGGTCGCGGCGGGCACGGGGAGGGCGCCGGAGCGGCGCGGCCGGCCGCTCTCGGGGTCCACGTCGAACCAGACGACCTCCCCGGAGCGTTCGTTGGCCGCGTAGAGCCGGCGCCCCGAGGGGTCGACGGCGAGGTCGCGCGGCCAACTCCCGCCGCTCGAGGTCGTGTCCGTGAGCCGGGGCAGCGTCGGGTCCGCGGTGAGGGAGAAGGTGGCCAGGGTGTCGGTGCCTCGCACGGCCACCCACAGGAAGCGGCCGTCCGGCGCGGCGACGACCGCCGAGGGGTAGGCCCGTACGCCGTCCGGAGCGCCCTCGGGGGCGAGCGGAACCTCGCGGAGCGGTTCCAACAGCCCGGCGTTCGCGTTCCAGCGGCAGACGGTCAGCTGCGGCTCCAGCTCGTGCAGGACGTAGACCACCGCGCCCGAGGGGTGGAAGGCCAGGTGGCGCGGTCCGGTCCCGGCGCGCAGCGCGACCTCGGCGCGCACGCGGAGCGCGCCGTCGGCCGGGTCGAGCGCGCAGACCCGTACGGAGTCGGTGCCGAGGTCCACGCTCAGCACCCAGCGGCCGGTGGGGTCGGGCACCACCTGGTGGGCGTGCGGGCCCTCCTGCCGGGCCGCGTCGGGGCCGGCGCCGGTGTGGGCGAGGACGGTGGCCGGGCCCCGCGGGGTTCCTTCGGCGTCGAGGGGCAGGCTGCTGACGCTGCCGGACGTGTAGTTGGCGGTCAGCAGGCGCGAGCCCGCGAGCGCGATGTGGGTGGGGCCGGAGCCGGCGACGGGGACGGCGGGGCCCAGCGCGGCGAGTCCCCCGGCGGTGGTGCGGAAGGCCCCCACCGCCCCTTCGTCGCTCTCGCTGACCGCGTAGAGCACACCGCTGCTTCGATCCAGCGCCAGGTACGAGGGGTCCGGCAGGGTGCCGGTCACCGCGAGCGGGGTCAGCGCCCCGGTGACCGGATCCACGGTCGCGGTGAGGACACCGCGGCCGCCCCCCGAGGTGAACGAGCCGATGTAGGCCCGGTGTCCGCCGCTTCGGCTCGTACCTTCGGTACCGTCCGTCCTGCCCGCGCCGTTCACTGGTGCCCCTCTCTCCGCCGTCCCGGATCCTGCCGGAGACGGTAACAGAAGGTCTAGACCAAGTCCCGTCCCTTGGCCCGCTCCTGGGCCCCGACGTGATGCACGTAAGCCGTGGTGCTGGGACGGTCCTCGAACGTCCGGTGGAAGACCGGGGTCGCGGATCCGGAGATCGGCGGGACGATCCAGGACCAGTCGGCTCCCACCTCGCGCCCCTTGCGCTCCTCGCGCTCCAGGTGGTTCAGGAAGCGCCGGGACTCGGTGTGGTGGTCGGCGATGGTGACCCCGGCCCGGTCGAAGGAGTCCAGCACCGCCCGGTTGAGCTCGACCAGCGCGCGGTCCTTCCAGAGGGAACGGTCGCTGGAGAGGTCCAGGCCCAACCGGCGGGCGACGGCGGGCAGGAGGTTGTAGCGGTCGGTGTCGGCGAGGTTGCGGGCGCCGATCTCGGTGCCCATGTACCAGCCGTTGAAGGGCGCGGCCGGGTAGTGGATGCCTCCGATCTCCAGGCACATGTTGGAGATGGCCGGGACCGCGTGCCAGCGCAGGTCCCAGTCGGACCAGTCGTCGTGCGCGTCGGGGTGGCGGATCGGCACCTCCAGCACGGCGTCCGCCGGGGTGTCGAACCACCGGGGCTTGTCGTTCACGCCCTGGACCACCAGCGGGAGGAGATCGAAGGGGGTGCCGGCGCCGCCCGACCAGCCGAGCCGCAGGAGGGCCTCGGTGAGCGGGGCGTTGCGGGCGTCGCCGACGGTGACGGAGGGGTGGTCGCCGTAGCCGGCGTAGCGCACCAGCTGCTCGCTCCAGATCAGCGGCCCCGGGCGATCGGGGGCGTCGGGGGCGAAGACGGTGATGGTGGGGCGGACACGGCCGCCGTTGGTGGCCTCCCGCAGGTGCTCGAAGCACTCGTCGGCGATCTCCGAACCCTCGGTCAGCTCGCGGCGGTCGCGGACCCGCAGGGAGTTCCAGTAGAGCCGGCCTATGCAGCGGTTGCTGTTGCGCCAGGCGACCCGGGCGCCGTGGACCAGCTCCTCCGGGGTGTGGCGGTAGGTGCCGGTCTCCGCGAGCTCGGCCCGTACGGCGGCCAGCCTGGCCCTCGGATCACCGGCTTCCCGGTTCTCCCGATGGAAGAGCCGGATGAACTCCTCGGCTTCCTCCCACACCTGAGCGGCGTCGGAGTGCTGTTGAAGTGTTTCCATCCCGGGCGGTTACCCCCTGTCCGACCAGATCCACCCTGTACATGCCGGATGAATGTGCAATGAACAATCACCCGTTGTACATGCCGCAGGTCAGCGCTGCGGGGATGCGAGGGCCGGAGTACACGTCCGAGTGGTCTTCACCTGTCGGCCTGCGGAGGGGGTCGCAGCCGACGTATCATCCCCGCCCGTCCGGGAGTTGGGGCCCGCTACGACCCCGTCCCCGACGGTACCTCCGGAGGCTTCCTAGGCGTCGACCAACGGGGACGGGCGGGAGCTGTGGAGGGGGTGGGCCAGGGCGGTGAGGGCGCGTTCCAGGCCGTGGAGGTGGGCCAGGGCGGGACCGGCCTCGGGGGCGTGCGGGAGGGGCTCGGGCGTGGGTGCGGGGGCGCCCGCGGTGAGGGCTTCGACGGCGGCCTCGACGCGCCAACAGGCGGCGGCGAGGCGGGCGTCGTGGGAGGCGTCCGGGTCGGCGGCGACGGCGACGAGTCCGCGTACCTCGCGGGAGCAGTCGTCGAGCAGGGCGATCACCTCGCGGGCGCGGGCCTTGCGGGCGCGGAAGGGGCTCAGCGGGTGGACGAGCGGGGCGAGCGCCATCCGGACGCGGGCGAGCAGGGCCTCCAGCTCGGCGGCGTGCGGGCCGGGGTCGGCGGTCGGGGAGCCGGCGAGGCGGGCGGTGGCCTCGGCGGTCGCGGCGTGGACGCGGCGCAGGGCCCGCTGGATCCAGGCGTCGTTCGTGGCGTGGGTGGTGACGGGCAGGACGAGGACGACGGCGAGGGCGGCGCCGAGCGCGCCGACGGCCGTCTCCTCGAAGCGCAGGAGCAGCAGGCCGGGGTGCAGGACGCCGAGGAGGCCGTACAGGAGTCCGGCCATGACGGTGACGAAGAACATCATCCAGGAGTAGGAGGGGGCCGCGGTGTAGAAGATGCCGAAGACGCAGACGGCGACGAGCGCGGCGGTGGGCGCGGGCGCCCCGTGCAGCGGTACGGCGATCAGCAGTCCGGCGGCGATGCCGATCACGGTGCCCAGGACCCGGCGGAAGCCCCGCACCAGGGTCTCGCCGCGCGAGGCGGTGTTGACGAAGATCCACCAGGCGGTGCCGACGGCCCAGTACCAGCGGTCCTCGGACAGGGCCTGGCCGATGGCCAGGGCGAAGCCGCAGGCGGCGGTGGCCTGGAAGGCCTGCCGGGTGGTGGGCCGGCCGAGTCCGGTGCCGGGCAGGGCGGGCGGGGCGGGGGCGGGCGGGGTGCGGCGTTCGATGGGCCAGAGGAGGAAGCGGACGGCGCCGGAGGCGAGCAGGGCCAGTCCGACGGCGGCGTACAGCTCGGGCAGCTGGGCGGGGAGGGCGTGCAGGAACTGGGTGACGAAGAACATCATGAAGCCGAAGATCCCGAGGGCGTGGCCGCGCGGCCCCCAGCGGCGGGCGTAGACCCCGGCGAAGACCACGGCGAGGAAGGCCGCGTCGCGGACGGGCGGCATCCCGTGCAGGGTGGTCGCGAGCGCCAGGACGGGGAAGCCGGCGGCGGGCAGCAGGGCGGTGGTCACCCGCTGGGCGCGGACGGTCGGGTCCATGACGGTGAAGAGGGCCAGCAGGGCGGCGAGCCCGCCGGTGATGGAGGCGGTCAGGGAGAGTCCCGCCAGTTCGGAGACGGCGACGGCGAGCCCCACGCCGACGACGGCGCGAGCCGAGTTCCTGAGCCTCAGGCGCCCCGGATCCGGAGCCACGAACATCCTCTTCACGGCGGTGTGCCGCCCCCCTTGCGATGGAGCACGCCGGGCCGCCTGCCGCCCGGGGTGGTGGGCGGTGTCGGGGCACGGCGAAGGCGCCACGGTTGGAGCGGCCTCGTTGCCGTCCGGCGTGGCGCCGTAAGTACATGGATACTGCACAGATAAGCATCCGGGGTGCGTTGGCTCAAGTGAGCCGGTAACAGGTGGGCCATTGGCCCAGCGGTACGAGCCATCCGTGGGCCAGGGCGGGCCAATGGAACGCCCACGTACCCGGCCCGGGTCGTGCGCGCCTGACCCGCAACCGACTCCCGCCGCGTACGGACCGCCGGGCGTGCTGCACAATCGGCCTTTCGGCACGATCAACGGGGGACGGCGGCGGCATGCGCGTGGTGGGGAACAGCGGAACGATCCGACGGGTGGCGGGCCTCGCCGCCGTCGCGGCCCTGGCGGTCGGTACGGCCGGATGCGCGGGGGGCGCGGGGGGCGCGGGCGGCGACCGGGCCGAAGCGGGTGCCGGTGCGAGTGCCGGTGCGAGTGCGAGCGCGGCCGCGAGCCCCTCGGCGAGCCCGAGCCCCGTCGGCATCCCGGGACCGGGCGCGGACCGGCTGAAGGAACTCCTCCTGACGCCCGCCACCCGGGTCGGCCGCTACGAGGTCTCCGAGCCCGTGCTCGACGAGCCCTTCAGCGAGATCTACGAAGCCACCCCGGCGCACTGCACTCCCCTGACCACCCTGGGCAAGGCGGGCCACACCGCGCAGGCGTACGGCTCCGTACGGGTCCCCGACAAGCCCCTCGACGTGAGCACCGCGATCCTCCTGCGCTCCTACCCGCACGAGAGCGCCGCCAAGGCGGCCATGGCCTCACTGGCGGAGGCCGGCAAGAGCTGCGCGGGCGGTTACACCGAGGACCGCGCGCTGGCCGAGGCCAAGGTGCTGCGCGTGGAGGAGGTCAACGCGCCCGCGATCGGCGACGAGGCCCGCGCGTACCGGATCGTGACGCGGGACGTGAAGGACGAGAAGATCTCCCTGTACCAGTACTTGACGCTGGTGCGCTCGGGTTCGGTGACCCTGTCCTTCGATTCCGACCACATCGCGACGACCGACTTCGGCGGGGTCCCGCAGGAGATCGTCACCGCCCAGTGGGAGAAGTTCGCCAAGGGCGGCGCGTCCTAGGACTCCTCCTCGGTCGGGACGCAGAGGACCGGCACCCGGGACAGGTGCAGGAGCTTGTGCGGGGTCGAGCCGAGGAGGGCGCCGCGCAGGGGGCTGTCGCCCCAGCTGCCGACGATGATGACCCGGCCCCCGTGGCGTTCGGCGGCGTCGAGCAGGGCCTGGGCGGGCTTCTCGTCGACGACCTCGACGGTCGAGGGGACGCCCGCCTCGTCGGCGGCGGCGACGGCCCGCGCCAGGGCGCTGCGGCCGGCCTGGCGGACGGCTTCCTGGTGGGCCCGGTACTCCTCGCCGCCGCCGCCGGGCGCGGCGGCGCCGTAGACGAGGACCAGGGGTTCGCCGAAGGCGGCGGCCACCTCCAGGGCGACCCGCAGGGCGCGTTCGGCGCCGGGTGATTCGTCGTATCCCAGGACCACGGACATCGGGTCTCCTCGGCTCTCCCGGTCATCGGCTTCCGGCTCGTCGGCTCGTCGGCTGCGGGGTCGGTCAACTCTTCCTGCGGTGGACCAGCGCCGGATCGACCACGCCGCGCCGCTCCCGCCAGAACCGGCCGTCGCGGATCCGCCAGAAGCACATGAGGAGCACGCCGACGACGGCGATGCCGATCCCGATGACGAGCGGCGGTCCGAGCCCGAACCAGGAGACGCCGCTCGCGGAGTTCTCCGGGTTCGACATGTCGTGGACGGACTCCACCAGCAGCCAGGCCAGCAGGCCGGCTCCGACGAGCGGGCCGACGCCGATCAGCAGCAGGTTGTGCGGGCTCTCCAGCAGGTGGCGGCGGTAGTACACGGCGCAGGCCAGGCCGGTGAGCGCGTAGTAGAAGGCGATGAGCAGGGAGAGCGCCGTCAGGGAGTCCAGCAGGGCGTTCTCGCTGATGCGGTTGACGACGAGGTACCAGCCGATGGCGATGACGGCCACCCACCACGTGCTGACGTCCGGGGTGCGGAAGCGGGGGTGGATGTGGGCGAGGTGCGGGGGCAGGGCGTGCCGGCGGGCCATGGACAGGGCGGTGCGGGAGGCGGGGATGATCGTCGTCTGGGTGGAGGCGAGCGCGGAGGTGCACACGGCGAGGAGCACCATCCAGTCCCAGCCGGCCATGACCTCGTGGGCGAGGACGGCGAAGACGGCCTCCTCCTCGGCGGCGTTCGCGGCGAGGAACTCGGTGCCCGCGTAGGCGACGACGGCGTAGCCGACGGACAGGTAGGTGACGAGCAGGACGATGGTCGACCAGATGCCGGCCTTGCCGGGGGCGGTGGCGGAGTCGTGGACCTCCTCGGTGAGGTTCACGGCCGATTCCCAGCCCCAGTAGATGAACACGCCGAGCAGCAGGCCGCCGGTGAGGGCGGTGCCGCCGGCGCCGAAGGGGTTGAGCCATCCGAGGGAGGGGGTGGTTCCGTCGAGGGTGCTGGTGCCGGCGTAGACGCGGTAGAGCGCGACGACGGCGAAGACGAGCAGGAAGAAGACCTGGGCGAGGATCAGGACGTCCTGGACCCGGGCGGACATCTCGGTGCCGATGACGCAGACGGCCGTCATGGCGAGGATGACCACGACGGTGAGGCCTTGGCGGACCCATGCGCTGGCGGCCCAGTCGTCGAGGCCGGCGGCGAGGAGCCCGAAGTGGACGGCGACGTCGGCGAGGGAGCCGATGACCAGGACGCCGGTCATGGCGATGGCCCAGCCGCCGAGCCAGCCCGCCCAGGGGCCCATGGCCCGGGTCACCCAGGAGAAGGTGGTGCCGCAGTCCTGGTCGACCCGGTTCAGGTAGTAGAACGCGGCGGCGATCAGGAGCATCGGTACGAACGACGCCAGCATCACGCCGGGCGCGTAGAGGCCGGCGAGGGCCACGATGGGGCCGATGACGGCGGCCAGCGAGTACGCCGGCGAGGTGGAGTTCAGGCCGATGACGAGCGCGTCGAGGAAGCCGATCGCGTCGGCCTTCAGGCCCGGTTCGGCCTCGGGCGGGGGCGTCGGGTCGGCGAGGCCCCGACCGGGCCCGTCGGCGCCGGCGTCGTCGTCCATGTACGCATCGTCGGGCACGCGGCCCCGCCGCGCGAGGCGGGGCCGCCGGACGGTCGCTTCGGTGCTTTCAGTCGATGGCCTGGGCGAAGCGGAAGAAGCGGTGCGGGTCGTAGGTCCGCTTGACGCTCTGGAGGCGGGCGTAGTTGCGACCGTAGTAGGCCTCGCGCCAGTTGGTGAGCGCCGGGTCCATGTAGTTCTGGTACGAGCGCCGGCTGGAGCGCGGGTACAGGCTCGCGTACCCGCCGTCGACCCAGGCCTGGGCGCGTTCGCGCTGCTCGCGGGCCGGCTCGGGGACGGCGAGCCCGACCTGGAAGCCCGCTTCGAACAGCACGTCGCGGTGGACGAAGGCGGTGGCGCCGGGGGCGACCTCGTTGATCCGGCCGCCGTAGGAGAAGAGCCCCAGGAAGCGGAACTGGCCGGGCTGCGGGTCGGTGTGCAGGACGGCGAGGGCGGCCTCGGCGGTGGCGCGGCTCCACCGCTGGTTGAAGTAGACGTTGCGGTAGGTGGCGTAGTTCTCGCGGGGCAGCCGGGCGCGGGGCGAGTAGCCGATGCGGTGGCACTCCTCGACGGCGGCGTCCCCACAGCCGTAGACCTTCATCATGGCCTGCTGGTACGGGAGCTCCGCGACCTCGCGGCTCGCGCTCGGCCGACCGGCGGCCCGGACGAGCCGGTCGAGGTGACGGTCGGCGATGGCCCGCGCGCCCAGGTAGGCGCCGGAGACGACAACGGTCGGCGCGGTGCCCTCGGGGGAGTCCTCGGGGAGCAGGACGAGCAGCTCGGAGGCCAGTTCGCGGGGGCCTTCGGTGATCCAGTCCTGCCAGGCGAGGATCACGTCGACGGCGTGGGCCCCGTCGAAGGTGAGGGTGTACACGCTCATGGAGGGCACTGATACGGGGCGCAGCTCGATGTCCGTGACCACGCCGAAGTTGCCGCCGCCGCCCCCGCGCAGGGCCCAGTACAGGTCGGGGTGGGAGTCGGCGGAGGCGTCGACGATCGAGCCGTCGGCGAGGACGACCCGGGCCGAGACGAGCCGGTCGCTGCCCATGCCGAAGGCGCGGGCGGTCAGTCCGAGCCCGCCGCCCTGGACCCAACCGCCGACGGCGACGGTGGGGCAGGTGCCGGAGCCGAGCTGGAGGCCGAGGGGGGCCAGGGTGTTCAGGATGTCGACGCCCTGGCTGCCGGGGCCGAGGCGGACGGTGCCGCGACCGGGGCGGATGCTGTTCAGCCGGGACACGTCGATGACGAGGCCGGTGGTGGTCGAGTAGCCGGCCTGGCTGTGGCCGCCGCTGCGGACGGCGGTGGGCAGGCCGTGGTCCTGGGCGAAGCGGACGCAGTGGACGACGTCGGCGCTGTTGGCGCAGTAGGCGACGGCCTGCGGGCGGATCACGTCGTAGCGGGCCATCTGGAGCTGCTTGGCGTGGTCGTAGCCGGGATCGGCGGGGAGGATCAGGTCGCCGGTGAGGCGGGCGCGGAGGGTGTCGAAGGGGGCGGGGCCGCCGGCGAAGGCGGCGGGGACGAGGGCCACGCCGGAGGCGGCGAGGGCGGTGACGCCGGTCGCTGCGCCGGCTCTGAGGACGGTGCGTCTGCTGATCATGCGGGGATCTCCGGTTCGGGAAGTCAGGGAAGTCAGGGAAGTTCGGGGGGTTCGGGAAGTTCGGGGGGTTCGGGAAGTTCGGGGTTTCGGGGGGCCGGCTCAGGCGGTGGCGGCCGGGCGGCGGGTGCGGAAGGCGGGGTCGGCCTGGCGCAGCAGTTCGTCGGCGTCGTCCAGCGGGGGACGGATCCACTCACTCGTGAGGGTCCGCTTGAGGGTCTTGGCCTCGGCTCCGGTGAGCCGTACGGTGCGCTCCCAGCCGGTGGTGGACACGGCGCCGGCGTCGCCGAGGTCCAGGGTGGTGACGTAGGGGGCGGGGGCGAACGGCAGCGGTTCGGCGCCCGTCAGGCTCGCGGCGGCGTTGTGTCCGGCGTGTTTGCCGAGCGGGATCGCGTACTGGCAGCTCGGCAGGGTGAGGTGCCCGGAGTCGGCGCGCGCGGCGGCGGTGTCGCCGGCCGCGTACACCCCGGGGACGCCGCGCACCCGGAGGAACTCGTCGACCTCCAGGCGCCCCAGCGGGTCGCGGGGGGCCGGGAGCAGGGTGGTGAGCGCGCTCGCGCGGACCCCGCCGGTCCACACGACGGTACGGGCGGACAGCCGGGTTCCGTCGGACAGGACGGCGGCGTCGGGTTCGACCCGGGCGAGCGAGGTGCCGAGCCGGGTCTCGACGCCGAGGGTGTCGAGCGCCCCGGCGATGACCGGGCGGGGGCCTTCGCCGAGGCCGGGCGCGAGGGTGTCGGCCCGTTCGAGCAGGACCACGCGGACCTCGGCCTCGGCCCCGTGCGGGGCGGCGAGCGCGCGCAGGCGGCCGACGAGTTCGGTGGCCGTCTCCAGGCCGGTGAAGCCGGAGCCGACGACCACGGCCGTGTACCGGCCGGGCCCCGCCGGACGGGCGGGCAGACCGCGCAGGTGGGTGTCGAGGGCGGTGGCGGAGTCCAGGGCGTCCACGTCGAACAGCAGCTCGGCTCCGGGCAGGGTGGGCCGTACCAGGCGGCTGCCGCTGGCCAGGACGA